>NZ_JAWDKD010000005.1:0-45295 GCF_032714475.1 Methanolapillus africanus | reverse complement strand
CCGTTTTGCATCATCTGTTTCTGAACAATACAGGTTTTTCCTGTTCCCGTTTTGCATCATCTGTTTCTGAACAATACAGGTTTTTCCTGTTCCCGTTTTGCATCATCTGTTTCTGAACAATACAGGTTTTTCCTGTTCCCGTTTTGCATCATCTGTTTCTGAACAATACAGGTCTTTCTTGTTCCCGTTTTGCATCTTCTGTTTCTAACAATACAGTTTTTTTCTGTTTCCGTTTTGTACCTTTCAGTTTCCAACAATACAGTTGTTCACTTGTTCCAATTTGTACCTACTATTAACTATTCCAATCTCAAAAGCGTGCGGTATCCGTTTAAACAGACGCAAAGCGTCTGTTTAAACGGGATGGTTTGCTTGGAATGATGAAAAAAGTGAACCTCAAATCTTAAAGAACAAAAATAAAAAAGCAGACACCTATATTTTAAAGAAAATTAAACAAAAATCACCAACGGGTTTTGAAATCCAAACGAAAAATGCGTGCCATAACGCGCGCGCCGCCCGCTCGCCACAAAAAAATGAAAAAAAGAAAAGAAGAAACCGGAAAATCCCGGTTTCATTTTTTAAATTTTATTCTTTGAATCAGGTCACTTGAACCGTTTGTCCCTGCAAAACCGCTTGCTCGGAAACCTCAACCTTTTTGGTTGCGCCGTCGGCTGTCAGCGTGTACGCGCCGGTCGGCTTGACGACGAAGTTGGTTTGTCCGGAAATCGGTCCGCTTGTGGAATACGGCACAGTGAACGAATATTGTCCGTTTGCGTCGGCTGTCGTTTCCTGAGAGTAGGTGAACGTCCGTCCCTGGTTAGTTTGAATCGTCGTGTAGATCGAAACCGTCGAGTTCGGCGTTGCCGTTCCGGTCACATTGGCGCCCTTCACGTATTCAAAGATTTTCACGTATCCGCTGCTCTGGTTGCTGATGTTTGCGGTGTGCAGGTAGTTGTACAAATTCTTGTAGTAAATTTCCTGCTGCCGCATGTTGCCGTTGTCCATTTCGGATTCGTAAACCATGCGGTATTGCTTCATGTGCTGGGCGTCAAACAAGTGCAGCTGAACAACTTGGGAGTTGAAGTAACGGTCGCTGCCGATTAAGGTGATATTTCCTTCACTGGTCGGCACCGTCACGGTGTAGCCGGTCGTGTCCAAAGTCCACGCGGTCATCGCATAGAATTTGCTCATCCCCGACGCCATCTCAATGTCCGTCACAATGTAGCGGGCGCCCGACATGTTTTCGCGCGGGTCGATGGCTTCCAAGTAGTAGGTGGCCATCGATTCGTTTTCCGCCGTAAAGTACGGGGCAGATCCCGGAATCATCGGGTCCGTCACATTGCCGCGGCGTCCACCGACACCGAACTGGAACGGATTGGAGTTGGGCATACGTTCGCCGATCACTTCAATCCAGTGACCGTAATCCCACCACGACATAATACCGTAACAGCCGTCCGGATAATCAAACGGCACTGTGCTGACTTGGTTTTCATAGAACTCAATACCGGATCCGGAAACACGGTCTGCTTTGCCGTCGCCGTCTAAGTCAACGAACGGTTGCGTGTATGTGCCGTACGGATCAAGCGTCGGCGTCGGCGTGTTGTTGGCCATCCAAGTGGTGGCGTTAATCCACGGCATGTTCGGGCCGCCGGTTCCGTACGTGTATTGAACGGTCATCAGAGCGGTCGGCACCAAAATGATCAGGAGCGCGACAACCATAATGACTGCGCCGGTGATCGCTTTTTCAGACGTCGATTTCTTCTTGGGTTTGGCCGGCTGGCGGGCCGCTTCGGACCGGGCAGCCTGCTTAGCAGCTTTGGATTCCGGGCGGTGGCCTTTCGAGTCGGCTTTTTCAGCGTGAACCGGTTCCGGTTTCGCGTCAGCCTTTTGGCTTTCGCCGCTGCCGTTCATCTTGCCCAAAATATCTTTTTTCCATTCGGCGGCCGCCACGTCTAACTTGTAGTAGTGGGCCAGCTCGTACAGAAGGTACATCGCCAAAATGATAATCGGAACAATGAAGTAGTACGCAAAACGGTTCTGCTGAACCAGCGCCCACAAAATGACCATCGTCCAAACGACCAAGAAGATGTGTTCCATCTTATTGTCTCGAATGGCTTTGTAAGTCAAAAGCGGAAGCGCGATCAGCCAAATGTATCCGAAAACGGAGAAGCTGCCGTAAAGTTTGACGAATCCGTCGCCGGAAACCATCATCAAAATCAAGAACGCCACGGTCCAGCAAATCAGATAAACCGCTTTGGTGTAGTCTTTCTTAATGTACGGCGTTCCCAAGAACGGCAGGACGATTAAGAAGACGGCGATCAATGCCGTAAACGCAATCGGCGGGATGGATGTTCCGAAGAACGGCGAAGCTTCGCCGATCGTCAGCGCGCCGCCTGTTCTCGTAAAGAAGCCGACGACGCCGAAAACCGCGTTTTTGACGGTATCGGAAATCAAACTGCCGGCAATAGCGGCCGCGGCGCCGAGAACGATCAAAATAACCGGGTAGTAGAGCCGGTTAAGGTTTTTCTTCTCCAGCAGGTAGGACAAAATCGCCATGGCGAGAATCGCAATCAATCCGGCGCTGAGCGCTAAAATGTGAAGGGATTTGTATTCGCCAATCTGCGGGGTGATGACCACCAAGATCAAGTTAATGGCAAAGATGATCATGCCGGTAATCGCAATGAAGACCGTGCTTTCTTTTCTCATGTGGTTGGCCATCATTTGAACGACCACGAAAAGGCCGATCATAAACGCAAAGAGAAGCGCGCCTTCCCAAATGAGGGCGTAAAGGCCGAGGAAAATACCCGTTAAGACCGCATACGGAATAATCGGTTTTAAAGCGGACACATTCTTGTTTTTCAAATCGGCATACGTAATGACCTTGTCTTTCGCCTTCAACAGCGTGACAATTAAGAAGAAAATGGCGATGGAGCTGAACAGAACTTCGGCAATGTGGTGGTCGGAGAATCCGATAATACTTCTGGACAAAATCTGTCCGGGCACAATCGCGACGAAGAACGCGGATCCGAGACCCACGGCGCGGCTGTTAAAGATTTTCTTCGCGACGAAGTAAATCACAATCACGCAAAGCGCTGCCAAAAGACAGGGCCAGTAGGCGAAAATTGTCATCGCGTAATCGGAAGACGTGTTGCCGGTCAAGAATTGAAGAATCTTAATAAAAGTCGCCGCCATCATGTCAAAAAGTGGTGCGAACGCTTGGTTGGTGCCGTACGGGTAAGTGGTGGACGGGTCGAACCAGGACATGTGCGGATAATTATGAAGCAGATAGTCGATGTTTCTCCAGTGGTACCAAGGATCGTTTTCACCGAGCCGGATGAACCCGTTGCTTAAAAAAACGCCCTCGCGGGGAGCGATACGGATGACAAACGCCAAAATTGCGGAAATCAAAAGCAAAACACCGTAAAAAACGCTTGTTAAGATGGAACTTTTGTCTCCGAGGTATTTGTGCGCCAAGTCATCAGATTTTGAATCTTTGTGAGCCGTTTCGGTTGAAACCGGCGCCGCCGGTTTTTCGTCAACCGGTTTTGCGGGCTCATGATTACTTTTCTGTGCCAATTTTATACCTCTCAAATCATTGGTATGATTAAAATTAAACCAATAAAATAAAAAATAAAAACAATATGAAGTCAAACTCCAAATAAAAAGCCAATATTCAGGCAAGTTATTTAATTCTATTTATTCTCTACGAATTTGTTTTGGGTCATGATAAGAATAGAGGATTTTCTCTGATAATTTCCAGGATTTTCAGATATAAATTCTCATTCCTATAATTGTACCTAAATTCACATTCTTTTAAGTAAAGATTAAAATATCTTTTATCAATCCCTCTGTACTTACTCATTCTGGTTTTAGAAAAACCCCAGAATCCTTCAATCCCATTAATATGGGATTTTCCATTGACAAATTCATCTTTTCCATGGTCCACACGATAGTGTTTATCATATCCCACATCAACCAATCCATCATATCCGTGCCAGTTGTCAGAGTAAATAACACTATCCGGCTCAACTTTTCCTTTAATGATTGACTGTAATGTTGATTTGGAACAATCCGGAACGATTTCCGTGTAAACCTTCCCTTGCCGTTTTACTAATCCAAATACGATTGTTTTGCTGCCGGCACCGCGTCCTCTCTTTCCCTTTACACGTTTTGGGCCAAAGTAAGACTCATCAACTTCAACTTCTCCCTGAAAAGGAGATTCCAATTCACAATATTCGGCAATCCGCTCGCGGATTGCCATCAAATATCGGTTGATGGTAACCCGACTTAAACCAACAATTTGGGATATTTGGGTTGCATCCAGATCTAAGGCAAAAAGCTTCACAATTTGCCGAAATTTGGATTCAGAAATTTTAGAACGGTAAATGTATTTGTTTTTCATCTGCATGATCATGATTTGAACACCATTTTATTTGGTTGTTCTTATCGTGACCCTTTGTTTTTACATTCTTTTGACTTCCGTTTCTATTTTTTTGATTTCTTTTTTCCCGCCTTTTCCATCTTTTCCATCTTTTTCATCTTTTTTATTTTTTTCATCCTTGTCCATTCTTTTGTTTCCTTTTCCATTCCTTTGACTTCTGCTTGATTTCTTTTGACTTTCCTTTTTGCCGGCAGCAATCCCCAACTGTTAAATACCTTCACGGCGGTTTAAAAATGGATGGCTCAGACGGCAGACATTTTTTCGAATTTCGGAAACAGAGACAAAAACAGAGGTCAAAGCGGCGGTTCCGGCCGCGACGACGCTTCCAAGCGTTCACAAACGCTTCGGACTCAATCGCTCGTGTCGCTGATTTCCCAATTCGGTTTGACAGCCATCGGGTTTCTAAGCACGATTTATTTTACAAGGACGGTCGACCCATCGATTGTCGGCGTTTACTTTTTATTTTTCTCTTACAACGCGCTGTTTTACCTGTTTTCCGAAAGCGGAATCGGTGAAGCCGGCGTCAAACTCATTAGCGAAGGCCGGACGAAAAACGAATATTATTCGGCGTCCATGGTCTTGCGTCTGGTTTATTTGATGCTGGTCGTTGCGCTGCTGCTCATCTCGTCGGTCCTGTTTCCGGAATCCACCATTGTTAAAACCGGTATCCTCTGGTGGATTATCGCCGCCCTGCTGATCGATTATTTCTACAACAGCCGGATTTACGCGGCGTACAGCGACGGCAAAGTCAACGCGTTTCAAGTGTCGCTTTTCTTGAATACGGCGGTCCGTTCCCTGTTCCAAATTGTTTTCGTCTGGCTCGGATACCATTCATTCGGACTGATGGGCGGATTTTTGGCCGGTATGATTGCGGCCGCCGTTTTCGCACAATTCTACACGAGTTTGAAGCTGGTGACATTCTCCAAAGATATTTTTAAGCGCTTGTTGACCTACGCCGTTCTCATCTTTTTAGTGATGAGCTGCTATCTGGTCTATCAAAATATCGACGTCGTATTCATCGGTGAATATCTGGGTGAAACCGAAGCCGGTATTTACCGGATCGTTTACCAGTTTTCCATGCTGGCCGGGCTGGCCGCCATCTCGATGAAAGCGGTCCTGTATCCGAAATTCAGCGCCTGGAATGAAAACGGCCAAATCAAAGAAATTACAATCGGTCTACAGGTGGGGACGAACATTTCTCTGATGTTGGCGATTCCGATCTTTTTCAGCTTTTTGGTTCTCGGGTCCGATTTCATTTCCCTTTTTTACGGAGCAGCTTACATGCCGGGCGTCGTTCCGCTTTACTTGCTGTCGTTTATTCAAGTCATTACCGTTTTTATGTATCTGCAAGGCATTTGCCTCAACGCCGTCAGCCACCCGAAATTCGCGTTCCTGTCCATTGCCGCCGGCATTTTGGCAAACATTGTTCTCAACGCGGTTTTGATTCCGGACTACGGTATGGAAGGCGCAGCAATCGCCACGATTATTGCCATGACCCTCAACTCGGTTTTATCGTACCTCTTCCTCAAAAAAGTGATTCCGGTGTCATACAACTGGAAATCGGCCGCCAAAATGGTTGCAGCGTCCCTTATTATGTGCGCATTCCTGCTGACGGTCACGTATTTCATCCCGGTTTCAAACATTCCTTGGCTGCTTGTCGTTTTTACGGCCGGCGGGCTCTTGTACGGTTTGATTTTGTTGAAAATAGACAAGCCGGTTCATGATGAAGTGGCAAGCATGGTGAAATCGTTTGGCGTTCCTTGGCCGAGATGGCTGTAAGGGTCAATTGTTTTCAATTATGAATAAAAATGACGAATAAAGTTGGAGCTGTAATCGTTTTTTAGAATGAATGTTTATGTTATGAGAAGGCATTTTTAACTGAAACGTAATTAATTGAGTTTTGAAAATATTTTCATGGAATGCGTAATCGCGTCTTTTGCTTGTTCTTTAATTGGCATTTTGAATTCTGCCGGTATGTCATAATCACTGATCGTTCTCCATTTTTTCAATTTAAACAAATACTCGCCGATATATCGAATCGTGCCATCTTTCGAATTTTTATAAAAATCAGCTAAATTCGTATGATCTTTTCCGGTTTTTGAGCAGACGAAATTCATGTTTTCAGATGCGTAAATTCTTGCTTCCAAAAACGCGGCGTAGTAAGCTCTTCCAATTGCTGTCCTGTAAGCGGAATCAGGCATGGGGTAATCATTTTGGGCTATTTTAAATAAATATTTGGCCATGTGCAAAAAATGAATCGGTTTAAATTCATTTTCTTTTTTCGCGTTTGTTTCTTTTTTCATCGTTTTTACCTCAATATTTTTCATATTGTGTAATCAAAAAAAAGCAACTTGCTGTCGTTCCGTACATTCTTCGTGCTTCTTCACAAATGCCGATCATTTCATCACTCAGTTCGATGCCACTCTCTGCAATCGGAATCTGAATCTCCAAAAAGTGACAATCATATTCCACTTCGATTTTCATTTGTCCCAACAACCGCGGCCCGTATTTTTCTTTGACGGCGCGGGTGACGTACCATAAAATCTCAGAAAAATTCGGTTTTTTGGAATAATAAAACCAAATCTGATCGACATCTTTCACAAAGAATTGCGTGTCTTTTTGCAGTTCGCTTAAAACCGATTTCAGTTTTAAATCGGCAGGCATATTTGATAATTCAAGTTCAATCGCCATTTTCTTTCCTCCTTATTTCGTGCATTAAACTTCAGCCGGCTTTGAAAGTTTAATAATCAGAAATATTTGGGGGAAGTATTTATTCTTTTGTATTTTTTTGCCGATGTTGGTTCCGAAATAATGCCTGCGGCTATCTATTATATATTTCCAAAAAGGTGAAATTCGGTATTTTTTTGTTTAAGCCGGCTGCTTGGTTTGAAATTTCTGCGAAAACGTGCTGCTTAACGCGCGCGCATGCCGCCCGCCAAAAACCAAAACAAAACAAGCAAAAAACGCAAAGAAAGAAAAAAATTGAAAAAAAGAAAAAAGGAAAAGAAATATTCTTTTCCGATTCGGTTGATTGATTTTAAATTAAACCTTGTCCCATCATAGCGGTGGCGACTTTCATGAAACCGGCGATGTTGGCGCCGACCACGAGATTGTCTTTGTAGCCGTATTCGTCGGCGGACTTCTTGGCGTTCTTGAAAATGTTTTTCATGATGCCTTGGAGTCTTTCGTCGACTTCTTCAAAGGACCAGCTCAACCGGAGCGCGTTTTGCGTCATTTCCAAACCGGAGCAGGCCACACCGCCGGCATTGGCGGCTTTGGCGGGTCCGAAGTAAACGCCGGCGTCGATGAACGCTTTCATGGCGTCTAAGGAACAGGGCATGTTGGCGCCTTCCACGACGTATTTTACGCCGTTTTGGATCAATTTTTGAGCGGCCGCCAAGTCTAATTCGTTTTGGGTGGCGCAGGGCAATGCGACATCGCATTTCACGTCCCAAATGTTGGCGCAGCCTTCGAAATACTCGCCGCCGCAGCGGTTGACGTATTCTTTAATTCTGAGGCGCTCGACTTCTTTGATTTGTTTGACGGCTTCCAAATCAACGCCGTCTTTACAATAAATATATCCGGCGGAGTCGCTGCAGGTGACGACTTTGGCGCCCATCTCTTGCGCTTTTTCAATGGCGTAGGTGGCCACGTTTCCGGAACCGGAGATGGCAACCGTCTTTCCTTTCATGGATTCGCCTTTGTCCTTCACCATTTCGTTGGTGAAATAAAGGAGACCGTAACCGGTGGCGGGGGTGCGTCCGAGACTGCCGCCGAACGTCAGGCCTTTTCCGGTCAGCACGCCTTGGCTGCTGGAGTTGGATAATTTGCGGTACATGCCGTACATGTAGCCGATTTCACGTCCGCCGACACCGATGTCGCCGGCCGGAACGTCCACATCGGGGCCGATGTGTTTGTACAATTCAGACATAAAGCTTTGACAGAAGCGCATGACCTCAGCGTCGGTTTTGCCTTTCGGGTCAAAGTCCGAACCGCCTTTTCCGCCGCCCATGGGCAGGCCGGTGAGGGAATTCTTGAAAGTTTGTTCAAATCCAAGGAATTTGATAATGCTTTGGTTCACGGACGGGTGGAAGCGGAGTCCGCCTTTGTAGGGTCCGATCGCGCCGTTGAACTGAACGCGGAAACCGCGGTTGACATGGATTTTTCCGGCGTCGTCCATCCACGGGACACGGAAGGAAATCGCGCGCTCGGGCTCGACAATTCTTTCCAGGATGGCGGCGTCCATTAAATCCGTTCTTTTCTCAAAGACCGGCGTTAAAGAGTGAAGCACTTCGGCAACAGCGTTGTGGAATTCAGTTTCTCCGGGGTTTCGGCGCTTAACTTCTTCCAAAACCGTTTCGACGTAATTTTTAGCGTCCATTTTTATAACCTCAAATTATACAGTTTTGTTATTGTTAATAAATGTAATCATTGAATCCCAAATATTAAAAATTATCAGGGATGATATTGTTAACCTTAACGTCAACTCGTTTCATGTATTCAAATGAAACGGTTTACATTTAATCTTCAAAATTATTCAATGTATGAAAACATATGAATGAGACACATATGAATGAAATACATATGAATGAGACACATAGTATGAGAACCATAGTATGAAAAACATATTTATGAGATAGATATGATTAATATACTCTCATTCTCAACGATGATTTAATTTTGATCTTGTTTTCGTTTTGGCAGATTTGGTCTGCTTCATTTAATCTTTTCCTTTTTCTGATCAATTTTCTTTTTTCTGATATCGAACTATTTATATTATCATTTATATATTTTTGAAACTTGGCAATTATACGAATCAACTACCAATATGTTTGAGATAATATTATATACTCTGGTGAAATGTTATTATTTGAACATTTGTTCTAAAAAAGGCATTCTCAAAATAAATTATCATTTATCAAAAAATATTCAAAATTTCTTAACAACGTCAAAACTGTGGGTTGACACAATGAAAAATACACTTCAATTAACAGCTTTATTTTTCGTTCTTTTGTTCCTGGCCGCGCCGTTGGCGTCTGCGGCCGGAACAATCACTGTAAACGATAATGGTGTGAACAAAAACACACTTATTCAGATGACAAATACATGTTCGGATCCGACATCCAGTGGTTATGATTTAGTCGGACCTGTGGCATCCGGGACGATTACCGTTATTGATAACGGAAATCTGACGAATGGTAAAAAAGCGACTTTGACAGATTTGGTGACGATCAATAAAGATGTCGTGAAGAACGGCACCGATTATGATGTTACAATGACGGTTGATGTTACGCCGGCTGAATTGACGTATAACCCGCCGCCGAAACTGGATGTCATTATCGTTCTTGACGTGACAAGCAGCATGACCAATAAGAGGTATATGGAATTTGAGGGAGAAACAAAAGTCCGAATGGATTACGCTCTCGATGCGCTGGTTAATGCTTCAGAGGAGATTTGGGCCGAAAATCCGGAATCTACTGTTACTATTATCCCTTTCCAAGCGGATTATTTTGAACCACTTCCTACAGGTGGATTGTTATTTAGGGGAGCAACAGCTCCGGTATATGATGGTGGTGGAATATTGGTCAGTGCCAATGATGGCAAGCTTTTAAATTACAACTATTATAAAGTAAATGGAAGTGTTGATCCTGTAACATTTAAAGCGGCAATCCAAGCACTTAATACAACCACATATAATCCTGTAGAAGATCAAAATGAAAAAATCTCCGGAGGAATTGTCGGAAGCGGTACGAATACAGAGTCGGGATTATGGTTAGCCAATGAATTTTTGACGGATGGCACTATCCCCACAACAGATGCAAATGGGGCAATTCCTCAGAAGAATCGTGTTGTTATTCTGATTACGGATGGAAATCCAAATTATGGTTATGACCATGGTAACAACAATGCTGTAATATGGAATAGTGGCAGGCCGAGTGTATTGAGATGGCATGATCAAGTTGGAGATTTGGCTACTTCCATTAAAGATCCGAGCGGTGGAAATGCTATTCTTTATGTAATGGGAATCGGGCACCTATATCCTATCTTTAATAATGATGGTTTTGCAGGGTATAATTCGACAAATACTTGTGCAGAGGGTGGAACTGGAGATCCATATACTGGCGGAACTGGTACGACAGATGCAGTTAATTATCCCGCATGTACTGAACTCGTCGATAATTCCGGATCATGGTTGCCGGCAAACGGCTGGACCTATTTTAATGTCACTAAAGAATTAAAAACGTTGGCAAGCAGTCCGGCTCACTATTCTGATCCGTCAGATTACAGCAGCATTGGTCCCCTGTTGCTTGGTGCTGTCACTTCATCAACACACTTCTGGGCGCCTGTTGACGATTTATATGTCTACGACAAGGTCAATGATGGCTCGTTTGATTACGTCGCTAGCTCTGTAAAGATTGAACGCATTGTTGATGGCAACGCACCTGTTAATGTTACATCATCTACAGCTTTCACAGATGCCGGTGGTGTATTGAATATCAGTCTCGGTGCAAATCCGATTTCAAGCGGTGTTCCATTGACATCGTCCTCTAAGACACAATACATTATTACTTACCAAATTACACCACAAGCCAGTGTTCAAGGAGATCACCTACACACCAGCATCGATAACAGAAGTTATGTGAGTTTCATTGCACCGGATCACATAGAGTCCAAAACAAATATCTCTGTTTACACAAACCTGAATAACATTTACTATGTTCCGTTTAATACGCCAACAGTTCCGATTGGATCTGTTTCCATCCAAAAATACGTCAGTACTGATGGAATCTACTGGGCGAAATCCATCTCTTTGCCGAAAGAAGGCGGTACGGCTTATTACAAGATCGTTGTGACAAACGGATATGATAGCACGATTACGTTAGATCGTGTCAATGACAAAGTAGGCGGAACAAATCAACTAACAATTTTCAACGATAAGATTGGCAGCAATTTGCTTGAAAAAGCAGGTGTCGAGATTGATGGTAATTCGGGTGCTTTGCCCGTCTTAGCGTTGGGCTCCGGTCAATCCAGTGTTGTTACTTACGAAACGGATTACACATCGTCGGGTACTTACAAAAATATGGTCGTTGTCAAAGATTGGGAATACTACAATTCGACACCATCCGGTGACTACGACGATCCACTAAACGGCACTCTTAAAAACTCAACCGCAACCGTCACAGTCGCTTCCCCCGGAGGCGGCGGCAGTGAAGGCAACGCGACTGTTGTTCCGACCGACAACACAACACCTCCGTCTGTGGCCGAAGGTTATGAAAGCGACAACAACACGACGCAATTGATCATTGAAAAAGTGGACGGCGCCAATACATCCAAGAAATTGACGGCGACGTTTGAAATCCGCGACGCCAACGGCAGCTCTTTCAATCCGAAAATGGTGTACACCACCAACCAATCCGGACATACCGAAAAGATCTACCTGACGCACGCCACGACGTACACCATCTTTGAAACATCTGCGCCGGCCGGCTATGTGCCGATTGACGGCAGCATCAAAGTTGTTGTCAATGACGATTTGACGATTGCGCCGATTGACGGTTACACGCTGACCAACAACAGCGGCGTTTACACGCTCACCATTCCGAATGAGGAAAGCTGCGCGCCGTTTGCCTACACGTGGGTCTTCTTGCTGGTGATTGCTTTGGCACTGGTTCAAAGCGCGTTCCTTTACAAGAAGTATAAGGCGGCTTTGCCGAACAAATGGTGGATCATTCTGGCGATCATGCTCGTCTTGGTCATTGCGACGTCCATCTTCATCTACGCCAACCACTGCGCTCTGAGCAATGTGTGGATTTGGCTGCCGGTCATTCTGGCCTTGTTGATGATCCCGGTGATTTATTTGTACAACAAATACGTCCCGGTCAAGTTCAAGGTGTAAAAACATCATGAACAATTCAATTTAAAACAAAAACGGTTTTTAAAAAACAAAAGAAAAACAGACGAAAAACAAAAACGACAGCAAAATCAACATAAAAGCAACTACAACATAAAAGCAAAATCAAAAAGAAAGTTGAACCGGCAATCATCCGACGGCCGGTTCTTTTTTTAATTCTTCTTTCTCTTCTTTTCTCTTCTTTTCCTCTCTTCTCTTTTTTTCTTTCTTCCTTTTTGAAAAGTTACGCATTTAATCAAATTATATTATATTAGTTTATTAATAATTGTTATTAATTAGTAATTATTTTATTAAACTATTAATATTTCGACGATAGCATTATATATTTCAAATATTTATTATCATTCTATCATTGGTTTTGAATTTAATTCCAAAATACTAGAAATGTAGGTTTGTAATATGGGTCTCATAAATATGCGTATCATTAGGTCTATCGCCTTATTTTTCGTTCTCTTGTTCTTGGTCACGCCCTTGGCATCGGCTGCCGGTTCCTTAATGGTTTACGACGATGCGAGCGATCCGTTGACGGAACATGCAACAGTCAGCGTTCCTTATATGGACTGTACGGATTTGACATCTTCCGGATATGATTTAACAGGTCCGGTTTTCTCCGGAACGATCACTTTGGTCGATAATGGAAGTTTAGCGACGAACAAAAAAATCAATGTCACCGATTTGGTTGTGATTAACAAAACTGTTTTGAAAAATACAACCAATGCCGACGAATACGATGTGACGTTGACGATTGATGTTGATCCGGTCGAAATGACCTACTACCCGCCGGAAGCCAAGAATTTCATTTTTGTTCTTGACATAACAAGCAGTATGGTTTCAGAAGATTACAAAGACTATGAGGGCGAATCTAACGTTCGCATGTATTATGCGACAAGGGCTTTGAAAAACGCATCAAAGGAGATCTGGGATGCAAATGCCAGTTCAACAATTACAGTCATTCCTTTCTCAAAAAATTATTATGAACCTCTCAAAAAAGAAAATACAGTAAACAAGGGATTAAGGAATAACAACGGCAACACTTTGTCGAATACACAATACAATTACTATAAAGTTGAAAGCGCTGACAAAGTTGAGTTCTATAAAGCAATTGATGATTTAAACAGAAGTTTCGATAACGAAGGTTCAACAGGCGTTGATCCCAAGTACGGTAAAGCGCTCATCGGAACGGGTGGTACAAACGCCGAATCCGGATTATGGTTGGCAAATAAATATTTGAATGATTCAGTTGAATTCTCCGGAGATAATGTTGTTATTTTAATTACCGATGGAAACTCGAATTATTATGACAAAGGGGCAAATACGAACTATAATAATCTCTATCCTGCAAGTGTTTCGGGTTTCGGTTACTCCCGGCGCGGAATTATTGAATGTCACAGGAGGGCCCAAATTCAGGCGGATATCATTAAAGATCCCACTCAGGGGAATGCATTACTTTATGTGATGGGAATCGGACATTTATATCCGGTATTTAATGAATCTGCTGATTGTGATATGGATGATATTCCGGTTCCTCCGGCTCAATATTACGATGACGCCAGATTTCAAGGATATAATACATCGCCAATCGAAAGCTGGGGAACAAATATTATGGGCGTTCGGACGTTCTGTAATATTTCTGAACTTTATTACAATAACAGTGATGGTCAATGGTGGCCGATTCAGGCGGTTAATGTTTGGACTTATTTGAACACAACCAAAGAACTCAAAAAATTGGCTTCCGATCCGTCTTTTTATATGGATCCAACGGAATACAGCAGCATCGGTCCTTTGTTGGTAAGTTCGGTTAACTCCGCTGCGACAAAATTTTACGTACCGGTAGACAATTTGTATGTGCAAGATTCAGCAGACCCGAATTTCACCTACGTTGCAGGTTCCTATTCCGCGATGGTTTATGTGGATGACAACCCGGCCGGCACGGATATTACAAGCGATTTTGATGGCGTGACAAGAGATGTGGTTTCCGTTTCCGGAAATACGCTGCAGTTCCAGCTTCGAGATGATTATGAAAATCAAGCCGTTGTTGAAAACATCCCACTCACAAAGAATTCGCATACGAAATACGTGATCACTTATCGGATTGAGTTGACCGGAACGCCGGCTTCCACAGATCATTTGCACGTGAGCGACGATAATATGTGTTTTGTCAATTTTACGGCGCCGGATCATACGGTTTCCGATTTGGCAGTTTACGACTATCCGTCCAAAAACACATACTACCTTCCGTTCAACACACCGACGATTCCGATTGACGCCGTCGCCATCGACAAAATTGTCAGCACGGATGGAATTCGCTGGGGGAAAGAAGCCGAACTTCCGAAAGGTGGCGGCGACGCTTACTACAAAGTGACCGTCACAAACGGATACCCGATTTCGAAAGATTTGGCCATGGTCGCCGATGAACTTGGCGGAACGGATCCGGTACTGGTTTATGTGAGTGCGAACGACTTGCTCGTTGATACAACAAACGTCACTTTAACAGGTGGCAATTACGTTGCCGGAACCGGGCTGACGCTCACCAGCGGTGAATCTGCCACGCTCACTTATACAAAAACATATACGTCCGCCGGTACGTACAAAAATATGGCTGTCATCGAAGACGACGACGGTTCCGGTGTTTTCAAAAACTCAACCGCAACAATCACCGTCCCGAAATCCGGCAGTGGCGGCGGCGAAGGTAACGCCACAATTATCCCCAAAAACGATCCGGTCGGTTTTGAACCAACCGTTGACCCCGACGTCAAACCACCGGCCGTTGATGAGCCGGTTGTCGTCGACGCCGGCTGTCCGGTGTTCCATTGGTGGTGGCTCTACGCCTTGCTTTTGGTTTTGCTGGCCGTCCAAGTCGGATTCCTGTACAAGCGGTACAAGGATGACCCGGACATTGACAACGACAGAATCAGCAACAAGTGGTGGATCATCACTTTGGTGTGGATTTTCGTTCTGTTCTGCACAGCGGTGTGGTTCTACGTTTACTACTGTCAGCTGAGCGATTGGTGGATCTTGCTGCCGGTCTTGTTGACGTTGCTGCTCACGCCGGTGATGTATTTGTACAACAAATACGTGCCCGGCCGCAGCCGGTATAACAAACCGCTGCCCTAAATTCAATAAAAAAATTCAAAAACGGATGACAACCATACAGGCAAAAAAGACCAAAGCCGGCGTCAAAGATGACGCCGGCTTTTTTTATTGAATTTTAGGATGAGAAAAGCTGAAATTGGTGTTGAAAATAATTGGTGTTGAAAATAATTGGTGTTGAAAATAATTGGTGTTGAAAATAAATAAAAAGAAAGGGAAAATCCCTTTCCTTAACTGTTTTTCGGTTTGTACACGTAGAAGTAATAGTATGCGCCGGCAGCGACAATCAAAATCACGATGATTGCGCCGATCACGTACCACATGTATTGGTCCCACCAGCTTTCGCTGCTCGGAGTTGATGTGTTATTGGGCGTGGTATTCGGCGACGTGTTGGATGTATCGGAAGTGTTTGTCGGTGGTGTTGTGTTGTTTGTTGTTGTATCGTTGGTCGTTGTGTTGTTTGTTGTGGTGTTGTTGGTTTGAGTCGTGTTCACAACAGTGGCTTGTCCGGTGCCGCCGCCTGAGCCGGCCGGCGGCGGAGTAACGGTAACGCCTTCTTCAACGGGCGGGTCAATGCCCGGGGCAGGCGTTAAAATTCCGATAATCGTCGGGTTTCCGGACCCCACAATTGTGATATTTGCAGGGATTGTGACGTTTCCGACATTGAAGTTTCCGGCCGGAACATTCACTTCATTTCCGTCAACGGATTCTTCTAAAAGTTTAGACAAAACGGAACCGTTTTGTGTTTCCGTATTGTTGATATTTAATGTCACAAGTTTTGTGGACATTGGGGTTGTTGTGTCGTCCTCAACTCCTCCCGGGCCGCTATTTGAAACAACGACGGACATATTATTCAAATCAATGTTTGAGGGGACGTCCGTATTACTCCGAATTTCAGATGCTGAAGACGTGTTGTATTCTTCAAGCGTAATCGGGTTTATTTCCAGGGACTGAATACCGGAGATGTCAATATCAGCCGTTGGCATATCATAGGCGTCTCCTTGCGGCTTGTTGTTGACGTTTACACCGCCCCACGAATTGTTTTGGGTAACGGTGTTTAAAACGGTGACATTATTTCCTTGAGTGATTGTCAGGCCAAAAGCGCCGTTGTTTATAGCGGTGAGATTTGTGTAACTGCAATTAGTGTTGCGGCTGAAATCAAAAGCTGTTTTATTCATGTTTGTGGCTGTGACATTGTCGAATATAATGTTGTGTCCGCCCAGTCCGGTGTTGTAATCAATTTGGACCCGGAATCCGTAATCTGCCGTATTTGTGCCGTCAAGAGTGACGTTTTTGATCGTCGTCCGGTTGGATTGGATTTTAAAACCATCCGTCACTCCGGTTAATTGAATCACCGGCGAAGCGCCGGCATCATTTGTTACCGTGATTCCTTCTTCGGATGACAAAATCAAATATTGAGTTGCGGTGTAGGGTCCGTTCGTCAAAAGAACAGTTGTATCGGACTGTGCGCTTAAAAGAACTTCGTCCAAAAGATCAAGAGCTGTTACTTTAACGAATTGGTTTGGTTGGGCAACGTCTTCCCATGCGGTTAAATTTGAATTGTCGTCGACGATATAAGCGGTGTCGGCGGATGTTCCGTCTCCCGAAAGAGCAGCGGCTGTTCCGGTCAGCGCCATAAGCGTCAATAAAAATATAATAATCGGGGTCAATCGTCTCTTTATCAATTATATCCCTCCTTTAAACTATAGGATTATATCTCTACTATTATCTCACAGATATAATTCTATGAATTATTCTATATTTTTAAAATTATATATATTTATTCAGATAAAATTTTTATTAAATATATACGTCATTAGTCACGGTTTTGATTTTTTTCTTTTAATATAGATTCCGTTTTTCGACGTTTATTTTTGACGCAATTTTTTGCCGATTTGAAATTTGCACGGCCTCTATACAACGTTTTTCAAAAATCAATATTATGTGGCTGTTTATTATTTAATTTTATATATATATATGTTAAAATGCTGTTGGTATTCATCTTTTTGAGGGTATATTCTTGAAAATGGACTTGAAGAAGAAAAGGCGGCAAACGCCGCATACTAAAAATAAAAAAGGATGTCGTTAAATTTGTATATTCGGTTGAAATTTTATCCCAAAAGATCAACCACTTTTTGAAAAACAGCTTTCCGATCGTCGACAACGTTCCATCCGTTTTTTGCCGCCAGTTCTTTCACTTTATCGTTCGGATGCACGTAAATCCCAAACTCGGTGAATTTCATCATCCCCGCGTCCGCCGTCGCGTCGCCGAACGCAATCGATCCTTTTTTCGGATATTTTTTCATGATGATTTCCGCTTCCCGGGACTTGTCGGCGGCGTACGACATGTCTTTGATGATTTCATTTTGATAGACGCCGTCTTTGGTTTTCAGCGTCGTCGCCGCATAGCCGGCCGCGCCGAAAATGTCGGCGACCGCCTGCACGGAATAATCAAAACCGCCGGAAACAAAATAAAAGTCATGCGTTTTTCCGTACCGGTCGATGATGGCCGGCAAAAAGTCGTTCAGCTTGTCGATATTTTTCTCAAAAACCGTTTTGGCGTGTTCGTACAAAATATTTCGGTCTTTTCCGGCCAAAATTTTCGCCATGTCCCGAACGTAAAGTTCCGCCAGCTCTTCGTACGGTTCTTTTTCCATGTATTTTTCCTTGAGGTCGGCAATCAAACCGTCCATTTCTTCTTTTTTGTAAAAACCGCCGGCAACTTCGGCTTTCATCAAATCGCCCGGCGAATAACCGTTGTAACAGGTGTCGTCAATGTCAAACAAAAATACGGCCTTTTTCATTTTGAATCTCCTCTTCTTTTAATTGATGTAATTATATTTTTATCAACATATATTTCTATCGGAAATCAAATGAAACGCTCCTTCATTTTTGATGTCGTCTTAAAAAGTGATTGCCATAACGCGCGCGACGGCTCGCCGCGAAGAAAAATGAAAAAAAGAAAAATGAAAAAAAAGAAAGTAAATCCCTTTCTTTTAATCATTTTTGTTTCGGTTTGACGTAGAAATAGTAATAAGCGCCCGCACCGATGACGATCAAAACGACAATCAATACAATGGATGTGGGATTGGGTACTGAATCGGTTTCGGGTTCAGGCGTGGCGTTGGGTGTGTCATTGGGCGTGGTGTTCGTTGATGTGTTTGATGATGTGTCGGACGTGTTGTCCGGAACGGCTGGGTCGGTTACATTTGTTGTATTTGCCGGCGCCGTTGTGTTCACAACGGTCGCTTTTCCGGTGCCGCCGCCACTGCCGTTTTCCCGGATTGTGTAATCGATCGGCTTTCCGTCTCCGTAAGTTAATTCACCGTTAATGTCTGTGCCGCCGGAAAGGCTGAGGGTGACGTTGTTCGGGACCTCGTCCGACGAAACATTAAATTCTCCCGGCGGGACGCTGATTTGAGTTTCTTCAGTTGCGTTTTCCAAGACGTTTTCCAAAATATCGCCGTTTGTCTCCGGATCATTGGCCGGATTCAATAAGATGATTTTTCCGAAAATCGTTCCTGCAGTGTTAATTCCGGCGGGATTTGAAATCATAAAGGCAGTGTTGGTCAAGTTGACGCCAAGCGACGGGGCGATAACCGATTGAACGGTTTGAGGTTCATCAACATCGTATTCTTCAAGGACAACAGGAATGTCATCTGTGGAGACCACGCCGGAAATATTAATGCTTGTTGTATTAATATCAGCTGAGTCTTTATGTTGTTTGTTGTTCACATTTATGCCGCCCCAGCTATTGTTTTTTGTATTTCCGGAGACGGTTACATTTTCTCCTTGGGTGATTGAAATACCGAATCCGCCGTTGTCCTGAGCGGTCAAGTTCGTGTAAACGCAGTCGATATTGCGGCTCAAGTCGAAGGCTGATTTAACCATATTTATTGCCGTCACGTTGTCCATCGTGATGTTCGTTGCATTTTGAATTCTGAAACCGTAGTCGGCTGTTCCGTTGCCGTCAAGGATGACGTTTTGGATCGTCACGCCGTCAAAGCCGTTTACTTTAAAACCGTCGGTCCGGCCGGTTAATTCAATGGTCGGAACATCACCTGTGGCGTTATTTGTGATGGTGAGTCCGTCGGCGGAAACTAGATATTGGTCAGCTGTGTACGTTTCGGTCACCAAAAGAATGGTTGATCCTTGTTCGGCGTTTTGAAGAACTTCATCCAAAAGGGTCGGACTCGTCACCAAAATAAATTGATTGGCCGCTTTGTGACTGTCATTCCACGCTGTATAATTCGTATTGTCGTTAATAACATAAGGATCGCCGTCAGCGCCTGTTCCGCCAATGGCTGCGGCCGATGTTCCCATGAATACAAAAAAAGTCAGTAAAAATAGAAATGTCGGGATGATTTGTTTTTTCATCAAAAATCTTTCTCCTTGTCGTTTTGTCGTGTTTCGTAAAACGCAAAATATGTCATTCACAATCGAAAATGGCCAAAAACGTACAACCTTTAAAAATTTTAGATTTATACGTTCAATAATGCGTTTTTAACAAAAATATTATTTTAAATGCGTTTTTGTTTTTCAGTCCTAATGCCGATCTTTACGGAAAATGAAAATCTGTTTAAAAAGCAGCACTCATTAACACGTTTTATATTTCTCCGATTTAGAAGAAATACTCGTTTTTCAGCATTAGCACAGTTTGAATTATGTAGATGTTATTTAAAATTTTTTAATAAATATATCTATATATTTATATTATGTGATTGAAAATACCTACCAGATCTGAAAAATGTCAAAATTTTATGATTTTTGAGACTTAAATTCCAAAAAAATGCTGTAACGCAGACACTTGCTTCCGATTCAATATGCGAAAAAATGAATGAACAACAACAGAAAAACAAAACAAAAAGAAAAAAATAAAGAAAAAAGAAAAACAGAAAGGAAAAAATCCTTTCCGTTATCAGTTATTGTTTCGGTCTCATATAAAAGTAGTAATACGCACCCGCCGCGAGGATAATCAAAATCACAATCGCGATAATGATATACCACATGTTTTTGCTCCACCAGCTTTCATTGCTCGGGGTTGAGGTGTTGTTGGCGGTGGTATTGACGGACGTGTTGGCCGACGTGTTGGATGTGTTTGTCGCCGGCGTTGTTGTGTTGTTGACTGTTGTATTGTTGGTGGCGTTGGTCGTTGTGTTGTTGGTTTGAGTCGTGTTCACAACGGTGGCTTGTCCGACGCCGCCGCCACCGGAGCTGCTTTCCGCTCGGACAACAGTATTAACTTCTCCGCCGCCCGTTGTTGTAATATTACCATCGTCGATGACCGTGTTTTTGGAAACGCTGAGTGTGACATTATTCGGGACAGTGACATCCGTGCCCAATGCAAATGTTTTCGGCGGAAGGCTTATTTGATTTTCATCTTCCGTATTTTTTGCGATCTCATCTTTCAAAATGGCACCGTTTGTCGCAGCGTCGTTGGTCGGGTTCAGCAAAACAACTTTTCCGAAAATGGGTTCGCTGCTGATGCCGTTGGAATTCGAAATAATAATTGAATTGTTGGTCAGGTTTCCAAACATTGAGCCGACAGCAGACTGAACTGCGGGTGCTGAATTGTTGTATTCTTCAAGAACAACAGGTACGCTTTCTAATGAAACGACGCCTGAAACGTTGATGTTGGATATTCCAATATCATGTCCATCGTAGTATTCTTTATTGTTTATATTTACGCCGCCCCAGCCGTTGTTGCTTGTGGTACCGGTAACAAAAATGTTAATTCCTTGAACAAATGTCATTCCAAAACCATCCGCACCGTTACCGATTGCGTTCAGATTTGTGTATGTACAATCTTTGTTGCGGTTGAAGTCAAAGCAAGTTCTTGTTGAGTTTTTCACCGTCACGTTATCGAGCGTGATGTTGTCGCTGGAAAGAATTCTAAAACCGCTTCTGGCGGCATCTGTTCCACTGACTGTGACGTTGTCAATTCTTATGTTAGATTTGCCGGTGATGTCAAATGGGCTGGTCAGTTCAATAATCGGGGCGTCAGTAGACTCGTTTATTGTAATAGTAGTGCTATTATTTCCGATAATGCACGTGCTCGCCGTATACGGCGCATCGTCTGTTAAATAGATTGTTGAACCGGGGTAGGCATTTTGAAGAACGTCACCCAAACGGGTCGTGCTCGTCACTAAAATATGTTGGTTGTTGCCTCTTAATGTGTTGTTCCACTCCGTATAATTTGTATCGTCGTCAATTCCATAAGCAGTTGCTTTTGTTAATCCGTTTCCGCCAATTGCTGCAGCTGCTGTTCCCATCAACACAAGAACAACCAGCAAAAGCAGAATTGCCGGAATAATTTGTCTTTTTATCAAAATCTATCTCTCCCTTTATTATTTATGGTAAAAATAAAAATTTATTTTATACAATAAATTATATATATTCTATATTCGCGCAATATCGTTTCAGTCAAAGTTATTATTTTAAAAACGTTTTTATTTTTCAAATAATAATGCTGATCTTTACGAAAGCCGATTTTAAAATCAGTAATCATTGCTTCATGTTGTCTATTTCTTTTCAGTTTTTGAGGAAACAACATTTTTTCACAGCATTAATATTCTTTCTATTATGTTTTCTTAAATATTTAAAAATTTCTATAAAAAATATATTTTCAATAGTCGTTGGGTATTTTGTTATATATCAATTAATAATTCTATAATGAAGACATAATTCTACTACTAAATATCAGTTATATTTGGAATCTATTGTTATATAAAAAATATAACAAGATTTATATATAAAATATTGGAATTATGATATTTAGATTAAAATTATTATTTTTAAAACATTCCAAGTTTCAAAAAAGATGAAAAATTTCCGGCGACCGTTCCGGAACTGAGAAAGTTCATCCTAAAAACGGTGGACGAAAGAAATCAAAAGTCATGATTTAATTAAAAATTAATTTAAAAAAAGTTGAAAATTCGGCTCTTTTGTTTTATTTCAGAGCCGCCTTCTCTTTTATTTGTTTTTTACTTCTCGTTTTATTATTTTCTGCTTTGGTTTTGCTTTTTTTTATGTTTTACGCCGACAGCGACAAAATGGCTTCCGCCAAATCGCCGTTCGCTGCTTCCAAAGCTGCTTTGGCTTCTTCCGCGCCGACGCCGGTTTGCTCGCAAACGAGACGGACGTCTTCATCCGGAATGGTCAGCTGCTTCGGCATCTTTTTGACGTCGCCGTTGATTTGATAGGTGTCGACGCCTTGCGCCCGCATGATCGAAACCGCCGGATTCTCAATAATAATGTCGCCGTCCGTTGTTTTAATAATCACTTGTTCGGCGTTTTCAATTTCAATCATGTCGATGCCTAATTGCTTCATCATTCCCTGAACCTTTTTCGGGTTCATGCCACGGCCCATTCCCGGAAACATATTTTATTTCTCCAAATCCTTATTTTCAATTCTAAACAAAAATGTGAATCATAATTTGACCTAAAATATAAAAGATATTCGCTTTTTTCAAATCCAAATCGGCAAAACCGTCTGCCGCTTTTATAGAAAGTCTTCAAAAATGAACGCCATAACGCGCGCGCACGCTGCCGCAGAAACGAAAACAAAAGAAGAAAATACAAAAAAGAAAAATAAAAAAAGAAAAAAGAACGAAAAGTCAGCCGCAGGCTGACGTTTCAAATTAATGGCATCCGGCGCATCCGCCGCCGCATTGCATGGCCGTCGGGTCTTCAACGATGAATCCGGTACCCATTTCGTTGTCGATGTAGTCGATGACCAAGTTTTCAATGGTTTTCTCAAGCTCGCCTTCGTAAACGAATTTGACGCCTTTGATTTCCGTTGTCTTGTCGTCGCTGCCGATTTCATTGTCCAGGGAGAGGCCGTAGGACGGGCCGCTGCATCCGAGACCGGCGATAAAGACGCGCAGGTAGTGATCCTTCTTGTTTTGTTCGTCCAAAACACCGTTCAGAGCCGTAATGGCTTCATCTGTAATTGTAACCATATTTTTACCTCGTTTTATTGAATTAGTTAATAAGAATAATAGTCATGACGGATTTAGTATATAAAATATACCGTCTTTGATCGGTACGGATTGTTTTATATGTCCTTTTAATCTATAACATTTTATATTAATGTTTCTATTAATCTTCGCCGTTACCGAAGATCAAAAATGAATAAAAAGTAAAAATGTGAAAGAATATAAAACTTTTCAATGCGTTTCGGCTGAATCAGTTTTCATTTCATCTATTTTATTCGTTTCACATTTTGATCAATCAAACATTTAAACAAACTCGGCGCCGTCGTCGGCCGGATTTGTCAATTGCTGAGAATTATAGGCGTTGATTTCAATGCAATCCTTTTTGCCTTTGACTTCCCAAACGGACGCGAAAACCTGATTGATCTTGATGTCAAAATCTTTTTCCAGCGGCTTAAACGTCTTGTTTTGGTAAATAATCGATTGCGCGTCGGTGTTGTTGGATTTCACCTGCTGCGTGTGTTCCTTAATCAATTTTTCCAAAATCTTCGCCTTGATTTCCTCTTTGGTCACTTTCGGCTGCTTGAGCACGTATTCAATGTCCGGAATCTCGGTTTGTTCAGTAATCTCTCCGAGTTCGATTTCATCTTCCATACCGGTGATCGCATTGTAAATACCGTCTCCGGACGCCGACATTTTAATTTGTTCGGAGCCCATCCGGCGGTCCACGCTGATGGTATAATCGTATTTCCAGTACGGAACAAATTTTAAAACAACGTCTTTCACTTCGCCGAATGATGATTTTCCGACGGCGACCGCCTTTTCAATCGGCATATTCAGCTTGGAGGCGCGAACGGCAATGATTTCTTTGCGTTCTGTTTTGAATTTGTCGCTGATCGGTGTTTCCGGTTTGGGCGCTTGCCGCATTTCCGGTTTCTTAGACTCGGCGACAATGTATTCGCTTTTCGGTTCCGGCGAATAATTGTTGAACGCCATTTCTTCCGCAGCGGCCGGCGTCATAAAACTCGGCAACCCGGATTCTTCGGCGGGCGGTTCAAAAACAGCGTCGTTGTGTTCGAAAAATTCAGGTTTTTCCGGCGCGTTCGGATTCTTAGAATTAGCAAAAGCGCTTACAGGATCAAAGTTTTTTTTTTGGTCGATGACGGATTCCAAACAGTAGCTGCCGACCACCATTTCCAAGGTTTCGCGGCTTAAATTCGCCAGCATAAACGCGCCGACGTTCTTGGCCAACTCGTCCCGGTCCCAAATCATAACGCCGGTGTCTTCCGCATATCTTTTAACCGTTTCGTCGCCGCCTTTGATCCGTTTGGTCGTAATATAGAGGCTGTTTTTGCCGTTGGATTGCTGGGTGAAACGCTCAAGCGTATCCAAATTTCCGTCCAGGTCGCACTTGACCCAAATTTCATAATCCTGCCGCTTGCCGATAATATCGCAAAAGGCGCCCTCGTCCGTTTTGTATCCGTAAGACTTGAACATTTCCGTTAAAAGCTGAACCAGTTCTTGTTTCATGGTATCCGTATCCGTTGTCAAAAATCTGTGAATTTAAATGAATAAGCTGAATTTAATGTGAATAAATTGAATTGAATGTGATGAATTTATTTAAAAATGGACCGATTATAATCGGTGTGGCTCTGCCGTTATAATAAACATGCGTCAGCGGTTGAATTATAACAGGCGTATAATAATATTGAATCTAATAATCACGAATCCGTTTTATATGTTTCGTTTCAATTCTGAACGAATCTGATTTCAAATGAATTGATTCTCAGAATCTGTTCTGAATGAACTGATTTTCAGAATCTGTCTGAGTGAACTGATTTTCAGAATCTGATTCTGAATGGATTGGTTTTCAGAATCTGATTCCGAATGGTCCAAAATCTGAACAAATCGGATATGTTATATATTTAGAAATTATTATATTATGTCTAATACTTTTATGATTCACCGCCTGTTATTGAAATTGCGGAACTGTTTATGAGAATCATAAAACTAAATAATATTATCTGAAATATTATCTGAATTGTTGAGGTTTTTTTATGCTTGAATTTTTAGAGATTTCAATTCCGTATACGGATTTATTGATCGCGGATTTGGTTTTCGCGCTCATTGTTTTAATCATCGGGTTCATTATCGCCCGGATCATTGTCAGCGTTTTCAAAAGAATGTTCGGCAAAACAAACTTGCCGGCTCTCGTCTCTTCTATTTTAATCCAGTTGTTAACGATTTTGTTATATGTGGCCGTTCTGCTGGCGACCGTCAGCGCGGTCGGCGTTTCCGTCGCGTCCGTCATCTTGGGACTTTCCGCCGTGATCGGTTTGATTTTGGGCTTTGGTCTTCAGGACACGCTCACCAATCTGGCGGCCGGCATCTGGATTGCGGTTTTGGGACCGTTTAAAGTCGACGACAACGTGACCATCGCCGGACAAACCGGTTCAATCAAAACCATCGGCATCATGGCGACGGAATTGGTCACAGCCGACAACGTTTTTATCATGGTTCCGAACAAAATGGTTTGGAACGCGCCGATCGTCAACACCACCCGCTTGCCGACCCGCCGCTTTGATTTGACGATGACCTTTAAACTCGTCAACAATTCGGACGGAACCGTCAAAGCCGTCATGGATGTTTTGAACAAAAATCCGGCCATTCTCAAAACGCCGGAACCGAAAATTTATATTTCAAACATCACGGACGCAACCGCCGATCTTCAAATCCGCGCCTGGGTCAGCCAGGAAAACTACGCCACTATTTTGAATGACGTCAAAGAAGAACTGCTGACGCATTTTGAATAATATTTTCTTCTTCGAAATACGGATGTTCATCCGTATTTTGAATCTTTTTTCTTTTTCATTTCTTTTTTCGCACCGCCGCCGCGTGCGTTATCGCGATCATTTTTGACGCCGCCGTCCAAAAGCAGACGTCGGTTCCTAATATATATTTATTATAAATCAATTCCAATCAAAAGCTATTTAACGAACTTCATTTTAATGTATTATTTTATTTTGATTCTTTTCCTCTGTTGTCGTTTTTTCTGTTTTGAATTTTTCGTCCTGAGCAAATCCTTTATATATTGCTTCGTTTTTGTTTGAATTTGATAATTTTCAAAAACGATAATTTATATTGGTGATAAATCATGAAAATTGCGATATTAGGTGGAACCGGAAACATTGGTAAAGGATTTGCGCTTCGATGGGGACAAAAACATGACGTTATCGTCGGCTCGCGCGACAAAGATCGTGCAGAAGCGGCGGCAGCGGAATACACCGCGTTTTTGAAAGAACGCTCGCTTCCGTCCAGCATCCGCGGCGATGAAAACAAAGCGGCAACCGAAGCCGCTGATGTTGTTGTGATTGCGATCCGTTACGACCAAGTGCCGGAAACGCTCTCCTACATCAAACCGGCGCTTTGCAACAATCAGGTCGTTCTTTCAGTCGTCGTTCCGATGATTAAAGACCGCTGTTACTTGAACATGGCAACCGACTCCATTAAAATTGAAGTCGATCCCGAAGAATACAACGCAGACTACTTCTGTTACGCTGTTCCGCAATCCGGCAGCGCCGCCAAAGAAATTCAGGCGATGCTTCCGAATTCCGTCGACCTTGTCGCGTCTTTCCACAACGTTTCTGCAAAAAGGCTCGAAGACTTCGACCAGCCGTTTAACTTGGACATTGCCGTCTGCGGCAACAACAAACAAACCAAAGACGTCATCATGCAGCTTGTTTGCGACATTCCCGGCCTGAACCCGGTCGATGTCGGACCCTTGGAAGCCGCCGCGCTCACCGAGCCGATCACGCCGCTTCTCTTAAACGTCGCCAAAATGAACAAAGCGTTAAGACACGCCGGCGTTAAATTCGTTTAAAAACAATAACGGAATCGGACGGGATGTTTCCCGTTCCTTTTCTTTTCAGACCCTGTTTTTATTTTATTTTATTTTATTTTATTTTATTTTTTCTTTTTTAATGCCGCCGCGCGCGTTATATCAATCGTTTTTCCGGCGCCGCTAAACCCCGCATCCGATTTTATTCTGAACCTCTGTGAATTGAGCGTTTTTATTTATACTTGTAATTCTTATTATTCCAGACATCAATTTTGATTTTGCAGGAACAGATATTGTTTTTACAGGTGATTTTATGGTTCAGTTTAATTCGATTTCAGATATTTTAGAAGGTGTTTCCGAAAACGGTATTGAGTATGTTCAGTTCCAATTTTCGGATTTGGACGGGGTTTTCCGTGAACTTGATGTTCCGGCGCCTTTTTTAGAAACCGCGTTCTCCAAAGGCGTTCCGTTTGACAACTCTGCCGGCGGCTTTGCATGGTCGGCCGGCGCGGACGTTGTTTTGAAACCGGATCCGCGCACCTTTTCAATCATTGATCTTTCGGAAGACGAAAAGTACGCGCGCGTCATTTGCGAACTCAGTTACTTAGACGGCCAGCCGTTTGAAGCCTGTCCGCGCAGCGCTTTAAAGACCGTCGTCCGCAAAATTTTCCAAGCCGGATACACGTTTTATGTTTCGTCCGCCGTCAGCTTCTTTTTGCTGGATGCCGGATTCAGCGCGGGCAACATGGAAAAATCAGCTTCCGACGTGACGAATTTCAAATACGGAAACGATGTTGCCGTTGAAAAAGTCAAAAAAGAACTTCTTCACTCGCTTTTCGCGTCGGAAATCGACATTATGTCTTTTCACCGGGGACATGAAATCGGGCAATACACCGTCGTTCTCAAAGAAGGCAGCGCGCTTCGGATTGCCGACAACATTCTCACCGTCAAACAACTGATCCAGGACGCGGCTCAGAAATTCGGCCTTCACGCCACGTTTATGCCCAAACCCATGACGTCCAAAGAAGGTCTCGGAATGCCGTTTACGCTTTCCCTTTTGAAAAACGACATCAATGAATTTTACCATCCGGACAAGGAAATGATGTTGTCCGACGCCGCCCGCTTTTTCATCGGCGGCATTTTCAAACACATTCGCGGCATTTGCGCCGTCGCTAACCCGAACGTCAATTCCTACAAACGTCTGGTCAAAAAAAGCGAGGCGCCGCACTACATTACCTGGTCGACTGCCGACCGCTGCTCGCTGATTCAAATCCCGTCGTCCCGCGGCCGTGCGACAAAAATCGAACTCAGAAGTCCGGACGCCTCCTGTAATCCGTATCTGGCGCTTTCCTTGATTCTGTCGGCCGGCATTTCCGGCATCAACGAACAAGCGATGCCAAACAACGCCGTCAACTTCGAAAACCACGATTATTCCGAATCCGAAAAAGAATCGTATTCGATGGGCACGCTTCCCGGCACTTTTATCGAAGCCGTTGAAAATTTCAAGTGCGACCGGTTCCTTCAAGATGTTCTCGGGGAGATGCTGTCCAAAGGCATTATTCAAAAAGCGGATGCCGAATGGGATAATTACATCAGCTGCGTCCACCAGTGGGAAATTGACCGCTACTTGTAACTTTTTTGAGGCGGGCAGTGCGCGCGTGTTATGGGCGTCATTTTTGACGAGTCGTCAAAAATGAGCTCCCTTTTCTTTTTCATTTTTTTCTTCTCTTTCTTCTTTCCTTTTCTCTTTTTTCTTCTCTTTTTGACTTGTACCAATTTCAAGACAAATCTTTAAAAATATTCAACCCCTTCATCTCTGTAATTCATATTTTGAATTCTATATAATTTAAGAAATATGCAAGGAATCAAACATGGTCGTTCAATCCAAAAAACCATCGACATCTGTCAAATCTGTTCCGTCCAAAACCGCAAAAACAACAACAAAAGCAGCTCCCAAATCTGCCGCCAAACCCGCTGTCAAAACAGCATCTGCGACGAAAGCGGCCCCCCAAACAGCACCCAAAACGACTGCAAAACCGGCAGCCAAAACAACCGCGACCAAAGGAAACCTCGCCAACGTTTCCATGCTTCTCGAAAAATATTCCAACGCTTACGGCGTTTCCGGCGATGAACACCGGATTTATAAAATGGCCAAAGACGATTTGAACGGCTGCGTCGATGAAATTCAGGAAGACCCGCTCGGTAACTTGATTGCTGTCCGCCGCGGCAGCAAAACCGGTCCGACTATCATGCTGGCGGCGCACATGGACGAAATCGGCCTCATGGTCAAAAGAATCGATGAAAACGGCTTCTTAAAGTTCGCCAAAATCGGCGGCTGGTTCGACCAAACGCTCTTGAACCAGCGCGTGATCGTTCACGGGTCCAAAGGCGACCTTTACGGCGTGATCGGCTCTAAACCGCCGCACGTGATGACGGCCGAAGACGCCAAACATCCGGTGAAGCACACGGACATGTTTATCGATATCGGCGCCAAAAGCACGGAAGACGCCGCCGGTATGGGCGTTGAAGCCGGAACTTATGTTTCGACCGATCGCGAATTTAAAAAATTGGCGAACGACCGCGTGACATCCAAAGCCTTTGACAACCGCGCCGGCCTCGTGATTATGATTGAAGCCATGCGCCGTCTGAAAGGCAAAAAGATTGAGGCGACCGTTTGTGCGGTCGGCACCGTTCAGGAAGAAGTCGGCCTCAAAGGCGCCAAAACCTCAGCGTACGCCGTGGACGCGGACGTGGCGATTGCGATCGACACGACGATTCCGGGCGACCATCCGGGCATTTCCAAGAACGACTCCGCGCTTGAAATCGGCAAAGGACCGGTTGTCACCATCGCAGACGCTTCCGGACGCGGTTTGATTGCGCACCCGACGGTTGTAAAATGGATTCGCGAGTCCGCCAAATCCAAAAAGATCGACGTTCAGCTCGGCGTCGGCGAAGGCGGCACAACGGACGCGACATCGATTCATTTGACAAAAGAAGGCATTCCGACCGGCACTATCAGCATCGCCACCCGCTACATTCATTCGCCGGTGGAAGTTCTGGATTTGAACGACATCGAGGCCTGTGTGACTTTGGTGGTGACGGCGGCTGAAAACGCGCACAAATATTTCTCAAAGAAAAATTAAATAACATGACAATGATATTAAATTCAATCAATTGAACAAAAACAGACAATTTGATCAATCAGATTTAATCCGGTTGATCAAAATATCATTCTTTTATTTTTCTTCACTTTTCATGTCGATTTTCTAAAAATGATTTCGGGAGAATTATTATGGGCTTATTCAATTTTGAAACGACGCCGGCGAAAGCCGTTGAGATGCTTGGGGCGGACAATCCGGCCAAAGTCGAGAAAGGCATTGATTTCTTAGTGGCCGGCGGCGCCGATATGGTTCCCTTTATGGTGGAAACCTTTTCAAAAGAAGTGCCGATGGCGGACAAATCCAAAAAGCACGCTCAGGTTGCCCAACATCTGTATGCGCTGCTCTGCAAATCGGAAGTGCCTTACCAGCTCAGTTCTGAAATCGTTTTGACACTGGTCCGAAAGCCGGCGACGGTTTCTTTTGATTTGTCTCTTCTTCCGCGGTCGATGTGCGAACACAGTTACACGCTGCTGGAAGAAACGTTTCGGACCGGCGACGTCGATACGAAAAAGCGCACCATTCCGTTTTTGAAAATGATCCGGCTTCAGCCTTCCTTTTTACCGATTCTTTCCCCGCTGCTCACACGGGATTCCGGCATCATGGAGGAAAGCCTTTCTCTGATTCCGCTGGTTGACGGCGATTTAACGCCCGTTTCCGACGCGCTTTACGGTGCGATGGACGTTTATCCGCACGGCGACGCCGCGATGAATGCGATTATTGCGTTGAAGGGACGCCTCCCGGCCAATGTTCCGATGTTGAACCGGTTCTTGGACGAAGTCAACACGCCGCTTCAAAAGCGCGCGATTTACACGACGATTGCTTTGGCCGAACCGGAAATGGTTTACAGCACCGGCGATGAAATCGGCGACGAAGCCCTTTACATGCTTCTCGAACGCCCGATTTTGGAAGACGAATCCGCCCGCGCGAACACACTCGAGCTTTTGGAAAAGAAACAGCAGCAAGGCGATCAGCTGAGCCCGAAACAATTGGATCTTTTGTGGATGATTTTGGTCAACACCGATTCCAATTTAACGGAAGAGCGCGGCATGAAATTTTTCGGCCGGATTGAAACGTCCGTCCGCTCCCTGGTCTTTTGGTATGCGCAAAACGGTACGCAAGACGAAATCATCTGCGCGCTCAAATGTACCAACTACATGAAAGAATCCGGTGCGCTCATTTGTGCGAACCTGCTTCCGATTTATTTGGGCGACGATTCTCTTCTGTTGGAGCGCGCCGGCTATCCCGCGTTTAAATTCATTGCCTTGGTCATGAAAAAGCATTGCGGCGACGAACCGTTGATCAGCGCTCTCGCCAAAAAGATGCGGGACTACTGCGTCATGGAAAACCTGGAAACGCCCTCCGAAGTCATGAGTATTCTCGGCACCGGCGACCTTTCCGACGTCATCGAGTGGTCGGTCAAACGCATTTTTGAATCTTACGGCGTCGGCTACGACATCACGTACGCGGATGAAATGTTGAAAGGTATTTCGGATTTGGTCGGCTTTGACAAAAACGTTCTCAACGCATTCATCCGGGCCGTCGGCTTCGCCTACGGTTACGACAGCTTTGAAAACAAGCCCGCGCCGAACAACAAAGAAGTGGTGGCGTCCATCAACCGGCTCCGAACCGTCAACACGCCGGCCACAAGCAATTTCCTGCACTTCATTTCCAAAAAGAAAGACATCATGGCGACCTGTTCGGACGACGAAGGCAACCGGATTTCAACCATCCGTTTGTCGTTTGAAGACCACCGGAAATTGGCGCAAGACGAGCTTTCCCGCCGCGAATTCCCGGGTTACAGCCCGCAGAATTATTTGAAACAGAAGAAGTATTAATCATTTGATTTGACGGGCATCGTGCGCGCAAAAATTCCTGCGCTTTGCTTCGGAATTTTTCAGGGCGGTGGGAGTCTGTTTCCGTAAGTTCGCTTCGCGAACGGCTCCCGCCGGTCGCTAAAATTTTGGTTTTGCTTGTTCCAATTCTCGTGCAAACCATCCCGCAAAATCAGACGCTTTGCGTCTGTATTTTGCGGATTCCGATCGGCAAGATGCATACCAATATTACAAAACTGAGTTGCACCTACAGTTGACTGTTTTTAGATTACAGTTTGCACCTTCAGTTTCCAACAATACAGGTCTTTCTTGGTACCGATTTGCACCCACTGTTTCTAACAATATAGGTTTTTTTGGTACCGATCTGCACCTACTGTTTTTAACAATACAGTCTTTTCTTGTTACCGTTCTGCATCTACTGTTTCTAACAATACAGGTTTTTCTTGTTACCGTTCTGCATCTACAGCTTCCAAAAATACAGTTGATTCCTGATCCGGTTCACAGCAACTGTTTCCACAAAACCTTCCCATATACGGTATCCGCTTAAACAGGCGCGGCACGCGCCTGTTTAAGCGGGATGGTTTGCAAGGGAGGGAAGGAGGCGGGAAAAACAGAAAAAAATTAAAAAACGATCGGATGGTTCTATAATACTCAAAAACAAAAATGAAAGACGCACTTTCTACGCTCGTCTCCAAAAAAGTGTCGCTATAACGCGCGCGTCGCCCCGCCGCCAAAAAACAAACAAAAAAACCTTGACGTCAAAAGGACCAAATCTGAACAAAATTATTTGTCATTTTATAATCCGAAATTTATATTCGCGTTTTCTCCGGTTATATATTTATATTTTAATCATTTTTTAGCACATATCATTTAAAATCTTATTTTTCGTCCTGTTTATAAACACAGAGGAATGAAATTCATGTCTTATTTTGATCTTGAAAATCTGAAAAAAGCAGACCCTGAAATGGCGCAAGTGTTTGCCAAGGAATTGGAACGCCAGGAAACACGTCTCGACTTAATCGCTTCCGAAAACTATGCCAGTATGGCCGTCATGGAAGCTATGGGCAGCATTTTAACCAACAAATACGCCGAAGGTTATTCCGGAAACCGGTACTACGGCGGCTGCGAAAACATGGACCTTGCCGAAAACTTGGCCATTTCCCGCGCCAAACAACTGTTCGGCGCCGAACACGTTAACGTTCAAGTCCACTCCGGCTCGGGCGCCAACATGGCGGTCTACTTCGCCGTTTTAAAACCGGGAGACACCATTCTTTCCATGAACTTGTCCGAAGGCGGCCACCTGTCTCACGGCAGCCCCGTCAGCTTTTCCGGCCAGCTTTACAACATCGTTCCGTACGGCGTCGACCGTGAAACCGAAATGATCGACTACGACGAACTCGAAAAACTCGCCAAAGAACACAAACCCAAAATGATTGTCTGCGGCGCTTCCGCTTATTCCCGCATTATTGATTTCAAACGCTTCGCCGAAATTGCGGCAAGCGTCGACGCCTACCTTTTGGCCGACATCGCCCACATCGCCGGGCTTGTCGTCGCCGGCGCTCACCCGAGCCCGGTTCCGTACGCCGACTTCGTGACCACCACCACCCACAAAACCCTTCGCGGTCCCCGCGGCGGTATGGTGATGTGCAAAGCCGAATACGCCAAAGCCATCGACAAATCCGTGTTCCCGGGCACCCAAGGCGGTCCGCTGATGAACAACATCGCCGCCAAGGCCGTCGCGTTCAAAGAAGCCCTCTCGGACAAATTCAAGAACGACCAAATCCAAACCGTGAAGAATGCCAAAGTTGTTTCCGACACACTCCAAGAGAAAGGATTCCGCGTCGTCTCCGGCGGCACCGACAACCACCTCATGCTCATCGACTTGACGGCTTACAACATCACCGGCAAAGACGCCGAAGCCGCTTGCGCCAAATCCGGTATCGTTTTGAACATGAACACCATTCCGTTCGACAAGCAAAAAGCGTTCATCGCCAGCGGCATCCGCGTCGGAACCCCGGCCGCCACCACCCGCGGCATGAAGGAACCGGAAATGAAAGTTGTCGCCGACGTGATTTCCCGCGCCGTCAAAAACGCCGGAAACGACGCCGAGCTTGAAAAAATCCGGCTTGAAGTCAAAGCGCTTTGCGAAAAATTCCCGGTTTACAAATAATTAAACCATTCAAAACCAACGAATCCGTTTAATCATTCAAACCGTTAATCATTCAAACCGGTCATGAGAAAGCCGAACCGGCTTTCTTTTTCTAATTTTTTTCTATCCGTTATTTTATTTTTCAAAAACAACAGTTGTTGTCATCATTTTATTTCAAATCATTACAATTTGGTAATTTTCATGTCTGATGCAATTGATTCTTCAAAGATTATCGACGGCAAAGCCGTCGCTCAGAAAGTGGAAGCGGAAGTCTCAAAAACGGTTGCCGCTCTCAAAGAAAAAAATATTTTTCCGAAATTAGTGACGGTCCTGGTCGGCGAAGACCCCGCGTCCCAAATGTATGTTCGGATGAAACACAAAGCCTGCGAACGCGTCGGCATTCTTGCGGAGGATTGCATTCTTCCGGCCACGATCACCGAGTCCGAGCTACTGAACAAAATTCAGGCGCTCAACGCCGACAAAACGGTATCGTCCATCTTGGTTCAGCTGCCGCTTCCGAAACACATTTCCGCGCAAACCATTATGAACGCGATTGATCCGAAAAAAGATGCGGACGGATTCCATCCGTTCAACATGGGCAACTTGCTGATCAATGAAGAAGGGCTTGTGCCGTGCACGCCCAAAGGCATCATCCGCCTTCTTGAGGAATACAAAATTGACGTGCAAGGCAAAAACGCCGTCGTGGTCGGCCACAGCAACGTCGTCGGAAAACCGATGGCGGCCATGCTTCTCAACCGCAACGCCACCGTCAGCGTCTGTCACATTTTCACCAAAGATTTAAAATCATACACCATCGAGGCCGACATTTTGGTGATCGGCGTCGGCGTCAAGCATCTCATCAAAGAAGACATGGTGAAACCCGGCGTCGTCGTTTTCGACGTCGGCATCAATCAAGATTCGACCGGCACGCACGGCGATGTTGATTTCGCCAATGTGATTCACAAAGCGTCGCTTATTACACCCGTTCCGGGCGGCGTCGGACCGATGACGATTGCGATTTTGATGTCTCACGTTGTGAAATGCGCTGAAACGATAGGTCAATAAGCCCATAAGATTGGATGAATAGATGGAAAACAAGCCTCGGGGGGATGAGTTGGCATTTCAAACGCGAATTTGCGGGTTAAACATCGGCGGTCAAAATCCGCCGCTTGTCATGGGCGTCCTCAATCTGAGTCCCGAATCTTTTTACAAAAAATCGGTGCAAGATAACAATTCTCTGTTAGCCGCCGCTCAAAAGATGGTGGATGACGGCGCTTCTTTAATCGATGTCGGCGCTCGCTCAACCGCGCCCAATGTGGTGCCCATCACCGTTGAAGAAGAAAAAAAACGCCTTCTTTTCGCCTTGGATATTTTACGGGACAACATTTCTGTTCCGATTTCCGTTGACACGATGTACGCCGAAATTGCGGCGGCTGCGCTTCACCGCGGCGCGTCGATGATTAACGACATTTCCGGCCTCAAGAACGATCCCGAAATGGCCGCCGTCATCGGCGATTTTGACGCCTGCGCGATTTTAATGGCGACCCAAAAAAAGCCGGGCGACCCGCTCGGCGTCAACGCCGTTTTGTCGGCGCTGTCCAATTCAATTTCAATTGCCGAATCCGCCGGCATTGATTCTCAAAAAATTGTTTTGGATCCCGGCATCGGTCATTGGGTTCCCGAAAAAACATCGGCATACGATTTTGATTTGATTCATCATTTTGAACGCCTCTCCGTTTTTGAAAAACCGGTTCTGGTTGCAGTTTCCCGAAAATCTTTTTTGGGCGACGCCACACAAAAACCGCCGGAAGGCCGTCTCATTTCAGGCGTCGTCGCCGCAAGCATCGCCGCTTACAAAGGCGGGCACATCATCCGGACGCACGATGTGGCGGAAACGATGGACGCTGTGAAAATTGTTCATTCGATTTTGACGAAAAAACCGGATGTAAAAAAAGTGTAATTCCTAAAAACCAATTACCGGTTTTGTTCGTTTTTGATAAAAATGAGTGCCGTAACGCGCGCGCATGGCGCCGCCAAAAATTTTCAAAGCGCGTCTTCATCGTACAAATTAAAATCTAAAATTCGCGTCTTCATCGTTTTTAAATCCACCATCGGAACCTTTGCCGGCGTCGGCATAATATTCACTTTTTTCTGGAAATCCGTTTGCGCCTGCCAAGTGCCGGAATTGATCAAAATAATATTTTTGTAACTGGTCACGCCAACCGTATGCACGTGCCCGCAGTGAATAATGTCAGGGACCTGGTCGATCAGCAAATAATCTTTCTTTTCCGGGGAAATCATGACTCGGCTGCCGTATGTCGGTGCCAGGTGCCGGCGTTTGACCATTTCCATCATGCCGGTCGTCGGGGCTTGGTAGGAAACGCCTTTGATGCTGGCCACCAAATCGTCCATGGAGCAGCCGTGGTAAATCTGAATGTAAACGTCGTCGAGCGACACAAGCGCCGGATTGCCGACAAAGGTTACGTTTTTCGGGAACATGTCCCGGATAATTTTCGGAAACGTCAGCTGCGGTTCCGCCCGGCGGACGGCGTCGTGGTTTCCGGGGGCGACGACGATGTGAATGTGCGGCGGCATTTGGTGGAAATAATCGGCAACCGCCCGGTATTGGTCATAAATTTCGGGAATCTCAAGGTCGGCTTCTTGGTTCGGATAAATGCCGATGCCGTCGACGATGTCGCCGGCCACAACCAAATAACGGACGTCAGCGGCGATTTCCCGCAAAACCGGATTCTCATTTTTGCCGTTTAAAAAGTCCAAAAAGAGTTCCCACTCCTCTTTCATGAATTCTTTGCTGCCGACGTGAATGTCGGAAATGAATAAGGCAATGCCTTCCGAATGTCTTTTGGAAGACAAACTGTTCGGAACGTCCGGCTGCGTGATCTTGGACGCCATTAAAATGCCGCCGTCGGGTGATAAATTTCCGGTGACGCCGATCACTTCGTCCAAAATTAACTTCGAAGCAATTTCAATCAATGCCGTATCTTTTTGGTTGATGAGAACCGGAAACGAGCCCGTCGGATCTTCAAGAACAATAATCATATGCTGGTTGTTGGTCGTGCTTTTTTCAGCGACCATCCCGATGATCGATATTTCGGACGATCCTTCGTCTCTAGACAGTGGTTTGATGTATTTTCCTTTGGAAATACTTTCGATCGGACGCGAGCTCACACGCGAGCGGATCATTTCGCTGAGCCGGGTGTAGCGGTCGCGGAAATATTGAACGAATTGATTATACTCGCCGACGCTGGTCGATTCGTCGCTGACGTCGACCATGACCTGAACTGTGTTTTGTTCAAAAGAATATTTGAATCGGAATGCGTTGGCGTTTGCTGCGTCCTGATCAAAACCAAGGTCCTGTGTTGGATCCTGCGTTTTTTCCGTGTAGTTCGGAATGGCGGCGGCAATATGCTGCGGCTCGATTACGAAAACGGATGTGTCGACTTCCGAAAAAAGAGAAATAAGGCAATTATCCGGGAACTTGCAGTCGATGAGTAAAGAAATCGCGTCCGGATTAATCATAAATCCGGCTTCTGATGCTTTTTCTAAAATGACCGATTCGTCCATGTTGCGCCTCATTCGTTTTTCTATTTTTGATCTTCTTTTCTGCTTTTTGTATTTGTTGAATTCTCTTAATATCTGTTTTGAATTTAAATGATTTTGCTTTTGAAATATTCTTTTTAATCTGACTTCTGACTGATCAAATATTCATAAACAGGAATTACCCGAATCATGTGTTGTCCTTTTCGAATCAAATCTTTTTGATTGACAGTGACGATTATTCCGTTCTCCTGCTTAAAATAATCCAATGCTTCGACCAAACCATCGATTTCGCGTTCTTCATTCTCGTGGTTCAGCTCCCAGCAAACCTGAATGATTTGTTTGACTTGACCTTTATTCATTTCAATAAAGTCGCATTCTTTTGAATTTTCATTGAAATAGTATATTTCCTTCCCGTGGCGGCGAAGTTCGCAGAAAACAATGTTTTCAAGCAAGCGTCCTTTATCTTCCGAAAACGACACACTTCCGGCTTTAATCAGGCCTGTGTCGTTAACGTACATTTTTTTAGGGGCAAGCATTTGTGATTTTAAGGAATATGAAAATTTTGGAACCATGTGAATCAGATAGCAAGATTCAAGGTGTGAAAAATAATCCAGAATGGTTGATGGGGATTTGATTCCGATCATTTCTTTTAATTTGCTGGGAGTTGTCAGTTTTGCGGCATTAGACAGCAAATACGAAAATAACTTTTTCACGGACGCTGCATCCTTAATGCCGTACCGGACGACAATATCTCTGTTGATAATATCTTCGATCAGAAAGCTCAGTATTTCATGATGACCGGTTTTGACGACTTCCGGAAAACCGCCTGTTTCCACATATTCGTAAAACGATTGTTCGGACGGATCGAGTTTTTTAAATTCGATAAATTCGGAATATGAAAACGGAAACAGTTCTTTGGTAATGTGCCGTCCAGTTAATTTGGTGCCGAGTTCTCGGCTCAATAAGCTGGCGTTTGATCCGGTAATGATGACTTTAAATCCTTGGTCTAATTTTTGACGGACATAAAGTTCCCATCCGCGAATGATCTGAATTTCATCAAAAAACAAAACTTTCAGTCCGGACGACTCAATGACCTGGTCTAAAATGATGAAATCTGATATTTGGAATTCATAAAGGCGAATGTCTTCAAAATTAAAATAAAAGGCATCTTGATTATTTTTTTTAACATACTGATGAAGCAATGTGCTCTTTCCGCACCGGCGAATTCCTGAAATAATTAAGGCGTGAGATGACAGATTTGGCAGCAAATCTAAAGTATCTCGTTCAAGTCCGGCATCCGAGATTGTCAGGTGTTCTTTTTGCTCAAACGCAATTTGTTCAAGGACGGATTGTTTCATTTTGATCTGGTGTTATTTAAGGAATAAACAATATATGTATATTTCGTTTAAAATGGAATATATATTCCATTTTAAACGAAATATTTATCTCATTGCAAATGGAATATTTTGTAAAACAATATCAATCTCTTTAATTTAATGTTTTAAAATTTAATCTGAATGTTTTATGTTATTTTATCTATTTATTCCAACATGAATGGAATACTTATTCCAATCCAAATGGAATACTTATTCCAATCCAAATGGAACATGTATCCCATTATGAATTAACTTTCTTTTCCATTTCAAAATCAATTTCTCAATCCGGATTATTCTTGCAGATACTTTTTAAATTCGTCAATGAAATTCAAAAGTTCGTCCGCTTCTTTCATTTCATAAACCGTTTTCAATTTGTCAGCAATTTCCAGCGCCTTGTCAAAGTTTTGCCGGAAAACTTCCGCCATCGCCATATAATAAAGGCTGTGCGATTGGATGACTTTGTCCGTTTCCGGATTGTCCGTCTTTATTTCTCCCAACTGGGACAGTTTTTCCATCCACGGTTCATACTGTTCCGGTTTTGTTTCCGGGTCGACGGACATCATCATGATGTGAATAATTGATTCGTACAGGCGCAGAAATGCATTGTCCGGCGCAATTGAAAGTCCTTTTTCCGTCAGAACCAAAGCGTCGTCAAGCTGGTAACTGACGTAAAGCGCCCGAACCCGCTCCAAAATGGCGTTCGGATCTTGTTCCATCTTTTGTTCCCAATCCAAATACGCTGTCAGCCACTCTTTAGCAATTGGCGGAACCTCGTCAAGTTCCGCTTTTGCGCCTTCCAGTCCCCGCATGAAGTAAAAATCGTTCTGCAGAGCTGAAAAAACGGCCGGTGTCCATAAAATTTTAGCAATTTCATCCAAAACAGCGCGGTCGTCGTCAGTCGCATCCCACAATTCGTAACCGATCAGCGTGGCATACCACTGCGCGGCGCAGTCCGCATCTTCCAGTTCCCGGCAAAGCGCTGCGACTTTTAATATAACATCGTACAAAGGCATTTCCTTGACCGGCAACGCCTGAACGCCTGTGAGCGTGCCGTTGTCAACCAGCTGCTGCCAAGTTTTGCTGCCGGCATCGCAATAAAATAAATTTTTGTTATCGGGGTTGGCTGTATTTGTTGTGCAGCTGCAATCGTTTCCACATCCGCATCCGTCGTCGTGGTTTTCACATTCACAACCGTCTTCACAGCTGCATTCGCCGCCACATTCGCAATCGTCATCACAGCTGCATTCGCCGCCACATTCGCAATCGCCATCACAGCTGCATTCATCGGCATCCTTGTCGCCGCATCCGCAATGTCCGCATCCGCACCCGTCATCATCTCCGTTTCCGTCATAGAAGCTGTCGTCCGTCAGCCATTCGGCATAATCGTTTTCGACCAGTGCGTCGAATTCTTCTTTTCGGGCGGCGTAGTCGGGGTGTTTTTCAATCGGGAGCGCAAACAGGTAATTGTATTTCAATAGAATATCTTTGACTCGGAAGTGCGTGTAGCCGGTGTCCCATTGCGCTTGAAAATTGTACAAATTGTACAGCAAATCCCGTTTCTCTTCAAGGGAAAGGTCGCTGTCGTCGATACAGTAAACGGAACATTCTACCACGGCTTCAATATCATGCATGCTCATTGTTTTTTCTCACGGTTTTGTTTGTGATTTCATTATTGATTCAATTTCAATATTTTACTTTTAATCCAATTAAAATATGCTGGTCATAAATTCTTCATTTTTTTGGCAAATCTTCTCAAAAATCGGACCTGTTTTTCCCTTATTTATTTTTTTTGATTTTTTCAAAATCAATATGTTTTTAAACGTTTAAGTTGTGGTCTTTATTCCAGAGGTTTAGAAATGGATGAAAAAATAAAAGACTTCGGAAAGGACATTTTAACGGTTTTGGCGATTGTCGCCGCTTTTTTGATTTTTTGTCAATTGGTCTTTGGCCTTTGGACGCCGATGTATGTCGTTCAATCCGGAAGCATGGAACCGCATATGAATATTGGGGACATTATTTTCATCAAAGATATTGACCGCGTAACGGTCCAAACCAACGAAGACGCGCTCACATCCGCCAATCCGAAAGAGAAGTTTGGCGGCTACGGCGATGTGATTCTATACCGCCCCAACGGCAGTAAAACAGCTGTTCCGATCATTCACCGCGCGATGTATTACGTGGACGCCGGAGAGCCGATGTGGGTCGGCGGACCGGCCGCGCCGCACGCCGGATACATCACAAAAGGAGACAATCCGGTCACGAATCCGCTTTTGGACCAGCAAACGCCCATCAGTCCGAATACGCCGGTCAAAGAAGAGTGGATCATCGGAGTTTCTAAATACAAAATTCCGTATATCGGGAAAATCAGATTGATTTTCTCGTAATTTTTTAATTTTTAATTTTTAATTTTTGTTTTTAATTTTTGTTTTTAAGTTTTCATTTTTGAGCTTTCTGTTTTGTTTTTTATGTTATTTTTTCTTTTTTTGATACAGGATTGGGTTGGTATTTACCAACCCAATGCTTTAACAGCTTCTTCCGGCGTCATATCTTTGGTTCGTTCATAATCGGCCCGGCTCATAAAAAGTGGTCCGGTTGGGACATTATCATCATTGTTGCCGCATTCGTCCATTATTCGGTCAAATTCTTCCTCGCTCATATTTTTTATGCAATTGATGATTTGATCCACCAATTCATCGCTCATAACAGTTTCATCGAGATCGTCATCAACTTGATATGTTTCAGCGGTTTCACGTATTTCCTTGCCGGTTTTGGTCATTTTTATTCTCTCCCGATTTTTGTAATAATTGATTTTATCAATCATAAACTCTAAACAATATCTAATATTTTCTAAGGATATATTAAAATTTTTATTTTTTCTAATTTTATGAATATTTTTAATACAATAAATTCTGTATAAAAATCCTCTAGATAATGGAAATGGGTATGTATCTTGGAATCTATCAAGTTTATAATAATTTGTTGTCAAAACAAACATGTCATATCGAGCCTTTACCTCTTCATTTTGATATAACTAATCATACACAGAAACATCCTTGTATTGATTTTTTAAATATTTTGTTTGGTAGATTGTATTGTATATTTTTGACAATGCCGCTTTGTTTTTTTCGTTATCTAAATCTAAATAGTTAATATTTTGGAAATTTGAGACAATAATTGCAAAATTTTCTTCAAAATAACGATATGTTTCACAACATATTTTTTCCCATTCAAGTTCGTCTCGTTCTCCTTTTTCAAATTCCAACAATCTTTTCTTCATATAATCTCGAAGCATCCACCACATGGCGTAAATTTCATTGTCATAAAAATAAACACCTTGTCCCAAATGCAGTGAACCTTTTGATGAAATCATAAAACCGCCAGATAGGATCTTTTCTGCATTGGTTTTGGTCGTCCCGTGATATAGTTCTCCGCTGTATTGGTTGACATTCTTAAATGGATTTTTAAAATTGAATACCATGATTTGCCTCCATAACCGGCAACATTGGCTTCGTTATTAAGTATTTTTATTTTATCAAAATCGGAATGTTTAAATAAAATGGCAATTGCTGATACTCATTTTTTGTATATTTTCGAGATTTGGGTTGGTAATTACCAACCCAATGCCTTAACAGCTTCTTCCGGCGTCATGTGCTTGGTTCGTTCATAATCGGCCCGGCTCATAAAAAGAAACCCATCCGGGATCTCGTCATCGTTGTTGCCGCATTCGTCCAATATTCGCTCAAATTCTTCATCGCTCAAATTTCTAATAAAGTCTAAAACTTCTTGCAGCAATTCTTCACTGATTGTTCCATCATCTGATTCGGTTTCGTTTTCAATCTGATGCGTATCAACTGTTTCATGCTCCCCATTATTCGTTTTTTTCATGCTTGTTCTCCTTATTTTTTTTAATAATTGATTTCTCTGTCATAAATTTTAAACAATAATCGGTATTTTCTAATGGTATATAAAAATTTTTCATTTGTTGATTTTTATGAATATTTTTAATAGAAAATATCCTGTATAAATTATCTCTCGTGCGTGAAACGGATGTGTATTTTGAAATTAATTGGGTTATAATAATTTGTTGTCAGAACAAATATATCATATCGGCTTCTTCTTTTTCAATTCGTCTGCAGGACTTTTATATTTCTTTGCTCTTATATTCAAGCACTTTAAGAATTTTAAAATACCAAATTGAATTAAAAGATTAAACTTAAAAGTAATCAAGGAATGATGATTTTGTCACTTTTCGGAACAAACGGCGTTCGTGCGCTGGCCAACAAAGAATTGACGCCTGAAATGGCGCTTCGCTTATCACAAAGTTTCGGCGCTTTTTTACGCCGCCGCAGCAACAAGAAAACGCCGGCTGTCGCCGTCGGAACCGACACGCGCATCACGGGCGCAATGCTCAAAAATGCCGTCATTGCCGGCCTTTTGTCTTCCGGCATCCGCGTGATCGATCTCGGTATCGTTCCGACACCGTCGCTTCAATATTATGTCAAAAACGCAACTGTCGACGCCGGACTTGTGGTCACCGCGTCGCACAACCCGCGCGAATACAACGGCATTAAATTGATTGCCGGCGACGGAACCGAGTTTTCGCACGAAGACGAAGCCGTTGTCGAGGAAATTTACAATTCCGGAAAATTCACGTATGCGGACTGGTCTCAAACAGGCGAACTACTGGCGGATCCCAATGCCAACGATTTGTACGTGGGCGGCATTTTGTCCCGTGTCGACCAAACTGCTATTTCCGGCCGCAAACTGCGCGTCGTCGTCGACACCGGATCCGGCGCCGGATCGCTCACGCTTCCGGTTTTGCTTCAACGGCTCGGCTGCCAAGTTTTAACCGTCGGCGCGCAGCCGGACGGCACGTTCCCGTGGCGCAACCCGGAACCGGTGGCTGACGCGTTGGGCGAGATGTCGGTTTTGATTCGCATGTTTAACGGCGATTTGGGAATCGCTCAAGACGGAGACGCCGACCGCGCCGTTTTCATGGATGAAAACGGCGAATTCATCGATGAAGAAATCATGCTGGCCATTATCGGAAAATTTGTGCTTCAAAAGGAAAAAGAGAACGGAACCAAAACCGGAACCAAAATCGGACCGGTCGTGACGACCGTCAGCACGTCCAACCGGCTCACCGACATCGCTAAAGAAGCCGGCGCAGACATTTTGTACACAAAAGTCGGATCGATTGACGTCGGCCGGAAAATGATGGAAAGCTGCGCCGTTTACGGCGGCGAAGGCAACGGCGGCATGATTTTCCCGAACCATCAGATTTGCCGGGACGGCGGAATGGCCGCCGCCTTTGTCATCGAATCCATGATCAAAAACGATGTCAAAGCGTCCCAATTCAAAAAAATGGTTCCCGAATATTTCAACGCCAAAACGAAAATTAAAACATCTCCGAAAGACCCGAAATCGGTCATGGAAAAACTGACGGCAGACATTTTGTCTCCCGCAACCAAAAAGGAAATCGGCTACGCTGACGCGGATACGATTGACGGCGTCAAACTCCGCTTCAAAACCGGCTGGCTTTTGATTCGTCCGTCCGGCACTGAACCGATTATCCGGATCGTTTCTGAATCGAAAACAAAAGAAGAAGCTGACAAGTTTTTGAAAATCGGTGAAGGGATTGTTTTGAAAAATTTGGAGAAAAAATAAATTTATTTTTCATTTTTAAACATCAAGCAAGCAATCCCGCAAAATCAGACGCTTTGCGTCTGTATTTTGCGGAATCCGATCAATAAGATGCATTCCAATTTACAAAATTGAGTTGCACCTACAGTTAACTGTTTTTAGATTGCATTTTGCATCATCTGTTTCCAACAATACACATTTTTCCTGTTCCTGTTTTGTATCTTTCTGTTTCTAACAATACAGGTTTTTCTTGTTCCTGTTTTGCATCTCTGTTTCTGACAATACAGGTTTTTCTTGTTCCCGTTTTGTATCTACTGTTTCTGACAATACAGGTTTTTCTTGTTCCTGTTTTGCATCTCTG
>NZ_JAWDKD010000004.1:0-615 GCF_032714475.1 Methanolapillus africanus | reverse complement strand
TTGTGATGGAAATCGCATCTGTTGCACTGAGAACAGTCAACTTGGCAGAGTTGGAAGTCAACTCGTCCCCGTTAACACCTGCAATCACGACTCTGTAATAAGTCATGCCGGCAGCGGTGGCGTCAGCAGTTGTGTAACCGGCCGTTGTGGCGCCGGAGATGTCCGTGAACGTTGTGTTGTCCGCGGATTCCTGCCATTGATAGCCGTTTGCATTTGTTGCAGTCACACTGAACGTTGCGTTTTGACCGATTGAAATATTCTTGTCAGCCGGTTGCGTTGTGATTGAGATCGCATCTGTTGCACTGAGAACAGTCAACTTGGCAGAGTTGGAAGTCAACTCGTCGCCGTTAACACCTGCAATGACAACTCTGTAATAAGTCATGCCGGCAGCGGTGGCGTCAGCAGTTGTGTAACTGCTTGCGGTTGCACCGGAGATGTCCGTAAACGTTACGTTGTCTGCGGATTCCTGCCATTGGTAACCGTTTGCATTCGTTGCAGTCACACTGAACGTTGCATTTTGACCGATTGAAATGTTCTTGTCAGCAGGTTGGGTTGTGATTGAGATCGCATCTGTTGCACTGAGAACAGTCAACTTGGCAGAGTTGGAAGTCAGCT
>NZ_JAWDKD010000003.1:0-163211 GCF_032714475.1 Methanolapillus africanus | reverse complement strand
ATACATTTGGATCAAGGAAATCAAAACAATGCGGACAAATAATCGTTGACAGGGTAACGCATTAGGTTTGTATCAATCTGCTGAAAGACAAATCAACAAAAGAAATGATGGATAAAGCGCTTGAAAGCCTGAAACAGCTGCCGGCAGAATTCAGAAAAACAATAACATTCGATAATGGAACCGAGAATGCAGGACATGAATTGCTAATAAAGGAATTAGATATTGAAACTTATTTCTGCCACCCATATCATAGTTGGGAAAAGGGAACGGTTGAAAACACAATTTCATTAATTAGAAGATATTATCCGAAAACTACAAATTTCTCAAAGGTAAGTTGGGAAGAATTAAAAAATTTAGAAAATAGGCTGAATAATAGGCCAAGAAAGTGCTTAAATTTCATGACTTCTTACGAAGTCATGAAATTATGCACTTCTTGATTGAAGATAAGAAAGATAAAAAAGATGAATGATTTCATCTTTTTTCATTTCTATTTTTAGATTTGAATCTATTGACTCTGTTTTTAAATTACAGTTTGCACCTACAGTTAACTATTTTTAAATTTCAATTTGCACCTACAGTTCACTATTTTTAAATTCCAATTGCATCTGCAGTTCACTTTTTAAGTTACAGTTTGCACCTACAGGTGACTGTTTTTAGGTTGCAGTTTGCACCTTCTGTTTCCAACAATACAGTTGTTTACTTGTTCCGGTTCTGCATCTGCCGTTTCTGACAAGATACATATCACTTTGCTCAGTTTTCCGGTTCTGTTTCCAACTGTACCTTCCCATCCGGCGATATCCGCTTAAACAGACGCTTTGCGTCTGTTTAAGCGGAATGGCTTACATGATAAGAAGAAAACAAACGGACGGTTACAATTGAAAATATAAAAAGAAAATATTGGATGGCTTATTTGAAAAAACGAAAAGAAAAAATGATCGCCATAACGCGCGCGCATGCCGCCCGCAATAACAAAAAAGGAAAAAAGAGGTTTTGAAAAAGATTCAAAACCGTCTGTTTCTGTTTTAGTACAAATCCTTCATGGCTTCCGCCGCAAAGTCGTCGACGGCGCCGGTGGCTTCGACAATGCCCAACGTGAACAACACGAATTCGAGTTCGGTCATCGTGTTCATGATGTTGAGCGGTGTGGTGGAACCCATGGATCCGACTCTGAAAATCTTGCCTTTCAAGTGGTCCTGGCCGCCGGTAATGACGATGCCGCGTTTGCCGAGCGCTTTTTTGATTTCTTCGCCGTCGACGCCGGCCGGGGCCTTCATGGCGGAAACGGTGTTGGAGTACGCGCTGTATTGGTTGAGCGTCGGGAACATTTCAATGCCGATCGCAGTCATCGAGTCGCGGACGGCTTTGGTCATCAAGTAGTGGCGGTTGATTCTGTTTTCAATGCCTTCTTCTTTGACCATGCGCAGAGCCTCTTGGAGTGCGTAGAACAAAGAAACGGCCGGCGTGTACGGGGTTTCTTTGAGTTCTTTGTTGGCGCTGTTGCGGTAGGCCAAAAGGTCCAGATAATACGGACGGGTGGTGATATTTTTCATTTCCTCGGCCGCGCGTTCGCTGACGGCGGCAATGGAGAGCCCCGGCGGTGCCGCCAGACATTTTTGAGAACCGGTCACGGCCACGTCGACGCCCCACTCATCCATAAGAACGGTGTCGCCGCCAAGCGAGGACACGACGTCTAAAATGAAGTAAGCGCCGTATTTCTTGGCCAACTTTCCGATTTCAGGCGCCGGGTTGCGGATGGCGGTTGAGGATTCGTTGTGAATCATGGCGATGGATTTGATGTCGCCGGCTTCCAATGCCTCTTCGACTTTGCCCAAGTCGACGGATTGTCCCCACTCGAATTCGAGCGGAACAAGGGTGCCGTATTTGCCGGCCAATTTCTTAAAGCGCTGGCCGAACTTTCCGTTTTCGATCGCCAAGATCTTGTCGGATTTGTTGTTCAAAGAACCGATGGCGGCTTCCATGCCGGCGGTTCCGGAACCGGAAATAACGGAAATGTTGTCCGCTTTCGTGTTGAAAAGTTCGGCGGAAACGGATTGAATCTCGCCGTACATGGCGGAAAAATCTTTGCCGCGGTGGTTGATCATCGGCTTTGCCATCGCAAGCAAAACGCGGGAAGGAACGGTAACGGGGCCGGGCATCATTAAAAGCTTTTCATCTGTTCGAATCGTCATAAAAAACAACCTGATTGATTTTATTTGAATTTGAGAGTTGGTTATACCATTTCAAATCTGAATAGAAATTTAAGAGAAGGAATAAAATGTTTTTCGTTGCTTTGTCAATTTTGAACAATTTTAGAACATACGTCAAAAAATAATTGTCAACAAAATTGAAAGCATGAAATTAAATTGTAAAATTAAAATTAAAATTTATAAAATAAAACACTCACCCGTTAATAATTTTCATAATATCGCTTTTGGTAATCACGCCGGTCACGACGCCTTTTTCCATCACCAAAACCGCCGGGCTGCGTTCCAAAATGTGGGAAACGGTTAAAACAGAAGCCGTTTGCGGAACCGTCGGGAACGACTCTTCCATCAAATCCGACACAATCATGCCGGTCAGCGATTTTTTGACCGCGATTGTCCGAACGACCGCACCTTCCGACAAACTGCCGACCGGAACGCCGTTTTCAATCACCGGCAATTGAGAAATGCCGTGCGCGTTCATGGTCATGACCGCTTCTTCCAGCGGCTGGTTGGGACGCACCTGAATCACCGGGAAACTGATGATGTCCTTGGCAACGATTTGCTGCTCCTTTTTGGCTTCTTCAAAAGCCGCCAATATTTTCGCAACGGTCGACAACCTCGGATCGACGTCGCTCATTTCAATCCGCGCAATCAAAGGCTGGCTGACCCCGGCGCGCTTGGCCAAATCGCTTTGCGTCAAACCGAGTTCAATCCGCTTCTTTTTCAAATCTTCCGGCGTAGGAATCTGCATAATCTGTTATTACTTCAAGTAATAGTATATAAGAATAATTCAATAAATTAAACATGAATAATCAACCGGCTTGAAACCAGTCAATTACTCAAATACAAATATGTTTTTAAATTAACAGTTTTATTTTTGTTTTTTCTGATTGTTCCGTTCGTTCTCTTTTTTGGCGTCTTCGTCCTTTTGTTTCTGAACAATTCCGTCAATGAAACTTTGATCGGCATAGGCAATCTTCGTCCCGAATTTAATGACTTTGTCATAATCATCCCAATTGGAGACCAAAAAGAACTGCCCGTTCTTTGATTGAACCTTAACGACACCGTCTTTTTTATCGATGACTTTCACAGATTCATCTGTAAATTTTTTAGGGATTGCAGTTATTTTTCCTTCAATCTTTTTATATTTGATTTTGCTGTCATTTGGAAGGCTTTTCTTTACGAATTCATCTCTGTTGGAATCATTGTCTCTGATTTTTCGGAGTTCGGAGAGGTCTAACTCTTTTTCATTTGTGATCTCAATCCGGTCTTCGACTTGAAGAGGTTCTTCTTTGAAACCAATTTTTATTTTTGGATCGAATTGAATCAACTTATGATTTCCAGCCGGAATTTTTTGAAGTTCTATGTTTGATTTGAATTCACCCATCCTTTGGGAAATTAGGTTCTCAACAAGCCTCTTAAATTGCTTCGTCTCATTTTCATTCAGCAAAATGCCGACTTCAAATCCGGAATCTAATCCCAAATTTGAATAATTCGACGTCATGATCATTGATTTCACCGAATCCGAAATAATGAACTTACAATGCACCCTCGTTGAAAAATTGTACAACTCGGCACCTGCTAAAGACAAGTCCATTAAGGAATCAAAGGATTTTTCTCGGCACAAAATCTTGACATGAACGCCTCTTTGAATAGCTGTTTTTATTTCACTCATACAAGCGTGGTCTTTATCAAAACTCCATGAAGACAAGATGATTTCTCTTTGAGAGGATTGAATCAAACGAATCAAGTTTTCCCGAAGAGTATTCTTTCCTTTGCAAGTGCATGGATGTGTAATTTTTTGAACATCAATTTCTTTAAAGGGAGAGGATGAAATCAAGTGAAGCGTCTTATCATCGCGAATCATTTCATGTCCTGCTTCATTCCAAAAACCTTCCACGAACTGAGTGAAAAAGGATTGAAGGTCCCTGGCATCATTCATAGTTAACGCTAATTCAATATTTTTTCCACTCATGGCATCTTTTGTAAAATTACAAGTTGCAAAAACTCCTTTTGGATTGGAACCCTTCGGATCGAAAAGAGCGAACTTTGCGTGGAAATGAGGGGAAGTGCGAACCAAAACTTTGCCAGCCAATTTGTCCAACAACTTTTTGTGTGATTCAATGATTTCCTTTTTATTTGTCCCATCTTCAAATTCATCTTCCTTTTCCACGCTTAACTCTTCTTCTCGGGCCGTCAACAGGTAGACCCGAACACCTCTTTTTGATGCTTCAAGGAGAGCGTCCATAAATATTCCGTCTTCGATTAAATAAGATGAAACACAAATGATGTCTTTCGCTTCTTTTGCATTATCTGCCAGTGATTTATCCAAATTTAATGCCGTCGACGTTACGAACAAATTCCGAGATTCCATTGTTAGAGATGGAAAAGCCGACAAGTCTAGACTTGTCGAATTGACCGACATCAAGATGTTATTGATTTTTTCATTTACATTCTCTTTTTCAACATCAATAATAATCGGCATAATTTCTGTAACCATATTTCATCCCCCCGTTTACTCCAAACTTAAATCTGATACTGCAATCACATGCCAGAAAACATCATCTCTTTTCGAAACATCTTCCCGTTTATGGAATTCGATGTAACCTTCATAATCCCAAATGGAATCTCGGAGAGTTTTAGGATCCATATTTTTTGAACATTTGCAAATAACGTCAATTTTTTGTTCAGTAATTTTTTTGAATAATTCACGTGTCACATACCCATTTTTAACTTCGTTTTGAATTTCACGGATAATCCAAGCAACGGCTACATTATGGTTCTTTGGAACAACTTGAATTTTATTAACTTCTGAAATGCGATATGTTCCATATTCATCAAAAAATATGTCACCGCCTTTTAATTTCATAGTCAATGAACCCGAAACACGATCCAAAAGCTCTGCAGTAAAACAAACAGACTGATCTTTAGAGGAATAAGTCAATCCGTTTAATTTTGCCAATTCTTCAACAACCATGCTGTATTCGATTGGAAAATTGGCGTGGAAGGAACTCTCAATCTTATCGCTTTCCTTCTTCCCCTTCCCTTTCTTCTTTTGAAGAAGAATTGACTTATTCCCGTTTTCTCCAACCATTATTTTGACAGTGATTGGTTCACCTTCGGTTTCTTTACATCCATTCTCAAAGACTTCTTGGACCTCCACGACTTTTCCATCTTGAAGAGGAAGATAAATTTTTTTCTTGACCCATTGGTCGGTATTTGGAACGATAACGGTTTCATTCATTTTCCCTTTGAACAACTCTTTGTCCTTGCTCCTCTGTGCCATTTCTTGAAAACCACTCTGTACATTTGCTTCATCAGGAACGCAACCGATAAGGGAATTTTCAAAGATAGGGTCCTCGGAGACAATGATTTCGTAAATTCCCTGATGTGGAAGCATCACGTTTCCGGTTTCCACCATTTCCTTTGAAAACGGAGTTAAACAGAACCCGGAAGATTCTTTTGTGATGAGTTTGTATTCTTCCATCATTGCCAACAGTCTCTTACCAAAAGGGTGACTTGCCGGTTTCTCAGCCTTGAAGTATTCCGAATTGACTGTATGCCAATCAACGTTGTATCTGCTGTCAACAAACATTAAAAATGGCAATATGTCTTTATTCCGGTCTTCTGCCAACTCATTAATAATCATATTCACCCGATAGATTTCGTGTTCAACTTTGTGAGTTAATGTAAATTCAGTCATGATTCATCCTCCTTATATCGAATATCTTCCCCTAATGATTGCATAAAATTTCCTAAAATATCGCGACGCCCTTTGTAAAAATCTTTATCGGCGTAAACAATTAAATAGTGCCTGGCACGAGTGATAGCAACATTTAACCGGTTCCTGTTGTCCAAGAATCCGACTCCACCGTGTTTTCTGGAACGGACAAAAGATAATAAAACAATGTCTGCTTCATGTCCTTGAAATCGGTCGACATTTGCAACGACGACTTCGAGATTGAAATCTTTCAAATCGAAAAATTTACGGCCACCGGGCTGCTCCTTTCTCATTAAGTTTGCCAAATGCATCTCCTGCTTTCTGTAAAATGTTAAAATGGCAACACTCCATGGACCATCCTCTTTCGGATGCTCTTTTGTCCATTTTTTAATCTTCTGCAGCTCCTTCATGATTGCGTCAGCTTCGTTCATATTGATATTTCCGCTTCGTTCTTTGCACACGCAATTTCGAATGAAGGAATGCGAACCATATCCGATCTCACAAATTTTTCTGTGTTTCATTTCTCCGCCATCAATGAGCGCTTTATTATCATAGACATGTTCTCGCGGGAATTCGGAGATTTGAGGATTCATCCGATGTTGATAACTCAACTCAACCATTCGATTTTTTAGAGTTTTTTCAGGCAGACCTGTATACAAAATAATATCTTTTTTATTTCCATCATTGTTTCCAAATCCGTGAATCAACAAATCAATAATAGAGGGAATTTCTATTTTTTGAAGATTGTTGATCGATTTATCCAATTCCTTTCTGCAATATTCTATATCAGTGAGATTAAATCCCGGGAAGAGCATTTTTATATCCTTTTTCAGATAATCGTGTTTTTTGTCATTTCCGGAACTGGACATCTCATACATTCTGGAAAGCCTCCAAACAATCTCCCCTTCCCAGTCCCGATCCGACATACCAAAGACCTGATTCCTTCCTTTTTCAGCAAAGAAATTTCGCTGGTAGGTCCATGAATTCGAGAGGATGAGTTCTTTTTCTCCGACGATTTCGGAGAGAGGAGGTAAGAGATTTTTGATTTGATCGAATAAACTCTGCTTAACAAAAACAGCTTTTGAAACCATAATTTGCCGAAGAACATCTTCCGGAATAGGGTGGCTATCAACAACAGTTGTTAACGGGAATGCGTTCTCATCTTCCAATTGTTGACTCAAATATTGTATTTGTTCCCGAATTTGATCAAAATAAGGGCAGTCATCGTCCAACACAATCACTTTGCAATAAAGATCGGGCTTTGATCCGTCTTTTGATCTGTTTTCAGATTTTTCTTTTGAATTGAAAACGTTTAAACAAACGTCTCTTAACTCCGGAGAAAAACGGAGATCATCACATCTGAATCCTAAGCTGCTTATCAAAAAATCACTGTTGACATAAGGCGCCAGCTGTTTCGGATCCCCTGAAATGACCCATTTTTTTGCATGTAAAGCCGGAATCAAAAACTCTTGAAACGTCGTTTTTGAAGCTTCGTCCAAGATCATGACATCAAACGGCGGCAAATAACTGTTCTTCTCCTTAATCATAGGAGCCTGTAAAATACCAAAGGTTGTCCCGCAAACAAGATTTGATGTATCTAATATCACATTTTTGATAACATCATTACCATCTTTACTCTTCAAACTTTGATGCAGCTCTTCCTCAAAAGGTTCAAATGTTCTCTGAGAAGAAATGGTTTCTAATTTCTTCAACCACCGGTCTTTTGTAGAATGGACCACAGAATCCAAGCGGTAACCGGAAACTTTTTCTGAAACGACTTCTTCCCGGCCAATCCGGATCGGGACAATACCCAATTCTTCGTTTAAATTATTTTCAACAATTCTTTCTAAAACATTGTCAACGGCAACGTGAGTCGACGCAACGAGCAAGATGCGCTTTCCCTCGGCAATCAGTTGAGAGATTAATTCGATCAACGTTGCTGTTTTTCCACTTCCGGGAGGACCAACCAATATTGAAAAATCCGGAGAATTCAAAGCTTTCTCAACGAATTCTTTTTGTTCATTTGAACCATCTAAATCCTTCAAAAAGTTCCACTTTTGAACCCGGTCACTTGAAACGTCTCCCCAATGAGCATGTTTTTCATCCAAAAGCAAATTAATAAGGGGTAAATGGTATGGATGCGGCATCCCCACTAACCTTTGAATAGATTCTTTTTGCTTCTTAAGCTGGTAAACATCTGTTCTAATATCCAAAATCTGTCTTTTTGGACTGCCTTTTATGGTCATGGTTTCTTTCTTTTCATCTGTTCCCCGGATGATGACTTTATCGTCACCATCATAAACAGAACCGGAAGACGAATATAACATAGCCAATATTTTTTCGGTAATGTCATCTGAAGATTTATTTTCCACCAGGCCGGCATGAACTTTCAAATCACCCATTTCTGCCTGTTTATTTTCTTCAGGCCTTACATAAGCTTCCAAATTTTCCAATGTTGTTTCAAGAACTTCGAAATTTTTAAATGAAACCATCTCGCTGGATTCATTCAGACATTTCAATTCAGCCGGCAGCCGTCCCTTTATATGGACAATATGAGACTCCGATTCATATTTTATAACTTTCAGCTCTTTGTTTGCTTTTTCCAATTTCTGGATCGTCGGTTTCACCTTGGATTCATCAAAAGTAATCCGAAACTTAACGGATTCAACCGCATATGTAAATTGATACTGCTCATTTTGTCTTTTGTCAATCGCTTTTTTCAAATACCATTCATGGTCTCTCAATGTCAAGAAAGCACCATCTTTCATATGTGAAGCTTCACGATCACTCACGCCGAACCCGGCATAATACAAGGCATCTACCATCAAAATCCCTCTTTAAAATAAAATTCAACATCTTTCAACGTCATTTCCGGACTCAGTTTCTCAAAAGTGTCAATAGGAATAATAAAATCTGCATCCTTATTGAGAACATAATTGCATCTCAGTCCTTTGATAAAAGCAACAATGCCGAGAGAAATCGCCATCAAGTTCGTCCCGCCCGTCAAACCGGCGATGATTTCAATATCATCCGACGGATACTCATCAACAATTCTCAACATCGACTGAATCATCTCGTTCACAGACGTTTCCGTGAATGGATCGACAAAAACCATATCCAAAACATTGACACCGGTTTCTTTTAAATGGCCGGCATAGGAAATCGTGTCTTCTTTCATTTGAACGGATGAAAAAAGAATGACATTTTCAATATTAAGTGACATTATTGCCTTTTCAATGTGTTCTTTGGAAATGCCGACATTGAGCAAATAAATTTTAGAAATATTGGAATATTGTTCAGACATTCCAGTCATATATTCCACCCCTCCTAAAATATTTTTTTATATCCATAAAATTAAATTTATTTTCATTTATTATATGTAAAAAATCTAAATATTCCAAGCGTCCGTTGATATTCGTCTGGATTTTTCCATCCGGACTGATCATCAAATAACTGCCGATCATGTCCTCATTGTCTTCAAAAACCGGACGGTCGCCGTTTCGAAGAACGAGATCCAAATGTTTTTGAACAAATGTGCGGAACTCATCATCTGTCGGACAAAGATATTTTGCATCAGCGTTTGCATTTTCCAGAATAAGCATCCGGAAAACTTTCCATCTTTGAGGAGACAACTCGCCGATCAAGCCATGCATGTTTTCATCCCAATTCAGAGACGTAATCGTGCTGTTAATTTTCAGATTCAAGCCGGTCGAATGAATCCAAGAACAACATTTTTTGACGCGTTGAACGTGGTTTCCAAATCCTCTTCCCAATTGAAGTTCCGTTTTTTCACATCCGGAATCAATAGAAAGACCGATCCAATCCAAGTATTTAGCCATCAAAGGCACGTTTTTTTCCGTCAAAAACGAACCATTGGTCTGAAGCGTTGTCGTAAACCCATAGTCCTTAGACAGTTTGAGAATTCGGTCAAAATCCGGATGCATTTGCGGTTCCCCGCCGACAATATTGAGTTTCTCAATTCCGATCTCACAAAGCGTTTGAAGAATTTCCTCCTGCATTTTATGATCTCTCAAGTCTGTGCGCACCTCTTTGGCAAAGCAGAATTGGCACTTGTAATTACATTTAGAGGTGATGTGCCAATTTGCTGAACGTATTGTCGAGTTCATAATCCCTAATAGAATTAAAGAATAGATTATAATTTTTATAAATAATTTAGTAAAAATATAAATTATTTAATGAAAAAATATATAATATACAAAGAAAGTAAACAATAAATACAAAAAAGACATACAATATGAACATGACTGAAATTAAAAAAAAATATATTCATATCATGTGCGCCGGAAACGCCCTTCCGACAACATATCGAGAAGCTCAAAAAGAATATCCGATTCACCGCGTTGTTATTTTCAATGATTCTACATTCAAAAACAAAAACGAAGATATTGAAAAAAATATTCTTGAAACCATGGATTTGTGTAAAGGTAACAGAATAGAAGTGGAAAGAGTAGATTTGGGAAAAATAACAATTGATGATGTAATGGCTGAATTTTTGAAGATCTATTCGAAATACAATGATTACAAATTCATGTTTAATATAACCCCCGGAGCAAAACCTCTCGCCCTATGTTTATTTTATGCTTCAATTTGGATTGAAGGAGACTGTTATTATATTAGCGAAGGAAAAAAAGATACAGCTCCTGAAATCTTAAAGTTTGAAAGACCACAAATTCACTTAAAAGAGATAGAAAAAAATCCGAACTATGTGACAATTTTATCATTTTTAAACGAGAAAAAAGATAAAGAAGCAGATATGCAAGAAATATTGAGATACATCGGATACAAACATGGAGATAAAATTGTAGAAGGGCAATATCAACCAGTCAAAAGTGGAGACAAAACAAAAAGATATGTTTCAATAAAAATGATTACGGATTGGACTAAAAATTTAGAATTATGGGGACTCGTCACAAAAGAGAATATAGATGGAAGAACTAAAAAAGTTTGTTTAACCAGAGATGGGCGATTTACAATCAACTTTTTAAAAAATACAAATAATAAAGAGGAAAAATAATTCAACCTCATTTATAATTTATATCTCATAATCTATAATTCAACCTACCAATAAATTAATATTAAATCAAAAGACATTATTAAACCTCTTTGAATACATTCTGTTTAAACCCACCATCATCTTTTTTGAACCGTGAAAATCCATGCCCGAACCGAAAAACGCATCGAAATTCGATATCAATGACATCCCGAGCCGTGCTTCCAATTATTTCAAAAAATCATTTACCTTCGATTTAAAATCCGGATTCATCACAGCCATTGTGGCGCTTCCGCTGGCCATCGGTTTTGCGATCGCGTCGGGCGTCGAGCCGTACATGGGCGTTTACACGGCGATCGTCGCCGGATTTTTAGGTTCGCTTTTGGGCGGTTCTCAATTTTCCATTACCGGGCCGACCGGCGCCATGGGCGTCGTCGTGTTGGCCGCCATGACCAAATACGGCATGGAAGGACTCTTTTTAGCAACACTTTTGGCCGGCTTGATTCAAATTCTGCTCGGCATCTTCAAAGTCGGCAAATTGGCAAAGTTTATGCCGCTGCCGATTATGTCCGGATTTACCGGCGGCATCGGCCTATTGATCGTCTTCGGTCAAATACCAAATGCGCTCGGACTAACGATTCCGGTGCATGAATATTCATACCAAACTCTTTTTGACGTTTTGCAGCACATCGACGGCGTCAGTATCGTTGCGATTCTCATCACCATCGGAACCGCCATCATTATGCTTTACATGACTCGGTTTACGAAAAACCGGAAATACCTCTCCTCCGTGCCGCCAACCATCGTCGCTTTGATTATTTCTCTCTGCCTGGTTTATTTCTTCGGCTTGGATATTCCGACAATCGGCGCCATTCCGACCAAGCTGCCCACCTTTTCCTTCTTTAATATCACCTTCGGTTTGGCGATGAACGTTCTGCCCTATGCGGTCACGCTCGCTCTTTTGGGAACGATTGAATCCCTCATGTGCGCCGTTGTCTGCGACGGCATGACGGCGACCAAACACAACAGCGACCGCGAACTGATGGCGCAGGGCGTCACCAAAATCATCACGCCATTTTTCGGCGGACTGCCGTCGACAGCTGCCGTTTCCCGCAGCGTCGTCAATATCCGCGAAGGCGCAAAAACACGTGCCAGCGGAATGATGCACGCCTTTTTCATTTTAATATTCATGGTTTTTTTCGGGTCGCTCGCCCTTTATTTGCCTAAAGCGTTCGTCGCCGGCATTTTGATTTGCATCGGCGCCCGCATGGTCAATCTTCACGAACTCAAACTGATTTACAAAAACGACCGGTTTGAGGCGGCGATTTTCATCATCACGATGTTTTTGACCGTGTTCACCGACTTGATTTTTGCCATGGAAGTCGGCATTCTCCTCACCATGGTGAACTTCCTCTACGACATGACAAAAGCCACCAGTATTGAAACCGTTGAAGAACACGACTCTGACGACCGTATTCATGAAATCATGAACCTCAACGAGCAATACAAAGAAAAATTGGCTATTTACACCATCAACGGACCGTTCTTCTTCGGCGCCATGAACGTTTTCGACCACAAGGTCAACGCCATCCTGCCGACCAAAAAAGACGTGATCATTATCCGAATGCGTTTTGTTCCGTACGTGGATTCAACCGCCACCATGCGCCTCAACGATTTCATCGAAAGCCGTCACAAGGAGAAACGGTATGTGATTATTACCGGACTTCGGACGGTTGTGAAAAAGAACCTGCTCCGGAATGAAACATTTGAAAAACACGTCCGGCAAAAAGAAGTTTACTTGTTCGACAGCACGGAAAAAGCCGTCGAATACGCCAAAGCCGAATTGTTCCCGCTTTTGGACAAACGCGAACCGAAGAAGATTCAAGTGACCGAAGAGACTGAGAAAACAGAATCGGACGCAATAGAAAGTGAAACCGCAGGCAGCAAAGAAACCGGCGCCGAATACAGCGGAAAAACAGCCGCGGAAATAAAAAATTCGGAAAACGTTCAGGAAGCTGAAACCGAAGCAGTCGACGGAACAAAACCAAAAGTCAAAATCGAATACGACCCCGAAGCGGAAATGTCGAAAAAGAGTGAAAACCCGGCCGGCCTTTCCGAAGATGATTTGGAAGACTTGTTGGACCGGCATTAACAGTCATAAACCCTGAATTTAAAAATAAAGCCCGGTTAAAATAAAGCCCGATTAAAATAAGTCCGATTAAAATAAATCCGATTAAAATAAATCCGGAATTTAAAATAAGAGTTGACGGGATTATTTTTATATAACATGAACAAAATTTGAGTATCCGTAATCTTATTTTAAGATAATTAATTTTTTAATTTTGAACATTTTTAAATTTTCGTCTTATCATTTCAAAAAAGATGTTGGTCGATTCTTTTGCCTGAGCATGCCGGTTCGGTCTTTGATGAAAAAAAAACCATGGCAGACCGCCTTTTTGCGCTGCGGAAATCTTCCAAAAAATATTTCGCTAAAATATACACGCCGAATGTCAAAACCGCACTTATCGCAATCGTCATTGGCGTCGTGACCGGTGTTCTGATCGGCATTTACTCTCTTTTGCTGCACGACCTCACCAACACGTTTTTTGGCGTGAACTCCATTTTTGAACTCTTCGGAATACCCGTCTGGTGCATCATTTTTATTCCGATGCTCGGCGGACTCGCGGTCGGCCTTCTCAACAAATATTTCCTCAAAACACGGTACGGCGTCGACAGCGTGATTGAAGCGGCGGCGCTGCACGGCGGAAAACTCAAAGCGAAATACGCAATCGTTGAAGCATTCGCCTCCGTGATCACCATCGGAACGGGCGGTTCGGCCGGCAAGGAAGCGCCCGGCGTTTTGATGGGCGCCGGCGTCGGTTCTTTGGCGGCGAAAGTCTTTAATTTGCGCGGCAAAAGCCTCCGGACTTACTTGGGCTGCGGCGCCGCTGCCGGTATTTCGGCCGCATTTAACGCCCCGCTGGCCGGAATCGTTTTCGTCGTCGAAGTCATTTACGGAGAACTCGAAGCCAAAACATTTATCCCGATTGTGATTTCGGCCATATTCTCCACCTTCGTTTTTAACGTTTTTTTCGGAACGGACACCATGAGTTTTCCGAATTACGTCATGCTGAATCCGTTTAAAGAAATCTGGCTGTTTCCGATTCTCGGCATTGTCGCCGGCGTTGTTTCCATCTTTTTTATCAAATGCTTCTATTTTATTCGGGAGCGGTTCACCGACTTGAAAGTTCCGGTCTACTTGAAACCGGCCATAGGAGGATTGATGGTTGGCATCGTCGGCCTTTTTTACCCGCAAGTTTTCGGTCTCGGACACACATTCATCGTCGAAGTCGTCAATGACCCGTTCTCGTTTACCATCGGACTCCTGCTGGCGCTCGTCGTTTTAAAAACGCTGGCCTTCTCCTTCACAATCGGTTCCCGCGGCGCCGGCGGTTCGATCGTTCCGTCTATGTTCGTCGGCGCGATGCTCGGCGCTGCTTTCGGTCTCGTTTGCGAGCAATTCATTCCCGGACTGACCGTTCAGCCGGGCGCCTACGCGCTCGCCGGCATGGGCGCCGTTTTTGCCGGAACATCCAATTCCACATTTACCGCCATCATTCTGCTGATTGAAATGACGCAGGATTACAGCATGATTTTGCCGTTTATGTTCGCCTGCGTTCTCAGCAACGCCATTGCACGCACCGCCAATCCGGATTCCATCTTTACGGAAATGCTTAAAAGAAAAGGATACACCATCCGCGGCGGCCGCGAAGTCGACGTTATGGAATCCATTGTGGTCAAAGACGCCATGCGGTCATCTGTTCAGACGGTTTCCGAAGACAACACCATCGAAGGACTGTACGCCGTGATCCAAAGCAGCACACACACCGGATTTCCGGTCGTGAACAAAGGCGGCGAGCTGACCGGCATCATCACCGTCAAAGACATGCAGGACCGGATCAAGCCCGGCAACCCCGACAACAAACAATTCATCAAAGAAATCATGACGACAGACGTTTTGGTCGCCTATCCGTTTGAAACGCTGGACGTTATTTCCGACCGCATCGTCGTCAACGACGTCGCCCGTCTGCCGGTTGTCATGAAATCCAACCCGAAAAAGATGGTCGGCATTATTACCCGAAAAGACGTGATGAACGCCTACAACAAGAGCGTTTTGACGAAAGTACACCGCGTCGGCGAGGAACAGGCCAAATTGGAAACGGAAGAAGAAACGGCCGGTGAAGAGATGGCGGAAGAAGTGACTGAAAAGATAGAAGAAAAAGTCAACGAAATTAAAAAATAAGACCGTCGTCGTTTTTATTGAATTTTTTAAAAAAATAACGCCATAACGCGCGCGTGCCGCCCACTCAAAAAAAAAAAAAAAAAAAAAAAAAAAAAAAAAAAAAAAAAAAAAAATGGCAAATGAACATGAAAATTGGCATGCCGCCTTATTCATACATTTTTTTCAAATCGATTAAGATGACGTTTTCCGGACTTGTTTTTTTCAATTTGTTTGAAAAACCGGATTTTGAAAACAAGATATAGTATTTCTGCTCATAATTGAGAAGCAGACTGTTTTCCATCAAGCGTTCCAAAACATCCGTGTCCACCGGCTCGTTTTTGAATTTGCATTCCCCGAAAAGGGCTTTACTCTCCGGCCGGGAAACGGCAACGATATCCATTTCAACTTCTTCTTTTCGTTTCGGGTTGGTTCCCCACCAACGGCCGATTTCGGAAAATAGGAACGGAAGCTGATCTGAACCGTTCATTCGGTTCAAATATTCAACGCCCATTTGCTCAAAAACGCCGCCCATGTAATCACTCAAATACGGATCAACCATTTTTTCAAAGACCAAATTCCCGTTTCCGCTAACAATAGCGTTCATATTGGACGGAACAAACCGATACCAAAATCGAAACATGTTGTCAGCAATCTTGTAAATGCTTTTTTTGGATTTGGCTTCTCCGACCGGTTTTTCTTTCTCTAAAATACCAAGAGAAATCAGAGACGACAGATAAATCGAACAAAGGGATGTTTCAATTCCGGCCGCCGTCGCAATTTCATTCATTTTAGAAGCGCCGTTGGCAATCGCTGCAATGATCGTATTGTAGAGTTGAGGTTCCCGAAGCTCTTGTTTTAAAAGGTTGGACGGCTCTTCGAAAAAATAACCGGACGGATCTAAGAATTCGGAAATAATATTTTCACGCAGACTTTTGGACGTGTCGATTCGTTCTAAATATTGCGGGACGCCCCCTGTAATGCCGTAAACAAGCGCTTTTTCCGTGTGGCTGTAATTTCGGCAAAATTGAGCCGACGTCCGGTAATCAAACGGATTAATTTTGAATTGAGCCGTCCGCCTACCGTAAAGCGGGCTTTGATAACCCAAAACTTGGTTTTCCATAAAGGACATGGAGGAGCCGCAAAGAATCAACATCATGTTTGTATTTTTGAATTTTTGGTCAATATAAGCTTGAAGGATGCTTGAAACCGAGCGGTCTGCATGTGCAAGGTACGGATATTCATCAATAACAAAAACCAAATGTTCCTTTTGAGCGAGGCCGTACAGATAATCGAAAACTTTTTCCAATTTTTCAAATACCGGCGTTCCATCAACTCCAGGCATCGTGACGGAGAATATACTGTCTGACAGATTGCTCAAATTGTTTTGAAGAGCAGCCTCAATCGCCACGAAATAAATTGATTTTTTGTTTTTACAAAATTCCTGAATCAGAGATGTTTTGCCGACGCGACGGCGCCCGTAAATAACAGCACATTCAAATTTGCCGCTGCGGTACATCTCTTCAAGTTTTTTCAATTCATTTTCACGACCGATAAACATACTTATTCACCCGGTTCCTAAATATTAAAAATGGTATAACATAATATAGGATATCACGATTTAGTATATTAAAGTTTATCAAATTAATAAACAGGCAAATGAAATTCAAATAATGAAACGGCCGTTTGGTTTTAAATTCTAAACTCACAGCAAATATGAATCAGATATCTTAAATTAAAATAAACTATATCACGATATACTATATTACGATATACTACAATAAATGTGTGGAATTAGAAATGTTTTGTGAAAAGGTAATCGACCCATATGTTTTCATCAACCACTTAAAATATGAAAAATAATTCTATGAAGAACGTCATGATTGACTCTAAATGCTTTTATATGTCGGTTTATATTTACATTTTTTATTAATGACATTGTGATTTGTTTTATTGCTTAATTTTCTATTAAATTTCAATTTTGAGAATCATCTCTTGGTGGACAAAATGATCAGCGACAACATGAAAAAAGGACCGGAACGCTTGCCGAACCGGTCTCTCCTCAAAGCGCTCGGCGTGACGGATTCCGAAATGAACCGGCCGTTTATCGCCGTGGTGAACTCTAAAAACGATATCGTCCCGGGACATATCCATTTGGATAAAATCGCCGACGCCGTGAAAGCCGGTATCCGAAACGCCGGCGGCGTTCCGTTTGAATTCCATACGATCGGCGTCTGCGACGGCATCGCGATGGGACACAGCGGCATGAAATACTCTCTGCCGAGCCGGGAACTGATTCAAGACACGATTGAAGTGATGGTCAAAGCCCACCAGTTCGACGGCATGGTCATGATTCCGTCCTGCGACAAAGTGGTTCCGGCACATTTGATGGCGGCCGGCAGTTTGAATATTCCGGCGATTGTGGTGACCGGCGGTCCCATGATGCCCGGATATTCCGACGACGAACCCAAAGACTTGATTTCCACGTTCGAATTCGTGGGCGCGTCCAAAGTCAGCAAATATTCGGCGGCGCAAGTGAAAAACATTGAAGATTGCGCCTGCCCGGGATGCGGCTCCTGCTCCGGCATGTTTACCGCCAACACCATGGCCTGTATGGCCGAAGCGATGGGAATGTCCCTGCCGGGCTGCGCGACCGCGCCGGCTGTCGACGCCAAAAAGATCCGGATTGCCAAAGAATCGGGCGAACGGATCGTCGAGCTGGCGAAAGCCGGCGTCACGCCCCGCCAAATTGTGACCAAAGATTCTTTTGAAAACGCCATCATGACCGACATGGCGATCGGCGGCAGCACCAACACGGCGCTTCATTTGCCGGCGATTGCCCATGCTTTTGAAATCGACTCCGGTCTCGACGACTTTGACCGCCTCAGTAAAACCACGCCGCACTTGATTTATTTGCGTCCGGCCGGCCCGCATTTCATGGTCGATTTTGACCGGGCGGGCGGTATTTACGCGATTTTGGAACGACTCGGCGGCCGCGTCAAAAAGAATGCGGCGACGGTTTCCGGAAAAACCGTCGGCGAAAACATTGACGGCATGGTTTTGGTGAACCCGAAATTGAACCAGCGGATAATTCAAACCGTTGACAATCCGGTGCATGCCGAAGGCGGTATTGCCGTTCTCAAAGGAACGCTGGCGCCCGACGGATGCGTCGTCAAACAAGCCGCCGTCAGCGAAAAAATGATGAAGCACACCGGTCCGGCCCGCGTCTTTGACGGCGAAGAAGAAGCCATGACCGCGATTATGTCCGGAAAAATCAAAGACGGCGACGTTGTGGTCATTCGTTACGAGGGACCGAGAGGCGGCCCCGGCATGCGTGAAATGTTGTCCCCGACCGCCGCGATTGCCGGCCTTGGTTTGATTGAAACCGTCGCCTTAATCACCGACGGACGGTTCTCCGGCGGCACCCGCGGCCCGTGCATCGGCCACGTTTCCCCGGAAGCGTCAGACGGCGGCCCGATTGCGTTTGTCGAAGACGGCGATATCATTGAAATCGACATCAAAAACCGGGTTTTGAATCTCAAAGTCGATGAAAAAACACTCAACGAACGGCGAAAAACGCCCGACATCGTCGAAAAACCGGCCACCGGTTATCTGAGAAAATACAGGAGAATGGTGCGCTCGGCCAATACCGGCGCCATCGTCGAATAATCAAAATCTAAATCAAACGCCAATGATGACAAGCTTTTCTGATTGGTGATGAACCCTATGAGTCCTGAGGCGGTTTGATTTCTTTATTCTTCTCTTTTTTCTTTTTTCATTCGCGACCGGCATGCGCGCGTTACGGCATTCATTTTTAAAAACGAGCAAACAAAAACCATGTGTTCGTTCTTATTTTTGCCGTTTGCATCTGCAGGTTCTGTTTTAAAGTTACAGTTTGCACCAGCCGTTTCCAAAAATACAGTTGATTCTTGATCCGTTTTATGCAGCAGGTTCCAACAATACACATACCGCTTTGCTCAGTTTGTACTCGCTGCCGATTGCATCTTCCAAACAGAGATATCCGCTTAAACAGACGCTTTGCGTCTGTTTAAGCGGGATGATTTGCGAAAAATGAGAATGGAGGGGCAGTTTTATTAAACACGTAAAAATGTGTCGCTATAACGCGCGCGCCTGCTGCCCGCCAAAAAAGAAAAGAAAAAAGGAAAGAAAGAAGGAAAAAAGAACGATTGGTTTAGACGGCCTCAGCCGAAGTAAACCAAATCATCGTCGGCGGTCGGCTCGTATGGGCCGCTGCCTTCATCGTAATCCCCATCGTCGCCGACGGCGGAATCTTTGAGTTTTTCAACGAGTTTTTCCATTTCCGTTATTTTTGCGTCCAAAGCGCCCGAATCAATATCGACTTCAAGGACGTCGGACAGCTTTTCAAGGAGGGCTTTGGAACTTTTCGGGTCGGCAATGTAGCCGGACGTCGTTCCCATCAAACAGGCGGCGTCAATGCCGCAGAACTGCGAGAAGGCCAAAATCAAACCGGAAGCGCCGACGATGCCGCCCGGCGGCTCCGACGGCTTAAATTCAATGCCTTTTTGAGAAAGCTTTTCAATCATCAGCGGGTTGTTGACGGCGCCGATGACGAAATCTTCGGCGTTGACCATACCGGTCGGATATCCGCCGAGTGTGAAAATCCGTTTGACGCCGAATTTGGCGGCAATGTTGATGTAAAGTTCACACAAATTGTAGTGGCCGGACGTGTCCGAACTCTGGGAGTCGCCGACCAAAATGAGAAGATCTAAATCGCCTGCGCGGGCCACATAAATCTGGTTGCCGACCAATTTGATGGTGCTGTCTTTTTCCACCATCACTTGCGGCGGGAAGTGCGCCGAATAAATATCCACGATTTTTTTGGAATCTAAAACCTCAACGAGATGATCGGCAACGAATTTGCCGACGTGCCCGACGCCGGGGAGACCGACGATCATAACGGGATCCGTTAAATTCAAAACATCTTGTTCATAGTGATAAACCACAATATTTTCCTTCATAGAATAATCCCCCGAATGTTTCAACCTGGCGCCGATATGTGTTTTTCCGAAGACACAAATCCAACGCTTTTCATTCAGTTACTGAACGTGCGTATTAACCGTACAATATATTAAACATTATTAAAATAATTTTTGATCAAATAAATATAGGAAACCAATCAGATTAACGATTCACGTCCTCTTTTCGATTCCTTTGATACGCACGGTAAAGGCGCCGGTATTTCCCATAACGGTCAGTCGGAGAATAAGTCGCCGGTTTCGGACTCAAACAAACAAACCCGCAATCCGGACAGCTGTTCAGGAGCGTATATCTCCCGCAATTGAAACATTTTTGAATTTTTTTTCCCACAACGATCACATCCTTCGGAAGTGGATCGGACATTTAGATGTCATTATTTTCATTTAATTTTTGCACGCAGTTGCCGACGCCGATTCGAAAATATATTAATCCAATATCAATTTATGAATCATAGTTTATTAGAGATAACATATAATCTTCAATCGATTTTATAACTACTTAATATATAAATATATCTCAACTTCACGCCAAAAAATAAAATTAAAAAATTAAGACTTCACCGACTCGATATGCCGGTTAAAAACACCGGTTCCGCCGTTTTCCATCATGTATTTGATTGAAACCGTCGACGCTTTTTTCAGCACGGCTTCCGCTTTTTTGTAATCCGGCGCAACGACGCGGATTCTGTAACGGGGGGAGCCGACATAAGTCACTTCCACGGTCGTTTCGGATTCTTCGATTTCGGCAGCCGCCTTTAAAGCGCCCCGAATCATTTCAATGCCGTCCGGCGCTGTTGACGTCAAATCCACATAACCGGCAATTTCCACAAACGCGTCTTTGATGTTTTCACGGGCGACGTTGACGATGGATTCCGTCATCTTTTTGTCAATGCCCATGCCTTCGAAAACAGATTCTCCGCTGACGGCGGCTTCCTCAAAAGCCGAATACGCGCTTCCGAATTCGGAAACAAAGAAATAATAGAGATCTTCGATGCTGTCGTTGCCAAAACCGGCCGATTCCGCCGAGATCTGGAGCCATTTTTCAGCTTTCTGTTCATTTTTCCACAATTGGATTTTGGTCCGCTTTTGGTGTTCGTTGACGTCTTTTAAAGACAAATCAATATGGCCGCGGTTTTTGTCGATGTTTAAAACCTTACACACCACTTTTTGTCCTTCGCGAATGTAATCGCGGACGTATTTCACCCAGCCGGCCTTGATTTCGGAAATGTGGATAAAACCTTCCTTGTTTTTATACTCTTCAAGCTCGACGTAAGCGCCAAAATCCGTCACGTTCATGACGTTACAAACCACATAATCGCCGGCTTCCGGCCAATCGTTACTTTTCATGGAAATCACCTTAAATCATTTTCAGATGAAGCATATAAGAAATTAATCAGATATAAAAGGTTCCCAAAAGAAAGCATGAACCTCATTTTCAAAAACGGATAACAACAAAATAATGCAAATAAAAGCTGCGAACAGATTGAACGAACGCTCCCGACCCGGAAAAATGAATGAACCGAGCGAGAAATCGAATAAAATCAACGGCAAACGAATTAAAAGAAAAAAGAAAGGAAAAGAAGGAAAGATCATTTACAGATATTGCCGAACAACATCTAAAATGGCGTCCAATTCTTCTTCTTTAAGCGTGAATTTTTCTTTGGCGTAAATTGATCTGAGTTCGTCGCGCGACTGCGGCAAAATGTCCGTGATTCGAACGGCGATGACCGGTTTCATTTTCTCGAATTCGAGCAATTGACCGACCAATTCTTTCGCATCATCCGCGCTCAACTTCGCAAAGACTTCGGCATGGGACAGCGCTTTTCTGAACTCGTAAACTTGTTCTTCATCGCTTTCTTCCCGCCGCTCTTCCATAATTTGGGTGAGCATTTCCTTGACTTCCGCCAAGGTCAACAGCTCCTCATCAAGAACTTCTTTGACAATCATTTAAGCGCTCCGGAATTTTTGATTTATTTTGAATCAATTCAATCAGTATTTTTGCGGTTTTAAGTGCTGCGGGAGGGAAATAACTTGTTTCATGGAATTTCCGTCTCTCACGCTTAAAACGTATGCGCGGCCTCTTTGACCGATGACTTTGCCGGTCGAACCTTGGAACTTCGGGTTCGGGTGGCCTTTTTGAAGGCTGGCGTCGATATCGATGTGAACCATTTGACCGTCTTCAAATTCCTGAATGGCGCGGCTGGGTGCAGACATGCCTCTTTCACGAATCGAATTCTTTAACTTATATCTTGTACAGCGTCTTTCGCCGCTTGATTTTGATGACATTTAATTTTCCTCCAATAATTGGGTAAATGTGAACGTTGAATATGATTTTAAATTATGATTTTGATAAATTTAAAGGTTTCAATTATTTCGAAATCGAAATTCTTCAATATATTCGATAAGAATCGCCGAACATTATTTCGAGAAACGAACATAATGATTCGACAAATATTGATTTTGAATAAATTTAATTTAAATTGCGCATCAAATTAATTCATTTTAATTCGTCATTTAAATTGGAACTTTACCCATGAATAAATATTTTGATATATTAAGTTTATCGATGAGAAGGAATGAACAATAGCATCCAACATTAATAAACATACCGTTTTTAAAGATTTTTGAATATTTCAAAAATCTATCACTCAGAAAGTTAAAGGATTGGTGAATAACCAACATTGACTTTCTAAAATTATGAAACTTAAATTGAAACTCAGATTTAGATGTGTTTAGATTTGTGTTTAGATTTATGTTTAGATTTATGTTTCAATTTAAGTTGTCGGCATTCTTTTTGAATTATTCCGCCGCGTCCAATTCCACGTCGATCACATCTAATTCTTCCACTTTCGCGCCGACGCCCATCAGTCCCGCAATGCTCGGGCTGGTCCGCCCTTCGTCGCTGGACGTCAATTCTTTGACGTAAAGCCCGCCGTCGCAAAAGACCCGAACGTAAGCCACGCAGCTTTCCACCACGTTGTGTTCCGACGGACCCGGACCGGTACTGTTCTTTTCGCCCATTTGTTCCAAGATTGCGGTGTGGACGGTCCGGTTGCGGCACAAATCCGCCCGGCGGTGGAGCACGCGGTTGGGCGTGTCCTGATTGATTTCCGTACCGTGAAGCTGCAAAAGCGCATGGTTCAAATTCTCCTCCGTGACCGGCGATTCAAACCGGATCTTGAGGCGGTAAGTCTTTTTGGCTTTTTCACCTTTTAACCGCTCGACCAGATCTTTGCCGCAAAAGGTGAGTCCGTGAACTTCAATTTTGCCGACGTTTGCCGCATTGATTTCTTTTTCCAGCGCCGCCAAATCGAATGTCCGGCGCTTGGGCGCTTTGGCTTCCAAGACGAACGGGCGGCCGGTGCCGAGCATCAGCGCGTCGATGTCTTCCCGGCCGGCGCCGTGGAAAACGACGTCGTACGCTTCCGCGTAATTCGGGCTCAAAAGCGGGAGTCCGGCCAGTTCGCCGACCGATTCCTGATATTGTTTGCCGGTGCCGCCGCAGCTGTCGCAGCCGCGTCCGCCGCACTTACGGCACGGCCATTTGGTTTGCGGAATGCCGCGCACTAATTTCAAGTAGCGGCCGTAAATGTAAACGGAACGGATATCGATTTGCGCTTCTTTTTTGGCAATATCGAACGTAATCATAATGTCCGGATTGGAAAAGGCGACGTCTTTGCCGGTTTTCCCGGAAATGAGTTTACCGATCTCGCGGTTGAGTTCGCTTTTCAGTTGTTCGGCGTAGGCGGTACCGCACGCTTCCCACAAAATTTCCTCGTTTTCGCTGAGAAGACCGCTTAATTTGGTGCCGACCAAGAATGACGAATAATCAATCCCGGAAAGTTTGGAAACAGCCATGTCCGCCCAAAAATCCAAATTTTTAAAAATATCGCCGCAAACCCAGCATTTTTCTTCTGCGGGCGCGTCCGATCCGGCGGCAGCCAATGTTTTGCCGGCGTTGACGTTGGACGGCGCCAGCGCATCCAAAAGATCGGCGTCTCCCGTTTCTTTAAAGAGGCGGTCGCCTTCCATTGCCAAAACCAACTTCACAGCCCGTCCGCGCGCGTCGTTGGAGAGTCCGGTCGACAATTTCGCAAACTGCCGGCCCATGCAGTGGTCGCAAACCGGACCTTCCGCTAAAATTAACTTTGAAATGTCAAAAATATCTGCCATTTTTATGTTTTCCCTTTTTGATTTTACCGTTATTTGATTATCTTAAATACTTAAACAAGTCGTCCCGTTTCATTTTATGGAATTCGTTCTTCAATGCGGACGTCAGCGGACGAATTTGTCCGTCGCGCGCCGCCACCGGCGCGACCAGCAGACCGCACTCTTTCCACGGCCCTTCGTAGCCGAATTTTTCAACGATTTGATCCAGCATGCCATCCATGTCGTCTTCCTTGACTTTGTCCATCTTATTGACGGCGACCACCGGCAAAATATTCATTTCCAGCAGGAAGGAATGAAGTTCCAAGTCGATCGGAATTTCATCGCGCGCGTCCCAGCGCTCCACAATTTCCAAGAAGGCAGGACCATCGATCACTTGAACCGCGATTTTGATCCGGTCGGCGTGGTCTTCGATATAATTGACAATGTTGTCTTTGACGTCTTCCGCTTTTTCTTTGGTGACGCCGGACATAAAGCCGAATCCCGGCATGTCGGTGATGAGGAAGTCGCCGAAATAAAGGTGAATCGGCTTTAACGTCACGCCCGGGCGCTTGCCGACGCGAACGTTTTGACCGGTCAGTTTGTTGAGCAGCGTCGATTTGCCGACGTTGGAGCGGCCGGCGAAAATAACCTCAAAGGTCACGGCGTCGTTTCGCTGCTTGATTTTTTCAACAGACTTTTGCTGTTCGCGGGCGCGCATTTTCGCCAAATTTTTTCTTTTCTTGACGTTGTGCTGAACTTTCTGAGAGGTGGACGGCGGCGGCGACATAAGGATTCCTGAAATAAATGATGATGAATAGAATGGAAATAGAATTTGAAATAGTGGAGAATAGAAGATAAACATAATTGTTGAAATTGAAATGAATTATGAATTGAATCAATTTGGTGTTGAATATTGTCATCTTCTATTTAAAGGATGCAGACATTTTTTCGGATATGGATCAAAAAGACTTTATCGACATTTTAGAAAACATCGCGCCGCCGGAATTAGCACACGACTTTGACGCCGGACGCATCGGTCTCGTCATTGATTTGCTGCATGAAAAAAACCGTCAAATCCGCCGTGTGGCGGTTGCATTGGACGTCACCAAACCCATTCTCCAAAGAGCAGCGGAGTTTGAAGCGGATATTTTGGTTTGCCACCACACCCCGATTTTTCATGCGATTAACATCATCAACCAACCGATGGCGGAAAAATTAAAAATTATTTTCGACAACAACCTCTCCGTTTATGCGATGCACACCAATTACGATGACGCTGACGGCGGCATTAATACCGTTTTGGCGAACCGCCTCGGACTCCAAGAGTGCGAACGCTGCGACGCCGGAATAATTGGAACGGTTCCCAAGCAACCGGCCGACGCCTTTGCGAAATTTGTCGCGGCGCAGCTGAAAACGCACCTCGTATACGCCGGCGACAACACCATTCAGAAAGTTCTCATTTGCGGCGGCAGCTGTTTTAACCGGTCGTCTCTGGAAATTGCCAAACAATACGGCGTTGACGCGTTTATTTCATCCGAATTGAAACACAGCGACGTTCTGCGTGAACGCGGCGGCATGACTTTGATTGACGCCGGACATTACGCGACTGAAAATCCGGGTATGGAAGAGCTGGGCGCTCAAATTCAAAAATTAGCGGCCGAGCGGTTTAATGAATATTTGGAAATTTTATTCATTGCGGACGACCCGGAAATAAAATCGGTGTGAAAACAAATGATGGGTCAAATGACCGGCAAAAGTTTCACATTAAAATTGAGTTGACCGTTTCATAATGCCGTCCCTTTTTTCGGAACGAAAAAAGCGGACGTGTCTGTTTTTTCCAGATTCAGCAGACTTATTTTTTTCGAGATGCCGCCGGCGTATCCCGTCAAACTGCCGTTTGTTCCGACCACCCGGTGACAGGGAACGATGATGGAAATCGAATTATGCCCGACCGCGCCGCCAACAGCCTGAGCGGACATTTTGGACAGTCCTTTTTGCTTCGCCATAACGTCAGCAATTTCGCCGTAAGTCATCGTCTGCCCGTATGGAATCGACAACATGATTTCACACACCGCCTGCCGGAAAGGAGTGGTTAAAAACAAGAGCGGCGGCGTGAAATCCGGTTCAATCCCTTGAAAATAAATATCCAGCCACCGCTTCGTTTCCTCAAAAACGGGCAGTGATTTCTCTTCATACGACTCCGGCAAAGTATCGCCGAAATATTTTTGTTCATCAAACCATAATCCGGTCAGAAATTCGCCATCGCTTGCGATCGTTATACGACCCAACGGCGACGCATAATGATTGATATACTGCATATTCTTGCCTCGTGTGTTTCCTGCTTATTCTTTTTCAAATTATAGTCTCACAGCTCGAAAATCAAAAGCGCAGGATGCCGCCATATCAACGCATTGCCGTTGAAATGGAGACATTTGCTGCACTCAATGTCAAGACATTGTGGATGAAAATTATTGGCCTCTTTTAGCCGGGGCGATTTTTTCATCCACGATGTTTCCGTACGGGCAGGAAAGATTGCAGATGGTGCATTCCATAAAGCCGCGCTCCGTAATTTGGCGAATGTATTTTTGCCACTTTTCGTCCGCCACGGGGTCAAATTCATGCGCGACGACGCATTTATCGTAGATGACTTTCTTTCCGGGTTCGACGCCTTGAGACGGTCCCGGAATAATGGCGCGGTACGGACACTTTTTGACGCAAAGCGATCCGTCTTTGCAAAGAGGTTGTTCCGCACAAAGATCTCTTGTGAATGGGGTTCCTTTTTCAAGCGGCGCCGTTGTGAACAAAGCAATCCAGCGGACACGCGGACCGTATTCCGGTGTGATGACTTGCGTGTTGTGGCCGATAAAACCCAGCCCGGCCAGGTGCGCCGCGACTTTCAGATGAATGGTTGGAGACGGCACTGTTTTGAAACCGAGTTCCCGGAAAATCAAGTCCCCGACCCGCCAGCCGCGCGTTTCAATCGCTTCATAATACAAGTTGTAATATTCACTGCCGCCGCCGCTGAAATCGCCGCCGACGGCGTTGATGGCCATGTTCATGCCTTCGTCCCAAATGACCATTCCGAGAATGATGATCGATTTCGCGTCTTCAATGCCGGCCCGTTTCATAAATTCGGACGGTTTTTCAAGACCGCGGCCTTCCGGAAATTCAACTTCCTCCAGGTCCGAAATACCCGCAACGCCAAACAGCTGAAAACCGTTCACGGTTGCAAACTCTTTAATTTGATTTTCAAGATTCATTCTATCATTCCTCCACCATATGAAAAACCATTGAAACGCTTGAAAAATCACGCATTTTCAAACATGTCAACAAAATAAAATCGGCGGTCATATTTATTAAATAAATGATGTCGAATTTAAAGAGGGGGGAGCATATTTTGAGAATATTGACATTTTTAAAACTTTACTGTGATATGAACAAACCAATATATATGTCCGAAAATGGCTCATTTTTGAGGAGACAATGTTATTAATTGAATTGTGCCATTCATTGAATTATGTCATTGAGATCAGGTGAGGGAATAATGCCGGAGAACGTCAGCAGCTATTATGCGGCCTTTATATCAAAGGATCCGCGTTTTGACGGACGTTTTTTTGTCGCGATATCATCGACAGGCATTTATTGCCGTCCCATATGCCGAGCCAGGCAACCCAAAATTGAAAACTGTACGTTTTACCACACGGCGGCCGAGGCCGAACAAGCCGGATATCGCCCCTGTCTTTTATGTCGGCCGGAGATTGCGCCCGGCAACTCAATCAGCGATTCGACCGCTAAATTGGTTTATCGGGCGGCAAGAATGTTGGAAGAAAATTGCGGAAACGGAAAAAGTTTGAGCGAGATTGCCAACCATCTGGGCTATACGGACCGGCACTTAAGGCGCGTATTTGCGGCGGAATACAATGTGCCGCCGGTACAGTATCTGCAGACTTGCAGATTATTGCTTGCGAAAAACCTGCTCACAGAAACGAATTTGCCTGTGCGGGAGGTTGCGGCAGCTTCCGGATTCGGCAGTTCACGCCGCTTTAACGATCTTTTCAAAAAACACTATAACCTTTCACCCACGGATTTGCGAAAGCGGATGACGGAAGAAAAAAAACGTAACGGCAATGTGACTTTAGCGTTAGGATACCGGCCGCCTTACCCGTGGGACGACATGTTAAACTTTCTCGCCGACCGTGCCGTCCCCGGCATTGATGTTGTTAAAAACGGCGAATACATGCGGACCGCTCATTTCATAACACCGGACGGAAAGCATGTCTATGGCTGGGTGCGCGTGGGTCACCGACCGCAAAAAAATGCGTTGACCGTCACCATGAGTGAAACGCTGCTGCCGGTCTTGTCGCAAGTTGTAGCGCGGGTGCGCCATTTGTTTGATTTATATTGCAATCCGGACGCGGTGTACCAAACGCTTTCATCGATGAATGACATTCGTCCCGGCCTTTGCGTTTTAGGAACACGTTTACCGGGCAGCTTTAACGCTTTTGAAATGGCTGTGCGTGCGGTGCTGGGACAACAAATTACCGTCAAAGCGGCAAGCACATTGGCGGCCAGAATTGTTGACCGTTACGGAACGCCGATTCAAACAGACATAGAAGGATTGACCCATGTTTTCCCCGCGCCGGAAGATATTTTAGCATTGGACGGACCCATCGAAAATCACTTTGGTCCGCTGGGCGTGATTGCGGCGCGGTCAAAAACCATTTATGAGCTGGCACAAGCAATCGTTCAAGAGAAAATTGATTTTGATTATTATACCCAACCGGAAGAGGAAATGAAAAAACTGATGGAAATTCGCGGCATCGGACATTGGACGGCGCAATATATCGCCATGCGCGCAATGGAGTGGCCGGATGCTTTTCTTGAAACGGACGCCGGCGTCAAAAAGGCGCTTCCGGGCTATACGCCAAAAGAGTTATTGGTATTGGCGGAATCGTGGAGACCATGGCGCAGCTATGCGACAATCAATCTTTGGAATTCATTGTGATTGTTGTGAAAACGGAACCGTATTAAAGACAAAAACGGTTCCGCTTCACTGATTTTTGGAGTTTACTTATAGATATCGTTTTTCAACTTTTCACTTGTTTTTGAGTTTACTTTCGTTCATTTTTTATTTTTATTTTTTTTACTTTTAAGGGAAAATGGCTCACGGAACAGAGATCAAATCTGTTTTAAGATTTGTCAGATCAGCAGGCTTCAATCCACATAATCAATGTGCCCTCCCGGCTTCCGGTATTCTCGTAATTTTCCGGAACCTTCAAAACAACGGAACAGGTTTCATCGGTGCCTTTCACAACCGTTTTCTCAAAGTCGGGCCAGAATGCGTCGTCGATCCAAATGCCGTCTTTGTAAAGAGAATCGGAAGATTCGGTCACTTCGGCCGTCACCATGACATTGCAGTTTCCGTTGTTGGTCATGACCATCTCTTTGGGTGCGCTGTCTTGCCCAACGGACAAGTCGCCGAAATCCAAAGAATCAATGGAAAACGACACGGAAAGAGACGGAAGGATGTTGGCGTCCAAGGGGATGGAACTGTTTGTTTTTTGACCGGTTCCGGTTCCGGATTCATTTCCTGTTTCATTTCCCGTTTCATTGCCGGTTTCATTTCCCGTTTCATTGCCGGTTTCATTGCCGGTTTCATTGCCGGTTTCATTGCCGGTTTCATTGCCGGTTTCATTGCCGGTTTCATTGCCGGTTTCATTGCCGGTTTCATTGCCGGTTTCATTGCCGGTTTCGTTCTCGGATTCATTTCCTGTTTCGTTACCGGATCCGTTTGCGGAATAGGATGCGAACGAATGCATCAGCGGACTTTGGTCGCTGTATTTCGTCAAAAGGGCGTGCGCCGAATCGCCGATGCCGTCGCTGTTTGCGTCCGCACCGGAATAGCCGGCGCCCCAGTGGTTACCGGATTTTCCGGTCCAGTTTTGGCTGCCGTAAGACAGCGTCACCTGTTCCGGGGAATTGAAATTGACAACGTCCGGAGCGGTTCCGGAAACGTCCATATCTTTGTTGTTCCCGAAAATGTCATTGAAGAAAATGGTGTTGTTTTCACCGGCATTGTACAGGTAGATTCCTTTTTGGGAATTTCCGGAGATGATGTTTTGGGTGATCACGGCATCATGCGTGTCGACGCGCCAAAGGCGAACGGCCTCACCGGTGTTGTTTTGAATTTTGTTGTCCCTGATGAGAACGTTGCTTGAGTTTTCAACGCAAAGAACGCGCGATGTGTTTCCGGCGCCTGAGAGTTCTGAAATCGTGTTGTTGAGAATCTTGGCGTCGTTGCTCTTCACGTAAACGGCGTTGTTAAAACCGCTCATGTTTCGGACGATGTTGTTTTGGAACGTGGCGTTGTCTTTGAACAGTTTGATGCCGTCGGCATGCGTCATGCCATCGAAAATACAATCTTCGATGACGGCGCCGGTGGCGTTGCCCTGCAAATTGAGGCCGTTTGAACCGTTAGAGATGGTGACGTTTTGGAGAACGAAACCTTCTTTTTTCGGCAAAACGGAGAAGCCGCCGAGATCCAAAATAACGGATTCTTTGTCGTCGCCGGAAATTGTAATGGATTTTCCGACGCTGATGTTTGCGGTTGACGCATATGTTCCGGCGCGAACGGAAAGAACGTCACCGTCAACGACGCTTGTGTTGGAAACGGCGGCGCTCAAATTGTCAAAGTCCGGTGCATCTCCGCCGACGGTCCATGTTTTGGCGGCCGCGGTTCCGGTCAGGGCAAACAACACAAGAAAAGCAATCAATAGTGCTTTTCCGAATGAATTTTTTGACTTTTTCATCATTTTTTCCTCCTGTAAAAACGAAACTCTGCGATGCAAAATTCGTTTTGCAGCTGAACAAGCCGGCTTTTGCTGCAAAAAAGAGAATAATGGAGGAGGTTTATATGACTACGTTTTTTGACAAAATCGACAAGTATAAATGGTGCATAATTGAAAAACGATAAAAATGGAAGAAATAAAAATAAAAACGATAGCGGAGATAAGAATAAAAGAAAAAATAAAAAAGGAAAAAATAGAAAAGGGAAAAATAAAAGAAGAGAAAAGAAAAAACCGAACCGGAAATCCGATTCGGCTGAAATATATTATATTTTGAGTTTTAGGATTACAGTTCGCTGCGCTCTTTTTCAAGATTGCCTTCCAATTCCGGCCACTTGAGGATTTTGCCGTCCGAATCCGTCAGCGGAAGCGGCGGATGGGATTTTTGCGTCAGCAGGGAAACGGCAAACATAGCGATTCCTGAGAAAATCCAGGGCACGAATGTGAAATAGATTTCCCAGGTGGAATCTTCCGGAACAATCATGAGGGTGCCGGATTGAATGGAAAGGTAAATGCAGCCCAAAATCGAGAATGAGATGCCGACCAGCATGGACGCGACGCCGCCCGGAATGTTCGCCTTTTTCCAAAAGAGGCCGCAGACGACGACCCAGAAGAGGCAGGCGAAGAGGAGTGTGAAGCCGAAAATCATCAAATCATAAAGGTTGACGGCTAAAAAGCTGATACCGATACAGAAAACGCCGATGACGACCACGAGGAATTTCGTCATCCGGATGGCTTTTTTGTCGTTGAGGATGGATTCGGACGAATCTTTGTTGCCGACGGAACCGGGGAAAAGAACGGTCGAAATCACGGCGGCGGATGCGAAAATTGTGGAACTGGACGTGGACATGATGGCGGCCATCAGGGAGCCGACGAAGATAGCCATCGGAATCGGGTGAAGCAATTTTTGAGCCAGGAGCGGGACCAAAACTTCGGCGTCGTTGGACAAGATGCCGATTTCAACACCGGAAAGAATACCGAGCTGCGTCATGACGATGCCCAAAAGACCGATAAAAATCGGACCGAGGCCGGCCACCCAGTAAAGCGCCGTTCCGGTCAAAAGACCGCCGCGCGCCGCATTTTCGTCGCGGGCGCAAAGAACGCGTTGGGTGATGTCAAGCGAGGCGAGACTGCCCAGACCCATGCCGCACCAAGCGGCCATCCAAACGAGATAGCCTTTGAGGTTGCGCGTGATGCCGCTCGGATGATCGGGATCCGACGATGGGAAAAGCGTCCAAAAGTCGTTGGGCGTGTTGTCTTTGACGATCGAAAATCCGGAAACGAGATTGTCTAAATTGACGACGAAATCCGTGTTGCCAACGGCAATATAACAGATGGCGGACGGGATTAAAACCATCAATCCCAAAATAATGATGGCGGCTTGGATGTTGTCGGTCCAGATGACCGCAAGCATGCCGCCCATATAGGTGTAGATGATCACGATGCCGCCGGCCAAGATCATGCTGACGGCCGGAGACATGCCGATGAAAAGAGAGAGCATTTTGCCGATGGCGACCATTTGGACGGCCGTCCAGGCAATCAGGGTGGGGACGGAAAGAATGGAGGCGACGTAGGCGCCGCGTTTTCCGAATCGGATGCGGTACATTTCACCGAGCGTTCCGATTTTCATTTTTAAAAGAAGCGGGACCATGAAAATGGCCATAATGATGAGCGTAATGCCGGACGCCCAGGGATCGGCAACGGTGCCGATGTTGTAGGACGTGTAGGCTGCGCCGGCGCCGCCCATGACGGTGCCGCCGCCCCAGAATGTTGCAAAGATCGTTCCGCCGATAAGGAGCGCGCCGACGTTTCTGTTCGCGACCAAATAGCCTTTTGATGAAGAAGATCCGATTTTTTGCGTCAAAAATCCGACAACCAACATCAGAATCAAATAAAGGGCAATCACAATGACTTCTATACCGATTTCCATAATTCTCATGGATAACAGTGAATTTATCGTTTTAAAGTTAACGTTTCAATTATATTATTTTTTTGGAAATATAAAAGTAAGAAGATGACGAATTTTTCAAATTGAACAGGAAATCGACTCGAAAATAAAAACCGCCGAGTCACTGAGACGAAATTGAAGAAAATGTGTCGCCATAACGCGCGCGCAGCCGCTCGCCGCAAAAAAAGAAAAATGAAAATAAAAAAAGAAAAAAAGAAACGAACGGCGTTCGTTACTTCTTTTTGTTCAAAAAGTCTTCCAGCCGGTTCAGCGCTTCTTTAATGTCGTCGCGGGAAGCGGCGTAAGCGCATCTCATGTGCCCGGCACCGGTTTCTCCGAAAATGTTTCCGGGGATTGTGATGACGTGCTTGGCGGCAAAGAATTGATCGGCGAACTCTTCGGATGTGAGTCCGGTTGACCGGATTGATGGGAACGAGTAAAAAGCGCCTTTGGGTTCGAAACAGTCCAAGCCGAGTTTGTTGAATCCGTCGACGATTAAAACGCGGCGGCGGTCAAATTCCCGGATCATGGAAAGCATTTCTTCGCGGCCGTTTTTGAGCGCTTCAACGGCGCCGATTTGAGCGGTCACCGGGGCGCAAAGCATGCAATATTGGTGAATCAGCATCATGGCGGAAATGATTTCCGGGGGAGCAAGGGCGTAGCCGAGGCGGAAACCGGTCATGGAGTAGGATTTTGAAAATCCGTTGACCAAGATCGTTCGCTCTTTCATGCCTTCCAGCGCGGTAAATGGGACGTGGGTGCCTTCGTAGGTCATGCATTCGTAAACTTCGTCCGAAATCACGAACAAATCGTGTTCGATGATGACGTCGGCGATGGCTTCAAAGTCCTTGCGCGTCATGATGGCGCCGGTCGGGTTGTTCGGGTAATTGAAAACGATGGCTTTCGTCTTTTTAGTGATTTTAGGGCGCAGGTCTTCGGGCGTCACACGGAAATCATTTTCAAGTTTCGTGTCGACAGCCACCGGAACGCCGCCGGCCAAATAAATGAGCGGCACGTAAGAGACGTAGGCCGGCTGAACGACCAAAACTTCGTCGCCGGGATTGATCAGGCAGCGTATAGCGATATCGGCGGCTTCACTGACGCCGGTCGTCACTAAGATTTCGGATTTCGGGTCGTAATAAATGCCGTAATCGCTGACGTAGCGCTTGGAAATTTCTTCCCGAAGCTCTAAAAGACCGAAGTTGGACGTGTAAGCCGTTTCTCCTTTTTCGATGGAGTGGATGCACATTTCGCGGATATGCCAGGGCGTGACGAAATCCGGCTCGCCGACGCCTAAGGAAATGACGTCTTCGATGCCTTCGGCGATGTCGAAATACTTTCGGATGCCGGACCGCGGCACTTTGGCCATGCCGTGCGTAATAAATTTGGAATAATCCATTTTGGATGATGGGTTAGATGATTGATTGGATAAAGGTTGATTCTGTTTCATAGAAAATCCCCTCAAAAGGAAACATGGAGGCGTTTGAATTCTTCCGGCTCTTCCATGACGATGCCGTCTTCTTTGTAAGTCTTGAGAATGAAGTGCGTGGATGTATTTTGAACTTGCCCGAGCGTTGCGATTTTGTCGGAGACGAAAAAGGCGACGTCTTTCATAGAGCGTCCCCTCACCATGAATTCAAGGTCATAGTCTTCTCCGGACAAAAGGCGAAGCGAGCGCACTTCCGGGAATTTGCAGATCCGGTCCGCGATTTTTTGGTAGCCGTGTCCGCGTTCCAATGAAACTTTGATTTGGACAAACGCGTAGACATACGGATTTTCAACAAGGTCCCAATCAATAATGGCTTTGTAGTATCGTATGACGCCCGCCGCTTCCAAAGATTCGATCATCTTTGTCACATCTTCGGGCGGGATCCGGGTCATTTCTGAAATGTCCTCCGGCGTTAATTTTGCATTTTGTTCAAGAAGTTCTAAGACATCTTGCATTTGTTTGTCCATAATCTCACCTGGTTTTTGCGTGATAATTATCTGTCAAAAAACGTTGACGGACAGAAATTATCCTTGTTTTTAATTAAAAATAATCCTATATAAATGAAACGAAATAAAAACGATGTTCTTTGAATAAAATTTAGAATTATAATTATGTTCAATTGAAAAAAGAAAGGATTAAATATTTTAGGGGGAGACGGAAACTGTATGAATTTTATAATCATGAGGATGAATTTATTGATGAAACGAGGAAGAAAAAATGATCAAAACTGAAAATAAATCTCAGCAAAAAGAGAATTATGGGACGATTGGAAAAGAACTCCATGAAAAAATCATGGAGTGGATCGACGGTTTGACGGAAGAAGATTTAAAAAGGATGATTCAAGAACAGGAGCATTCAAATGTTTCAGATACGTCGATGCATGACGAATATATGAGAAGAAAAACCTTGGAAAAATTTGGAGATTTTGAACAAGTAACAATAGATTTTCCTGAAAATATTATCGGTTGGCTCAACGAGCTGACAGAGGAAGAGATCGATTTTTTTAAATCAAAATATGGCAATGAATATGGATTTCCAATTATGACCCGTTCCATGTACTATGAATTTATGAAATGGAAAGAATCAAAAACAGAATAAAACGAGAACAAATATTTGAATATTAAAAATAAAAAAAAGAGGCGGCGAAAATTCCTTCGGAATTTTTCGCGCCTCAATCACTTTTTTTCAAAAATGAATTGTGTTTAAAGTTTGGATGCGTTCGCCAAGGATTCCATGGCGGTCAAGTCGCTCATCGGTCCGTTCACGAGGACAACCAAGTTGTCTTTGGCCCAGAAAATGTCATAGCGGGTCGGGTTTGCGGAGTCGGTCACGGTGCGGGTAATCAATGTTGCGTTGTGGCCGTTGACGGTGATGGTGGTGACGTTGCTGTCATTGCCGTATTTAGCGTTGTTGTCGTCGATCATTTCTTGGACATAGCCGTTTGCGGCGGTTGCATTGGCGCATTCAAAGACGGTCAAGTAAGCACCGGTTGTGCTGTTGTTGTATTGGTAATAGGCTTGGTAACCGATCAGTTTGTCGTTGATGCTGGTTTCTTCATTAGAATAGACAACGCGGCCTTCGGATTGTAAAGTGAATCCGGCCGGGACCGGGTCGACGACGACGATGCTTTGGTTGATCGTCATGTTGGTTGTGTTGTTGGTGCCATTGGTACCGTTGGGTGTTGTGTTGTTATCGGTGTCGGTACAGCCTGCTGCGGAAACAGCGACGGCCAACGCCAATAAAACCAACAAAATGCTGAATATGTTTCTTTTGTTCATTTTCATGTGTCTCAACTCGTGAGTTGCGTAATAAAAATATTGTCAGTTCAATAAAATAAAGAGATAGAAGCTTTATTTTGGAATCTCAAATCAAAAACTTAAGTTCCAACAATCGTCTAATTTTATATATCTAAAATATATAAATTTAATCGTCGAAATCGTTTTTAAGAATTTGATTGGGCATGCGTTTGTTTCAATCGATTTTAATCAAGATCTCAATCTCATTTTCTCACGAAATAAACAACCAAAAGCAATCCCGTTGCCGCCAGAAGCATTTCAAATCCGCCCGCGACATTATTCGTCGGAACGGTTTTTGCTGCAGCGCCGGCCGGACTGGCCATGACTGAAACATCGGAGACATCTGAGACGTCAGAAACGCCGGTATTGTTTGACCCGACAAAGACCACATTCAGCTCTTTAATATTATCGCGCGCAATCCCGTTTTCAACAGCCATCGCTGTCGCGATGAGTGCGAAAATCAGAACGGACGCTATTAAAAGGCTTTTTGTGTTCATCGTTTAATTCCCCCTGCCGCCTAAAAGGCGAAGCTTGCCGGCCTTTTTCCAAATCTTTTTTTCACAGCGATAAAAACCGCCGATTCAAAAACATTTACGAAAAACCCGAATGCCAAGCTTAATTAGTTGCAATTCACGGGATTCTCTATATTAAGTTTTGCGGTCAAAAAAACGAAAAAACGCTATTTGTTTCACTTCTAAACGATGAAAAAGTCGATAATTGACGACAGAAAATTGAAACAAAAACCAACACGGCAAGCATAATAATTTAATTTGAAATATAAAAATAGGAGAAGCCTGAAAAGAAGAATCATGTCTAAAAAGATCCAAATTCAAAACGATAGAATGACAAATTTGAGAATTGGAATATTAAGTTAATTATCATTTTTCACAAATTTACCATCAAGCAATCACGATGCAATGATCATTGATTTGAAAAAGCAAAACAGAAAAGAGTAAACAAAAAATCACAGAAAAAAAAAGAAAAGTAGAAAGGATTTGAAAAATCCTTTCACTTAAACGAAGTCAGCTTAATTAGCTGTTCTTCGGCTTGTAGACTTTGAAGTAGTAGTATCCACCAGCAGCTGCGATGATGATGATCACAACGATGGCGATGATGTACCACATGTATTTAGACCAGAAGGATTCCGGTTCAGGTTCCGGTGTCGGAGTCTGGTTGGAGTCGTTCGGCTTCGGTGTGTCGTTAGACGGTGTGTCGTTGGACGGCGGTGTCACCGGGGTGTCGTTAGACGTGTTGTTGTCCGGAGTCGGACCGCTTCCATCAACTTCTGCGAGGACGTAGAAGTAGAAGTTCTTGTAGGTGTCGCTGTCAGCAGATCTGAGCCAGAAGTTGTTGACAAGGTTGGTGTTGGTGTCTTGTGAAACAGTGATGTCCTTGTTGGATGTGAAGGTCAAAACTGCCGGAGCATTTCCAACAACGCCGTCAAAGTCAAAGGAACCGAAGTTGTCATCGGTCTTAAGTTCTTTGGCGGTGCTGGCGTCCATGAGCCAGATACCCTTAATTTCAACAAGGCTGCTTTCAGTTCCCTGGAAGACCTGGCTGACGTGGAGTCTCATGACTTGGACATCCTTTTCATTGAGGAGTGTCACAGTGTAGAACCATGTCTTGGCATCTTCGTCGTCTGTGTCGGTGTTGATGATTGCGGTGTCAACGGATTTGCCGTCCTTGAAGAATTCAAGGTAGACTTTGTTACCGTTAACGTCGATCTGGTTTGCAACCACTGTGTAACCGTTTCCGAGGTCAAGGGATTGACCGGTGGACAAGGTGTATTTGTCGTTGCTGTCAAGGATGAGTTTGCTCATCTTGTCGGCTTTAAGGGTAGCATCCTCAGAGGAGTTCTTCAAGATGTTGAACGGAACATAAGATTCACCAAAGAGACCCATGACCCAGTAGTCGCTAGAGGACCAGTTAGAGTACTCGTAACCGACTTGGTCCGGAGTTGTGGTGTAAATTAAGTCGCCTTCAAGAATCTTTCCGTCAGTGCCTAAGAATTCTGCAGACAAGTTTTCTGTGGAAACATCAGCGTCAACGTTGTAGTAGAAGGCAGCGAAGTTTGTGAAATCATAGTCGTATGTAGCAATGACATTGTACGCGTTAACGGTACTTCTAATTTCGTATTTGCCCGGTGTGGTGTAGGTTTTGACGAAGTAGAACTTTGCGTCGCCGGCAGTACCATCGTAGTCTTTCTCAGTCTTCAAGACAATGCCTCTTCCGAGGTCGGTAGACATGTCAGCAGAGAGAGTTGTGTTGTTTGCATTGTAGGTAAGTTTGTCAGCACCGATTGCATCAGCTTCGAACTTTCCGTAGTCAACATCGCTCTTCACTTCGAAAGCTTGGTCGATGTCAGCAAGCCAGATACCTTTAATTTCGACAAGGCTGCTGGAGGTTCCTTGGAACACTTGGTTGATCTGAACTCTGAAGAATTGAAGGTCTTTTTCTCCGAGAGCATCTTTGTCAAGGACCCATGTCTTGGTGGTGTTGTTGGTGGTGTTGGTGTTGATAATTGCTGTGTCAACGGATTTGCCGTCTTTGAAGAGTTCAAGGTAGGCTTTGTTTCCGTTCACGTCAATTTGGCTGGCAACCAATGAGTAACCGTTTCCAAGGTCCAAGGATTGGCCGGTGGTTAAGGTGTATTTGTCATTGCTGTCTTGAACGAGCGGAGCAATTTTGTTTGCTTTAACGCCTTGTTGTGCAAGAGTTCCTGCCGGGTCATTTGCATCCGGGTCAGAGGTGTTGGCTTTGCTCAGAGCAACGTAGGGTTCTGCGAAGAAACCGATGATTGCATAGCCGTATTTGGCATCGACAGTAAGAGCGTTTGCCGGACCTTCTGTGTAGTTGCCCCAGCCGGTGTAGTCATATTGAACGAACACGGGGTGTGTTTCGTAAGAAATGTTGACTTCGTTGTTTTTTGCAGTTTTCTGAATAACGAGGGTTTCAGTAGATCTGTTGTTGTCAAGGTCGTAGTAAAGACCTGCCCAGTTTGAGGCATCGATGCCCCATGCATTACCAGCACCCGGAGCAACGAAGCCCGGAACGGTAGTATCATAGTTATATACTGCTAATTGGTAGTCAAGAATTGTACTTCTAACATCGACAGAGGTCGCCGCAGATGCGGTTCCTGCGAGGGCGAGAAGAACAACTAATGCAACCAATAAGTGTTTCATTTGCATTGTATTTTTCCTCCATAATTGATATGGTAAGCACCGGAACGAGGTCTTTTGAGATCGGTTTGATTCAAAAGATGTTATCGGGCTTGGACAGGAACGCCCAAAGCACGATACTCCACGGTACCCGAGCTTATACAGATGGTAGAACTGATAAATGAGGTATTAAACTTTTGCGGTCATTTATATAGAAAAGGGGCGAGAATTACACTTTGAAACGATGGTTAAGTCGATAATCGACGACAGAACTTTTGACGTTTGGGCGTGTGATTTGAAGCATGAAATGACCGATATGAAAGGATTATAATTTTTGAGAGGGGGACCGATTGCGAATTTTGAAATGATTTTGGAGATTTTTCGACGAAATTGCCCAAAAATCATAATTTTTGTCGAAAAAATGTCGACAATTTGTTTTCGACGAATTTTTTCTGTTTTTGAATTAATAAGTTGATTTTTTAATTATTTGTTTATTTTTGGAATTATTTTGATTCACTTTTAAATTTTTGAAGAATATGAATTTGAACCCGACCATTTGTTTTCATCCGCAATACCGGGAAGCAGAGAATATTTGAACTCGGCAATTTGTTGGCGTCCGCCGGATCGAGAGGCGGAGAATATTTGATCGGCAGGAGTAAATTGCCAATTAAAATGAAAAGGTTTTGACACTATATATTATTTGGGAGCAAGCCGTTGGAGGCGGAGAAATAAAAATATCTAACGACATTTGAGAAGTGTTTTCAGGAACATGAGATGGAATGAAAATTCAGTTGTGCGGAAATTCCGCACAACTGATCCTGATGGCGAAAATGAAATTTATTTATTAAAATGAAAACTGAAAATAAAAATATCTAACGACATTTGAGAAGTATTTTCAACAAGAGAAGAGGGGATGAAAATTCAGTTGTTCGGAATTTCCGAACAACTGAATTCGATAGCGAAATTTAGAACGAGATAGAGAACAAAAGATGTGACCCCGGCAATTTATTTTCATCCGCGTACCGGGAAGCGGAGAATATTTGGCCACGACATTTTGTTTGCGTCCGCCGGATCGTGAAGCGGAGAATATTTGAGTAAAAAACAACCAAACCCGGTTGTAATTTTACTGCAAAATAAATTAACATGGCCGGATTATAAATACTTAACTTTATTTCAAAGTTAAAATTTAATTGAAATATATTTAATTCGAATCACTTTTTTCATCCGTCCGCGTCACAATCACTTTGTCGATCCGGGCCAAATCCATGTCCACGACTTCAATTTCATAATTGAGCCAAGGGAATTTGTCGCCGGCGCGCGGCATCTTTCCAAGTTTGTCGAGAATAAAACCGCTCAGCGTGTTGTATGGATATGTATTATAATAATCCTGCAAGTCAAAGTAGTCCAAAAATTCATAGAATGGGTATTGGCCGTCGATGATCCAGGAGTTGTCGTCGCGCTGAACAATTTCGAAGTCATCCAAAGACGGACCGGCGGACACGTCGCCGACGAGGGCTTCAAAAATGTCGTTGATGGTTGCAATGCCTTGGATGGAACCGAATTCGTCCGTGATGAGCGCATATTGAATCTTTTGTTCCTTGAAGTTGTCCAAAACCGACAGAATCGTCATGTTTTCCGGCAAAAAATGGGCGGGGCGAATGCTGTCCGACAATTTGAAATTTGAATTTTTGAGCTTGCCGACCAAATCTTTCAGAAGGACGACGCCGACAATATTTTCAATATCGCCGTCCGCCACCGGATACACCGTGTACGGCGTTTTCTTGATGATGTCAAACAGTTGATTGGCGTTTGTGGACAAATCGATCCAAATGATATCGTTTTTGTGCGTGATGAGCGAACTGATTTTCCGGTCGTTGAGACTGAAAACACGCTCGACCAAATCCTGTTCGGTTTCATCGATCACGCCGACCTCAAACCCTTCTTGGAGAACGGCTTTGACGTCTTCTTCCGTGGCGCCCGAACTGCGCGGCTTGATGCCCAAAATCCGGGAAACAAATCCGGAAGACGCGGAAAGCAGCCACACAAACGGCGACATAATTTTCGACAGCGCGATCATCGGCGCCGCAATGATTCCCGATATTTTTTCAGGACTCGAGAGACCGAGACGCTTGGGCACGAGCTCGCCGAGAACCAATGTGAAATACGTGATCAAGAGAACGATGACCAACGACGAAATCGGTGCGGCGTAAGGCGCAAGACCCGGAATCATCGCCACATAAACGGCCAAGTCGGCGGAAATCGTCTCGCCGCCGAAAAGACCGGCAAAGATCCCGACGAAAGTGATGCCGATTTGGACGGTCGACAAAAAGCGGTCCGGGTTGTTGGAGAGAGAAAGCGCGCGTTTAGCGCCGGCATTTCCTTTTTTCGCTTCGGTTTCCAAGCGGGATTTACGGGCCGAAATGACCGAAATTTCCGACATGGACAAAAAACCGTTGATCACAATCAAAACAAAAATGATGATAATCTCAAAGAACATAGGACTTGAACTCCAAAACCGAACCGGAACGGAATGTGATGATATGATGAAAGGAATAAAATTGTTGGCCGTGATTTAAAAATAACAAACGATATCAATAAAGTGTCATAAAGTATAATCGTAAAGATAGTTAAGATTGATAAGTTAAATAGTTTATTAAAAACACACTCATTTTTTACAAATTCACCGGCACAACATCTTTTTTTAAAAAACAACAATCTTTTAAAAAATAAATTTTTCCGTAATACCAAATTTCTGACATATTTTTTGCAAAAAAACAAAAAATATATAAATCAAAAAAACAGATTTAAGCCTATGTCAGAAAACGAAACAAATAACGGTTTTCAAATAACCGGCTTGGAGCTCAGCCCCCGAAAAGCCGCTTATCTCAAATACTTACTCACCCGAACCGATGCCGTCCGGACATCCGAGATTTCGGAAAATTTCGACGTTGAACCGTCAACCGTGACCAAATTGATCAACGAGTTGGCCGAAGAAGGGTATATCGACCACATCCCGTACAGAGGCGTCCGCCTGACGGAAACCGGAAAAATTTACGCCGAATTCTGCCTCAAACGCCATCAAATCTTAGGACTTGTCTTCTCCCACTACGGATTATCCCCGGACGCCGCCTGCGAAGAAATCACCCGGTTTGAGACTTTTGTCTCCAAAAGCGCAATCGATACCATTTGCGCGTCCATGGGGCACCCGACAACCGCCTCCTGCACCGCCCCCGGCGAAATCAAACAAATCAAACACATTTCATGTTTGGACGACTGTAAACTTCACAATCATCTCTGAAAACAGAAATTTTTGGCATAATACCAAAAAAATTAGATATAATCTAAATTTAAGAATTTGAAAATCACAATAATCAAATAAAAAATAACGGAGGACTCATTTTGAAAAAAACATCTCAGCTTTTATGCTTGCTTCTTATTTTACTGATTCCGCTTGCCGCTGTTTCCGGCTGCCTGGACAATGCGGACGACGACCACGGCCACGGCGGAAATGCCACATACACCGCCCTCAATGAATCCGCCCTGACCCAAATCAAATCCGGTGAAAAAATACTGGTCGCCGTCAGCGTTGTCCCGCAAACCGAATTTGTGGAAAAAGTCGGCGGCGATAAAGTCATTGCCGTATCTATGATTCCGCAAGGCGCCGGGCACCACTACGACCCTTCCCCGCGTCAAATTCAAGATTTGTCCAACGCCGACATGTATGTGACGCTCGGTTCCGGAGAAGTTTTTGAAACCACGCACATGAGCTCGTTTACGCAACTCAATCCGAACATGACGATCGTCAATTCATCCGTCGGCGTCGACCTCATCGTCAGCGGAAACAGTACCGATCCGCACATCTGGACGTCGCCGAAAAACGCGCAGATTATGGTGAAAAACATTTGCGACGGACTGGTGGCATTAGATCCGGAAAACGCGGCTTATTATGAACAAAACCGGGACAGCTATTTGAAAGAACTGGAAACGCTGGACACGGAAGTCACAACTGAACTTTCCGACCTCAACAACCGGAATTTCATGGTTTACCACCCGGCCTGGAGTTATTTCGCCAAAGATTACAACTTGAATCAAATTGCCGCCGAGATTGACGGAAAGGAACCGACGCCGAAAACGTTGTCAAAGTTCATTGACCTGGCGAAAGAAAACAACATCACAGTTATTTTTGTCCAAGAACAAGTCAGCAAAACCAGCGCGGAATCCATCGCACAAAGCGTTGGCGCCGAAGTTTTCGTCGTTGACCCGCTGGCAAAAGACTACGTGAACAACACAAAATACGTTGCGCACGCCTTAGCTGAAAATCTATCATAAAAAAAGAGATAGGAATAAGTATGCAGCCTGCAGCTTCTCAAACAAATCCCCCGGCAAAACCAATCCTGGACGTCAAAAATCTATGGGTCCGCTACGATTCCCAAATCGTTTTGGAAGACGTCGGCCTGACCATCGGCGGTCCCGGCGAAATTTTAGGAATCATCGGCCCGAACGGCGGCGGAAAGACGACGTTTTTGAAAACAATCCTGGGGCTCGTTAAGCCATCCAAAGGAACTGTTGCCGTTTTCGGCGACGCGCCCGAAAAAGCCCGAAAATATATCGGCTACGTGCCCCAATACAGTAAATTTGATTACGAGTTTCCGATCAGCGTTCTTGAAGTTGTTCTCATGGGACGGCTCAAACATGCCGGGCTTTTTCGCCGTTATTCAAAAGAAGATAAAGAGGCTGCATACGAAGCCCTTAAAACCGTCGGCATGCTGGATTTCAAAGACAAGCAAATCGGCGAGATTTCAGGCGGCCAGCGCCAGCGTGTTTTTATCGCGCGCGCCTTGTCAAACCGTCCGAAATTCCTATTGATGGACGAACCTAACACCGGTCTCGACACATTCATGCAAGAAGAATTATACAAAATTCTGGAAGAACTCAAAAAAGAGATGGCAATTATCGTCATCAGTCACGACATCGGCGCCGTTTCCGCCCACATGGACAAAATCGCGTGCCTCAACAAAAAACTGTTTTTCCACGACAGCAAAGAGATGTCCAAAGACGACTTCGTCGCCGCCTACGGCTGTTCCATTGATTTGGTGGCGCACGGCGTCCCACACCGTGTTTTTGACAGCCACGCTTACGCGCACGGCAGCCACACGCATTCAGAATGCGGATGCAGCACACCGATCCAACTGAATAAAACAGATCAATCAAATAATACGGACCAAAAGAAGCCGGAGGAGAAATAATGTTCGAAATATTCGGATACGAATTCATGCAGCGCGCCGTTTTGGCCACCATTTTAACATCCCTCGCTTGCGGCGTGATCGGCGTCTACATCGTCACCAAAAAAATCGTGTTCATCGCCGGCGGCATCTCACACTCTTGTTTCGGCGGCCTCGGCCTCAGCTTTTATTTGGGACTCAACCCATTGATCGGTCTTTTGCCGTTCAGCGTTATTTCCGCCCTAACGCTCGGGATTCTCAGCAAAAAAACAAAAGTATCAGAGGATACTGCTATCGGTATCTTGTGGTCCCTCGGCGTCGCCGTCGGTATTATTCTCATCTACCTGACACCCGGATACGCCCCCGATTTAATGACATATTTATTCGGAAATATCTTGACCGTTCCGGCTTCCGACATTTGGCTGATGGTCGGCATCGACATTGTCATTCTGCTGACGGTTGTTTTGTTTTACAAAGAATTCTTAGCCATGTGTTTTGATGAGGAATTTACCAAAGTCACCGGCGTTTCCGCAGACGCTCTGTATTTGATTCTCTTGGCGTTGATTGCGTTGGCCGTCGTTGCCATGATCAAAGTAGTCGGCATCATCCTCATCATCGCCATGTTGTCCATTCCGGCCTCTATCAGCCGAAAATTCTCCCACAACATGAAAACGATGATGATTTATTCAAGCGTGATCGGCGCAATTCTCAGTTTCGCCGGCCTGTATTTGTCCTATGCCTTTGATTTGCCGTCGGGCGCCGTCATCATTATGGTGATGGGAACCGTGTATTTGGTGATTTCCGGCGTTTCATACCTGCGCCAAAAAGTAAATCAGAAGAAGTTTGCGGCAGACTTCTGATGTAAAATATTGAGCCGGCGCTGCGCGAGGGCGTGTCCCACGCGCGCGTTACGACAATCATTTTTGAAAAACGAAAAGAAAAACGACCGGTTTAAAAAAAGAAAAGAAAAAGGTTACAAGTAACCTTTTTTGTGCAGAAGTTCAGCGTTTAAAACACTGGCGCCGGCAGCGCCGCGGATGGTGTTGTGACCAAGCGCAACGTAGCGGATTCCTTCACGGATCCGGCCGACGGAAACACTCATGCCCTTGCCCATGTCACGGTCAAGGCGCGGCTGCGGGCGGTCTTTTTCATCCCGGACGATAATCGGATGTTTGGGTTCGGTCGGCAAGTGCGACAATCCCGGATCGAATTTTAAGAAAGCGTCGCGGACTTCTTCCGGTTTGGGTTTGGATTTGAGGTCGGCCCAAACTGATTCGGTGTGCCCGTCAATGACCGGCACACGGTGGCAGGCAGCGCTGACTTTGAAGTTGGCGTTGTTGACTTTTTGGCCGTCGAAGCTGCCGAAAATTTTCAAAGTTTCGGTTTCAATTTTTTCTTCTTCGCCGCCGATGAACGGAACAACGTTATCGTAAATGGACATCGCGTAAACGCCATTGTATCCGGCGCCGGAAATGGCCTGCAGGGTGGCGACGTTGATGTTTTGAATACCGAATTGGAGAAGCGGTTTTAAGGTGACCGACATCATAATGGTCGAACAGTTCGGATTGGTGATGATGCAGCCGTCCCATTTGCGGTTTTTCTTCTGAACGTCGATCAAGCCGAGGTGTTCGGGATTGACTTCCGGAATCACGAGCGGAATATCTTGTTCCATCCGGAAAGACGACGCGTTGCTGGCCACGACAAAGCCTTCTTTGGCAAAAGCCGGCTCGATCGTCATCGCCAAATCGGCAGGGAGAGCGGAGAAAACAATGTCCGCGTCAATATTTTTCGGGTCGATCGGAACCACGGTCAGGTCGGAGACGCTGTCCGGAATTTCGGTGCCGACCTTCCAGTCCGCAACATCCGCATACGCTTTTCCGGCGCTTCTTTCGGAAGCGGCCAGCGCCGAGATTTCAAACCAGGGGTGGTTGTTCAAAACTTGAATGAAGCGCTGTCCGACGTTGCCGGTTGCGCCTAAAATGCCCACTTTAATTTTTGCCATAACGAAGCCTCAAAAATATCATTTTCCTAAAAAGGTATTTAATTAAAAATAATGGACAATATAACGGTTTCGCTGATTCAGAAAAAATGGGGCGTCCAAAAAAGCAGAAGAAAAATGAAGAGCATAAACGAGATGAACAACGATATATAATAATAGATTCAATCTAATTAAATACAATACTAATATTTTTATAAAAATGAAAATCAATAAAAAAGCGCGCCCGACGCCGGGAAAGATTTAATGATTGCTGTGAAGAATATCTTTTATTTTTTGGATTTTCGCAATGGATTCCTGGGAATTGTGATAAATAATTTCTTCATAATATTCAAAAATCCGTTCCAAGGGAACACAGAGGGAATAGACATGAAGCGGACGTCCCCTTCTGTTTAATTTCATCAGCTTTCCGGTGATCCAGGAATGTGATTTCATAAATGAAATCGCCAAACTGATTTCCGGTTGCCGGAGTCCTGTCCCGATTTCAATATCCCGGGAGGACGCTTCTTTGACGTTTAAGAGAAATGTCAAGGTCAACGCAACACTTTTTTGTATGCCGAGCGTTTTCAAGTGGTCAACAAACAACAGGTCTTCTTCATCCAATATCTTAACTTCGCACTCTTTCAAAGAGATCACCCCACCGGTATCTTATTTAAATCACTCAAATATTATTTTTTTATACATAAATTATAATAATGAATTAGATTTATTAAATTCATATTATAATTAATGAAAAATATAGAATTCCAATTTATTTATAATTAGCCTAAAAATCTGAATAAAATCGAATTATTTTAGGCAGAAATATCAAGAACCGCTATTGCATTTAAACGATTCGAAATTATCAAAATCGAAATATTTAAATAGAAGATTCGAAAAAAGTTATTTTTTATTAAAGAGATAATGAAATTGAAAAAAGCCATAAAAACAAAAGAGAGAAATCAAATCGAGCGGCTCAGACATTATCCGGTTTACTATTTTCATCCGAAACGGATTGACCGGCTTCTGTTTGATCAGCTTCGGTTCGAGAGAGCCCGGCCAAAGCTTCCTCATCTTTTCGCTTAAAGAAAACTTTACGTTGATAATACCCGAGCGGATGATTGATTTTTTCACAAGTTTTGTCTTTGCCCACGCAATTGCCGTACGTGATCATCGTGGCGCAGGCCGGTGTTTTGTACTCGTTGCCGGCAATATGTTCCACTTGGTAGCGCGTTTTTTCTTCGCTGAAGTCAGGCGAGATGTTAAACAACTGAACAACGTCGTCGGCTTTCATGCCGATATTCAGAAGAAACGACACCAGCGCAAAACGCATGGAGTGCGCCAAGTTAACGCCGGACTTAACGTCGGTAATCGCCTTGTTGATGCAGGGCGGGAAAATGTTGAAGTCGACTTCTCCGAAATCCGTCTCCCCCATATCTTTTCGTTTCAGTTCGTACTGCTGTTTTAAATCGGCGACGTAGGACGCACACTGTTCCTGAATTTCATCCGGAATGTTCGGAATCGGAAGCGAATGTTCTATTTTTTTTCGAATGGCTTCCTGTAAAAGACGGGCAAATTCGTCCCGGTGAATGGTAACAAATCCGTTTTCCAACCGGCGGTTCACCAATTTCCAAGAAATATCTTTGAGCGACAAAGAGTAGCGGATGTAGTCGGAAAAATAAATATGGATGCGAACGCCGTCATCATTTGCCGTAATATCGAAATCTTCACCGGCCTCAAGCAAAAATTCGGGATTTTTGTCGGCCATTTTCCGAAGAACCTCATAAGCCGCTTTCGCTTCCGAAAGCGCATATTTCCGAATGAGCGCCGATTCGCCCACACAGGAAACCAAGATTCGGGCGTACGGATAGGAGAGGAGCTCATTGAGGATTTCGCGGTCGGACCCGAATGACGCCGGTTTTGAGATTTCGCCGTCCATCGCTTCCGCCACACGTGAAAAACCGCGGCGGCGCGCATCATGAAAAGCCCGCTCCGTGAGAAGAGACGTCAACGAAAAGTCAAGCTCCTCGACATATCGCGACGACGCGTTTAAAAACGGAAACAAGGCAAGGTCTTCGGGGGACATAATAAACTCATTAATTGAATTGAATTTCACTTTCATTGGATTTTGAATTATATAAAAGATGAGGATGACTTTTTATAAAATTTTAAAAGAACGACAACGGACTGTTTTTGCAGGTTTTGCCTGCAAAAATAGAGACAGACGATGCAGTTGGAGGGAAGCAACAGGTGTATTGTTGGAAACAGTTGCGGTTATCGGAACAAGTAACCGGTGTATTGTTGGAAACAGTTGCGGTTATCGGAACAAGTAACCGGTGTATTGTTGGAAACGGTTGCTGTTATTGGAACAAGCAACAGGTGTATTTTCAGTTATTTCGCAGCGCAGCCACCACAAAAAAGAAACTGCCCCTCATTTTTGATGAATCGTGTAAGCCATCCCGATTAAACAGACGCGTTTCGCGTCTGTTTAATCGGAATCCTAAAAATGAGAAGGAAGGAAAGAGAAAACAAACAAAAAAGAACGGACGGCTCAATGAGACCGAGTTGAAAAAAGCAGATCGAATAAAGAATGAAAACAAAAAAACAGAAAATCAAGGGTGATGGAACGAAAGTAACAAAATGATTTTGTTACTTTCGCCGATGGAGAAAAAATAAGATTCAAACAAATTATGCGTCGACCACACCGTCTTTTGTCACGGAAAGGACGGCTTCGCCTTCCGGCAGGTTCGGGGAGTCAATTAACTTAACGACGCGTTTGTCGCCTTTGGATTTACGGATGTACAGGCGGAATGTCGCCGTGTGTCCCAAAATGTGGCCACCGATCGGTTTTGTTGGGTCGCCGAAAAAGACGTCGGGCTTGGACATGACTTGGTTCGTGACCAAAACGACCGCGTTGTTCAAATTCGCAAAGCGTTGAAGGCCGTGCAGGTGTTTGTTTAATTTTTGCTGGCGGTCGGCCAGCGTGCCGCGGCCGATGTATTCGGCGCGGAAGTGCGCGGTCAAGGAGTCGACGATCAACAGACGAACCGGACGTCCGGAATCTTTGAGTTCGTTCGCCAAATCAAGGGCAGAGTCAACCAACAGAATTTGGTGGTTGGAGTTGTAAGCACGAGCAACGTGAATATTTTTCAGAATTTCGTCGGCGTCGAGTTCCAAGCCGAGTTCGTTGGCGCGGCCTTCGACCATTTGCTTAATCCGGTCAGGGCGGAACGTGTTTTCCGTGTCGATGATGATGACAGAGCCGTCAAGACCCCCGTATTCTTCCGGGAGCTGAACATTGACCGCCAGCTGGTGGGCGACTTGTGTTTTTCCGGAACCGAATTCCCCGTAAATTTCCGTAATGGACTGGCTTTCAATGCCGCCGCCCATCAATTCGTCGAATTCGGAACAGCCGGTTTTAATGCGTCCGATGTGCAGGCGCCGTTCAAAAACCATGTCGCCGGTTTCAAAACCGCCGATGTCGGCCGCCTGCCGTGCCGCCGCAATAATCTTGGCGGCCGTCGCTTCGCCGATGTCGGCCGAAGTTCCAAGCTCGGCCGGAGACGCGACCGCAATCGCCTCAATCGTCGCAAATCCCGCTTCTTTTAATTTTTCAGCCGTTGCCGGACCGACGCCGGGCAAGTCTTCCAAAAGCATTTCTGTCATAATTCAATTCTCCTGATAGATGCACAGTTTTATTCTTTAATTAATTATGTTAAACGAAGTCATTCATTCACCGGGTGCATTCGTTACCCCCTAAAACGCCGACTCCTTATAAATAGTTCAAGTGAGCGCAGTGAAAGTAATCCAAAAGTTCCCGCCTAAAAGGACAAACGCTAAAAAAATCAACGTCTATATCTGCCTTTTTTAATAATCCTGATTCAGATTTATTTCAAAAATATTAAAGTCAAAAAATGAATATCAAGAAAAAAACCAACCAAACAAAAAAGGAAAGAGAAAGGAAAGGAGAAAATAAAAAGCAAAAAAGGAAAGGGAAAGCAAAAGATTATTTAATACCCGCATCGTTTTCGGTTCATGGTCAAAGTTGTTTTGGGCGGAACATTTGAGTACCTCCACGCCGGCCACTCCCGATTGATAGACAAAGCTTTTTTAATTTTAAAAGAGTCGGGCGGCGGTCTTGTTCACATCGGACTCACATCGGACGAAATGGCCGGAAAAAAGAATCACGCCGTTTCGGATTATGCCGCCCGGAAACACGAACTTGAAAAATACACATCCTGTCTGATTGAAAAATACAATCTGCCGAAAGATTGCTGTTTCATTTCAAAAATAGACGACCCCATCGGTCCGGCCGCCGCCGGAGATTATGATTATATCGTCGTGTCGCCGGAAACACGCAAAGGCGCCGAAAAAATCAATCAAATCCGAAAAGAAAACGGCCTCCGGGAAATTCAAATTTGCGAAGTGAAATTCGTAATGGCCGACGACGAAATTCCGATCTCGTCAACCCGGATTTACAAGGGCGAAATTGACAAAAAAGGGCGAATTCAAAATAAAAAGCAGTGATTAAAAGTAAAGATTAAAAAGCAATTGTTAAAAAGCAATTATTAAATAGAAGAATTCCCCTGAAAAATAACAACCAATCTATAAAAATATCGGAGACACAACATGGGACGCAAATTTTCGGATCTTGACCGCCAGATTTTTCACAAACTTGCCCCGGAAACCGGCGGAAACGCCGACTCAGGCGCCGGCCATGAATTCCCGTTTATTCTCCGGCCGATTTCCCACCGGTTTGCGGAGGACGCCGACGATTTCCGGGAACGGCTTGACCGGCTGGACCCCGAAGAAGTTTCTTATTTGGCCGACCTGGTTTTGGCGAACCAAGAAGAAGTCATGAGTTTGGATGACGACGACCGCGACAGTTTTTTTGATTTGGTCGAAGAGAAAGTGTCGCCGGAAAAAAGAAAAGAAATCGTCCGGCACCTCGGTATCGTTGACCGCCGGTAACAATCACAGACGAGAGAACAATTATGACCGCAGCGAAAGCCAAAAAATACGACAAATTACTGTTCGGAACCGCCGGCGTTCCCATCAGTTCCAAAAAAACGGATACGATTTCCGGCATAAAGCAAGTGCGTGCCTTGGGATTGGACTGCATGGAACTGGAGTTCGTTCACGGCGTCCGGATGAGCGACAAAACCGCCGCCGACGTCAGCGCAACCGCCCAAGAAAATAGCGTGGCGCTCAGCGTTCACGGTCCATATTATATTAATTTAAACGCCGTTGAAGCCGACAAATTGACCGCCAGCGTTGAGCGGATTTATGAATCCGCACGCGTCGGAAACCTGTGTTCGGCGCAAAACATCGTCTTCCACCCGGCTTTTTACCTCAAAGACGATAAAAAAATCGTCTATGACCGCGTTTTCAATCTGCTCAAAGAGCTGCGCGCCCGTTTGGACGATGAAGGCATTCCGGCCGTTCTGCGCCCGGAAACCACCGGCAAAGCCACGCAATTCGGAGATTACGATGAACTGATTTCCATGTCGGCCGGACTGGATGGCGTTTTGCCGTGCTTCGACTTTTCACACATCCACGCCCGCGACGGAAAACACAATACTTACGAAGAATTCACCGCCGTTTTTGAGAAAATCGAAAACGAACTCGGAAAAGACGGCCTCCTCACCATGCACTGCCACATTTCAGGCATCGAATACACCGCCAAAGGAGAGCGCAACCACCTCTTTTTGGACGAATCGGACATGAATTACCGTGATCTGATGAAAGTGTTTAAAGAATTCGGCGCCGCCGGAACCATCATTTGCGAAAGCCCGAACATCGAAGCCGACGCGCTTCTTTTGAAAAAGACGTATGAAGAAATGTAATATTCTTTTTTATTTTTCATTTTCATTTCGATCAATTTTGTTTTTATTTTAAAGCAGGAGATGAAGTTTGGCAATTTATGAAAGTTGGTGCCATATCGCGCGCGCCGGCACAGCGCACAAATTGCAGCCGCGTGGCACCTGTTCCGAATGTTATCCCGCAAGTTCAGACCTCTGAACGCCGAAGGCGTGAAGAGGGCGGAACTTGGCGGATTGCTGTCAAAATAAGATGAAATTGGGAGCAGCTACCCCATTTTTTGAGATACTGTATTGCACCTGCAGTTAACTATTTTTAAATTCCAACTGCATCTGCAGTGAACTATTTTTAGATTTCAGTTTGAATTTATTGTTTCTAACAATACACATATTTCCTGATCCGATTTGCACCTGCTGTTCGCTATCCGAATTGTATCCGTTCAGCGATATCCGTAAAATACAAACGCTATCGCGTTTGATTTTACGGGATGGTTTGTTTGGGAAGTTGGAACAAGCAAAATCAAACTTTCCGCGACCGAAGGGAGCCGTTTGCGAAGCAAACTTACAGAAATAGACACCCACCGCCTTTGAAAAATTCCGAGCACAGCGACGGAATTTTTCGGTTGATTTTACGGGCTGATTTACTTGAAATTTAAAAAAACGACCTTCTGCTTTTCAAAAACGCAAACAAAAATGTATGCCGTGACGCGCGCGCATGCCGATCGCCAAAAATGAAAAAAAAAAAAAAAAAAAAAAAAAATGATAATTGGAAAAAATGTTTTCCAATCATTTTTTAGAAGATTTTTCAGGTCTGGAACCGTATTTCTTCTCTTTGATTTCCGTTTCATTTTCCGTATTTCTCAACCGCTTTCCTTCCATGAACGGTTTGCCGCGGATCAAGTAGAAATAACCGATCGCTGAAACAAAAAAAGCGCCGATAGCATCCACAATCAAATCTTCCATCGTGTCAATGAGGCCGGCCCCTTGGTAAATTTTTCCCGTCATGTAAAGCGAAGGATCTTGATCCCAGCACTGCATCGTGGTTCCCAAAAACCAATCGAACGAATATTCCACAATTTCCCACAATGCGCCGACGGCAACCGCAAACGTAAAAGAGAAAATGGCCACGTAAAACGGATTCAAATGAAAACCGCAGTTTTTAGAATCATTCAGCGCCGACGTGAGCGCAAAGGCGATCAATCCGAGAATCACACCGGAAATGACGTGAAGCATCATGTCCCACCAGGCGAAGCGTTCGAAAAACCCGAGCCCTTGCCCCAAAAACGAACCGGCGAAAATAAACAAAACAATCGCAATGACCAGCCATGGGTCGGCAACGAAATTCATCTTTTTCTGAACAAAAGTCGGCAGAGACAAATAAACCAGCGTCGCCACCGTGAAGAACATGAAGAAAAATTCGTTTTCGATATACTCGTCCAGAGTCAGCTCATCGCCAAATCCGACAATGTAGCGGTAAACAAACATGAGAATGCTGAAAATCAAAACCAGAATCAAGCCAATCCGGATATATTTCATAATCCGCGGCTCAATGATTTCATCCACATAATAATCGTCGTCATCCGCCGGATCACAAGCGCACGCGCAAGATGGATCGCTGCGTTTGCCGCGTCCGCCATCCGGTTCATTTTTTTCCGGCAGGCCGGACGTCTCCGAACCATTTAAACCCGTTTCATTTTTATCGTTTTCCGCCATTTTTATCCCTATCTGTTATAACTAAAAATAAACCCTTGTCTACTGAAAACCCATAAAATAATATACGATAAAATATAATATTATAAATGATATAAATCATACAAATTTTATTTAAAATAACTGTTCTCAAATATAAAATCAACTATAATTCAAACCATATTTGACATTCATAAGAATAGAAAAATTCAATTCAATCAGAGGGAAAAACATGACTGTAAAAGTACTTCCGCCGGCTGAAATTCAAAAATTGATCACTGAAAAAAGCGTCAATATTATCGATGTCCGAACACCGCAGGAACGCGCCCAAGGCTACATTCAAGATTCGGTCCATATGAATTTCAACAGCCCGGACTTTGAAACAAAACTCAAAGCATTGGACAAATCCAAACCGGTGATTTTCTATTGCCAATCCGGCGTGCGCGCCGGAAGAGCTGCCGCGGCGGCTGAAAACGCCGGATTTTCCGAAATCTATTCGATTGAAGGCGGAATCAGCGGATGGAATTCTAAAAAGATGCCGATTGTCTATTAAATGGGTGAGTGATTCACCCATTGATTCTGATTTACTTTTATTTTTTTGTTTTTTATTGACACAATGTGTTTTTCTTTTTTCCGAAAGCCCCCGCATCGGGATCACGCGCGCGAACGGCGGCGCCAAAAACATCTGCCGCTTATTTTTGGATTCATTCGACCACGATTACATTCACCTCGCTTGAATTACCTTTTTAACCTATCAATGCTTTAATCCTTCAATATTTTATCATTCAGGATTTTCAAAAATGACTGTCGTTGCATTTGCCGAAAAAAACAAAGCGGCCGAAGAAATCGCCAAAATTTTGGGCAGCGGCAGCTATTCTCAAACCCGCGTCGACGGGGCGGCCGTTTACAAATTCAAACGCGACGGCGAAGATTGGCTTATTACGGGACTCGCCGGCCACATCATGGGTTACGATTATCCGGAAGAATACAACCGCTGGAACGAAGTCGATCCGGGCGTGCTGTTAGACGTCGATCCGCAAAAGTTCGTGACGAAGGAAAATCTGGCAAACGCGATTGAAAAATTATCCAAAAACGCGCATCTGATTATTCTGGCGTGCGACTACGACCGTGAAGGGGAAAACATCGGCTTTGAAGCCAAAGAGCTGGCTGAACGGGTGTCAACCGCCCCGATTAAACGGGCGCGCTATTCCAGTTTTTCAAAAGCTGAAATTGAAAAAGCATTTGACCACCCCGGCGAGCCGGACACAAACCTTGCAATGGCCGCCGAAACCCGTCAAATTTTAGATTTAAAAATGGGCGCCGCATTCACACGTTATGTGACGTTATCCGTTCGCGAAAAAGCGTACACGAAAGAAGTGCTGTCCATCGGTCCCTGCCAAACACCCACCTGCGGTTTTGTTTACGACCGGGAAAAAGCGATCCGGGAATTTAAACCCAAAGACTTCTGGAAAATCCTCGCCGATTTTGATACAAATGAAGACACACCGACCGAAATGATTGAAACCGACGGGGCGGACGGGAAAACAAAACCAAAACGGACAAAAAAAGCCGAATCGGACACGCAGTTTCAGGGAACGCACCGCTCCGGACAAATTTCCGAAAAAGAAAAAGCGGACGAGATATTCAAACAAATTAAAGGCGAGAGAAAAGCCGTCGTCGACAAAAAATCCGTGAAAGAACAAAGCTTAGCGCCGCCGGTCCCGCTGAACACCACCGAATTTTTAAAACGAGCCTCCTCATTCTTAAACATCAGTCCGGAGAAATCGCTTGAAATCGCAGAGCAGCTATACCTCTCCGGCTTTACCAGTTATCCGAGAACGGAAACAAACATGTACGCACCGGATTTTGAATTTATGCCGATTCTGTCGGACCTGATCAAAAATCCGTCTTATTCCAAAACAATCGAACAGCTGATTCGGGAAACGGGCGGAAAAGTCGTTCCGAAAAACGGACCCAAAGACGCCAAAGACCACCCCCCGATTTATCCGATCCGGGGCGCAACGCAGTCCGATGTGGAAAAAGTAGTAAGTTTGCCGGGTGCCTATCCGGTTTACGATTTGATTTGCCGCCATTTTATCGCCAACTTAATGCCGCCGGCCGTTTTTGAAAAGACAAAACTGGACATCAAAATCAAAGACGAACTCTTCGACGTCACCGGCTCCATGAAAAAATCAAGCGGTTGGCTGTCGATTTACGATTACGAAACAAAAAAGGACAAAATGCTGCCTCAAATGGAAGAAGGCGACGTCCTGTTTGTCAAAAAAATCCAAAACATGTCGTCAAAGACCGCACCGCCGAAAAAATTAATGGAAAGCGAACTGCTGACGCTGATGGATAAAAACGGCATCGGAACCAAAGCGACGGCGCCGACGCACATTGAAACAAACAAAAAGCGCGGCTACTTTGAAACGTCCGGCAAGACCATTTCGATTTTGGACAAAGGCTACATGTTGATGGAAAGTTTGGACACGGCCGTCCCGATTGTGATTCGCCCCGAAATCCGCTCCCAGATCGAAAATTTGATTCAGGATGTGGAAGACGGCAAAATCACCATGAATGACGCCCTTTTGAAAGGAACCACGCTGATTAAAACAATGTACGGCGACTTAACGGCCAACAAAGACCGTTTGGTTCAAAAACTGGCCGGCAGCATCAAAAGCGAAGCGGCGGAAAGCGACAAAAAGAATTACGTCGGCGTCTGTCCGGTTTGCGGCAATGCGCTGCGGCTCATTACCACCGACAACGGACGATTCGTCGGCTGCGTCGGTTACCCGGATTGTTCGCAGACGTATCCCGTTCCGAAAACCGGCGCGCTCACATTTTTACGGTCCAAAAAGTGTCCCAAAGGCGGCGTCGCCGTCATGGACGTCGGCAAAAAATACAACTGGGCGGTCGGTGTTGGTCCGTGTTTTAACTGCGATCAAAAAGATGTTTGCGACCCGCCCGAAACCGTCGGTACGTGCCCGAAATGCAAAGACGGTCAAATGGTTTTGGTGCGCCTGTCCGATAACCGGTTTTTATCCTGCTCCAAGAAGTGCGGGCATACGCAGTCAATTCCGAAAACCGGACGGCTGACCGTTCTGGATAAAAAATGCGATGTTTGCGGATGGAATTTATTCAAAAATAAAGAAGCGGACAAGGAAGAAATCGAATTTTGCGCGAATCGGAGATGCCGGGCGATCGGGCTTAAAAACGAGCAGCAAAAAGACAATCCGTGATTTTTGACGGCAGCGGCGGCCGCATTCATAAACACAGGCGGCGGCGATTTTAACAAAACAAAAAAGATCAGAAAATAACCGACCGGAATAAAAAAGTAAAAACGGGAAAATATCAAATTAAAGATACTTTCCAATTTCGGTTTCTAATTTTTCCTTGGATGAAACACCGACGAAGCGGCTGACTTCTTTGCCGTCCACCAAAACAACCAGTGTCGGAACGGCATGAATATTGAATGCCCGAGCCATGTCGGGCAATTCGTCAATGTCGACGACTCTGAAATTCACTTTGTCGGCATACTTTTTCTCTAATTCATCAAGAATCGGTTTTTGCATACGGCAAGGACCGCACCAAGTTGCTGAAAAATCAATTAATTCTAAACTCATCGTTACCACCCTTTTGATTCATGTTTTTTATTATAAATAATAATGAATAATAAAGACTAATCATAGATAAACTTTTTTGAAATTAGACTGTTATCCGTTTTGCTTTTTGATTTGTTTCGATTCGTTTTCAGCGTATTTTTTAACAGTTCATTTATTTTTCAAGATACCGAGATACATACAGTCGTCGGCCGGGATTGTTTCCACGCCGATGGCCTCCGGATTCATGACGGCAAACGAATTTCGGACCAAGGCAAACGGAACACATTCACCGCATTCGCCCATGACCGCTTCGGCGGCGGACGCTAAAATATCGGCAACCGCAATGCGTGTAATATGAAGCGGTTTTCCGAACAAATCCTTTTCGCCCCGTTTATCCGTCACGGCGTCAAATCCGGCGGCGCCGATGGCAACGCCCGTACATCCGAGACGCAGCGGCTGCGTTCGGCTGTCCGCAACAATCACGCCGACCTGTTTACCGAATTTTTGAAAAATAGATTTCACAATCTGTTGAGCGCTTTTCGACGGATCTTCCGGATACAAAATAACGGAACCGTCCGGCGCGTTTGAATTATCAATACCGGCGTTCGGACACAAGAGACCGTCCCGAAGCGTCAGCAAAACGCCGTGAACGCCGCCGTAAACGACATCGGATTCCTGCAAAATCAATTCGATTTCGCGCGCGTCAAGCCCGGTTAAACCGGCATACTTTTCGGCAACGGCTCCGAGACGAACGGAATCTAAAGAAACGACCCGGTTTTCAGCGGTAGCCAAAGCCGATTCGGCGACGACCAAGACGTCGCCGTCTTCAAAATTCAATCCGGCCGTGTTGAGCGAATCACATAAAATATTAAAAATATCATCGTGCGGATGAATTAAAGCGCTCTTCAATCCGAAAATCATAAGCGGGGAAATTGAAGAGGAAGAGGCGTCAAAAGGCATAATTTAACAAGTCCTAATTATTGGAATCTGAATCCAAACTGAAGAAATAACACATGACAAATAACAAACAAATGATGAATAATAACAAATGATGAATAATAACAAATGATGAATAAATAATAAACGAACAATAAACAGAAATGACAACAAATGAAACGTCAAATCAACTTTAAAACAATGACGGCGAAAAAACGGTTATTTTAAAAAGTTGGTTCATTTCAAAAAGGTTCACTCCAAAACGCCGGCTTTTTGAAGAACAAGTTTGGTGTTGGTGTGCGGTCCGACCGGCATCATGTGAACGCCCCGGCAGATGGATTTTAACTTGTAAATGAGTTCGGCGGCAATGAGTATTCCTTCTGCTTCCGGGTTTTCGGCGCATTCAATCCGTTCCCGAATGTCGGCCGGAATGGAAATGCCGGGAATATGATTGTTCATATAGTCGGCCATTTTGATCGACCGGATCGGAATAATACCGGCCAGAATCGGAATATCGTAAACGTTGATTTTTTCCAAAAATTCCTTGAATTTTTCGATATCGAAGATGGCTTGCGTTTGAATAAAATCCACGTCAAACAGCAATTTTTTCTCCAATTTCATCAATTGAAGGCGTTCATTCGGATCGGCATTGGACACAACCCCGACGCAAAACGCCGGACTTTTGTTGAGCCGGCTGCCGGACATGTCGGCGCCTTCCTTCATTTGGCTGATGGTTTTCAGCAATTGAACGGAATCCAAATCGTAAACGGCTTTCGCTTTCGGATGGTCGCCGGTGGCCGGATGGTCGCCGCTCATCACCAACAAATTCGAAATACCGAGCGCGGACGCGCCCAGCAAATCGGCCTGAAGACCGATCCGGTTCCGGTCCCGGCACGTCAGCTGCATAATCGGTTCGTAGTTTTTCTCAACCAGCAGACGGGAAAAAGCCAAAGACGACATGTGCATTGTGGCGCACTGGTTGTCGGTTACGTTGATGGCGTCCGCAAACGTATGAATCAGTTCCGCGTTTTTGAGCGGCGCGGAAACATCAGTGCCTTTCGGCGGTGAAACCTCGCCGGTAATGAGGAATTGATCCGAAAGGAGTTTTTCATGAAATTTGCTTTTTAAGACCATGGACGTCAACCAAAGTTGTTGTTGAAGAGTAATCAAAACAAAAATTTAAAAATATGAGAAACAAGCCGCTTAAAGAGAATGGTCTTTCGGCGGTTTAATTTTCGTCAAAATCGGAAGCGTATGAAGCGTATCCATCTTTTTTTCAATCAAGTACCAAACGCATTCGCTCGTCTTGGACACTTCACATTTTCCGTTCTTGGACCCGCCGCACGGACCGTTGATCTGAGATTTCGGACAGCAGGCGTTCGGGCAAATACCGCTGTAATCGCCAATGTTGCAGTCGCCGCAAAGCGTACACAAATGGTCGATGGACGCGGACCCGATTTGTCCGCCGAGGGACAAAGTGTTATTGGTGCCGGTCACCGGAACATCGATTAAAGATCCGATAACGGATGTGCCGCTGCCGCAGCCCATAACCAAAATGCAGTCGGCTTCTTTTATTTTGTTGTTTTTTTCCGCCAAAGAATCGAAGGAGCGGACGCTGCAAGCAGCGGTCGGAAGAGCCCAGCCAATGACATGATAGCCGGCGCCCGTGAGATAATCTGAGAGGGCCAAAACCTCCGGCTCACCGCCGGTTTTCATTTTCGCCGCGCAGACGTTACATCCGATGATGAAGATCCGTTCTTTTCCGTCCAAGAACGGCAAAATCTCATCAATCGGCTTCGCTTTCGTAATAATCATAAATTTAAAGAACCTCTGTTTTTCGTTTTGTGGGCTGTAACAGCCAAGGAGCGATATGATTTCTGGAATTCGCAAAAAGAGAAAAAGAAAAATCGCTACGGTATATAATAGGACTTTTTTCTATATAAACTCAAAGGAAAGATTAATATTATAAAAATAAAAAAAGAAAAAATTAAATTATAAAAATAAATTTAGATTTATTTAGTTCAGTTTGAATTTATTTGGTTTCAGGATTCAATTTTAATTGATCATGATGCTGCGGACCGGATGACAAAATCGGACTGAACAGTTTAATGGTTTGAACGGTTGGTAAATTACCAACCCAGTTCTTTCACAATTTCGGCCGGATCTTTACCTTTGAGTCTTTCATAATCGGCACAGCTCATAAAGAAGGGACCGTACGGGACGTCATCATCACTGTTACCGTATTCATCCAATACGCGATAGAATTCTTCCAACGTCATATTGTCCAGTAATTCCTGAACTTCTTGGAGAAAATCCTCTCCCAAAACGTCTTCTTCTGATTCTGCTTTGATCCGATATTGACCAGTCGTTTCATGGATTTCATTTTTTACATTTTCCATTTTTGTCCGCCTCCTTTTCCCATAAATTTTCTCTTTTAGAATCATAAATTTAAGACATTTACGGATAATTTCTAGTGATATATAAACTTTAGTCTTATTTTGGAACAGTCCGGTGTTTTTGACGCAATAAATTTTATAAGGCATATCCAAATGAAACCGATTTAAATCATGGCGATTTCCAAACTTATAGAAATTTGTTGTTAAAACAAACATATCATATTGATTCATGACAGCTGAATGATCATATAAATAGTCATAAATCGAAAAATCTTTTAACTCGGTTTTCATTTCATTTTTTTGTTGGAATTTTTTATAAGCTTTGGCGACAATTTCTTTGTTTTTTGGATTATCTAAATCCAAATATCGAATATCTTGAAAAACAACGGATATAACACCAAATTTCATTTCAAAATATTTGTGAATTTCACGGCAAAAGTCAGAGTCAATATCAGACTCAGCATTTTTTTCGCAGGCAATCGTTTCAATTTTTTTTGAAATATCGCCGCGGATCATCCACCAAACGGCGTACATTTCGTTGTCAAAAAAATAAACGCCTTTTCCTAAATGTAATGAGCTTTTGGTTGAAACTGTAAAATTATCTTGAAGAATTTTCGCTGCATTTTCTTTAGTTGTTCCATGATAAAGCTCACCGGTGAATCGGTGAACAGATGCAAACATGTTTTTTGAAAAATGAAAGGACATTTGATCATCTCCAATATTAAACAGCAATTGGCTTTGTTGTTAAAGATTTTTATTTTTTCAAAATCGAAAAACATATATATGAAAGGAAATCATTTTTGAAAACGACAACATGAGCAGCATTAAGAGGATAAAGAGGACTGTCGGAGTATGTTCAGTAAATGTTAAATAATTTTAATAAAAAGATTTAAATAAAATTCAAGAGATTATACTTTATTAAAAAAACGACACCCAAAATAATCAGGTGACAAAAATGACAGAAGAAAATAAATGTGATTGCGGTTGCGGATGCAGCTGCAGCGGCGTTTCGCTCCCGTTAATCGGCGACGACGCCCCGGCTTTTAAAGCAGACACGACGAACGGCCCGATGAACTTCCCGGAAGATTACAAGGGAAAATGGGTCATTTTATTCAGCCATCCGGCTGACTTCACCCCGGTGTGTACCACCGAATTTATTACTTTTGCGAAAATGGCGGACGACTTCTCCAAACTCAACGCCGAGCTTATCGGTCTTTCCATCGACAGCATCACGTCTCACATCGCGTGGCTCAAGGAAATCAAAGACAACATCGAATACAAGGGTTCAAAAGGCGTGGAAGTGAAATTCCCGGTCATTGCCGACATTAAGATGGAAGTCGCCAAAAAATACGGCATGCTCCAGCCCGGTGCCTCCGACACAAAGGCCGTTCGCGCGGTTTTCATCATCGACCCGAAAGCCAAAGTGAAAGCCATCCTTTACTATCCGATGTCGGCCGGACGCAACATGGAAGAAATCAAACGCCTTCTCCAAGCGCTTCAGAAAAATGCCGCCGACAACGTGTCAACGCCGGCCAACTGGCAGCCCGGAGACGATGTCGTCATGGGCGCGCCGTCGACCTTCAAGGAAGCCCAAGAACGGGACGGCTGGAAGTCCGACAGCACCAAAAACTGCGCTTCTTGGTTCCTTGTGACCAAAAAGTGCGACTGAATTTGTAATCGGAAATTCTTTTCCGATTCTTTTTTTATTTTTTGGCGGGCGGCATGCGCGCGCGTTACGGCGACACTTTTTCATTTTGGCGTCAAGCGAAAAGATTCCTCGATTTTTCTTTTTGAATCAAGTAAGCGAATCTTTCGTGTTCCTTTTTGTATCAAACAAACCATCCCGCTTAAACAGACGCTTTGCGTCTGTTTAAGCGGATATCGCAGAGCGGGAAGATGCAGTCGGAAACTTCAGATACAAAAATGAGCAAAGCAATGTGTGTATTGTTGGAAACGGTTACTGAACCGGATCAGGAAAAAACTGTATTGTTAGAAACAGCTGCTGTAAAACGGATCAGAAAAAGACTGTATTGTTGGAAATAGTTGCTGAAAACCGGATCAGAAAAGACTGTATTGTTAGAAACAGCTGCTGTAAAACGGATCAGAAAAAACCTGTATTGTTGGAAACAAATGCTGCAAAATCGGATCAGGAAAAAACTGTATTGTTGAAAACGGTTGCTACAAAACGGATCAGGAAAAACCTGTATTGTTGGAAACAATTGCTGCAAAATCGGATCAGGAAAAGACTGTATTGCTGCGACCGGAAGGAGCCGTTCGCGAAGCGAACTTCGCCAATTCGGGATCCCACCGCCCTTGAAAAATTCCTAGCGAAGCGACGGAATTTTTGGAAAAACCTGTATTGTTAGAAAAGCAGATACAAACTGTAAATCAAAAACAACGCCCATCTTTATTCAATGTCCACATCGTAAATCCGGCCCGGGTTTTCTTGATGAATTTTCCAAAACGGCTCTTCGCCATAAATTTCAATCAATTTTTTGGTTTTCCGCGGCACGGTTTTTGGTCCGAGAACAAAACCCGGACGTTGCGGATCATCCACATAATCTGTTTCCATCAAAAACCGGGATCCTTGTTCCAATGCCGTTTCAATGGAATCTTTACCGGACGTCACGCTCGGAAAAATACCGACTTTTTCCGCCTCGGCGACGAGCGGCGTTGCATGATGGTTGACAACCTTTTCCGTTGAAAGGCCAGAAGCTTTGGCAAGGGCCGCAATGCTTGCCAAACTGTCTGCCGTCATGTCTTCAACATGAAGCTGAACGGCACATTTGAGGTCTTTTGCTAATTCAAAAGCGTGGCACATCACAATGTTGGACGCGTCCCAAATCTCATCGGAAACCGGATAATGCGGGCGCCCGCTTTTAATGGCAACCGCTTTGCCTTCCGAAACATACCGGGCGGCAATGTCAAAACCGCCGCACATGACGTCAACGGCGTTTTTGACGCCGATTTCTTCCGACAAGTGCATGATTTCAACCGGATGAATACCGAGAACCGGAAACGCGACGACGCCGGTTTCTTTTTGTATCGTTTCAGCCGTTTGAATGGTTTCTTCAAAAACAGAAATGTAATCGTTTTTTTCTTTGACGGAAACGCCCAAATACCAACTCGGCAGCGTCACCAAAAACATGTGCGTTCCGCCGGCGTTTTTGAACTCGGAAACAGCGGCCAGTCCTTTTCCACGGACGAGGTCAATGTGAATGTGGTTGTCAGTAATCGGAAGTGAAGATTTCATAATGGTCGAAGGGGGTTTGTCTTTTTAAATTTTGTCTTTTTCTTTGGTCTTTCTGTTTTTCGTATCATCCGTTCATTTTTTCGTTTTTGACGGGCACGTGCGCGCGCGTTACAGCAACACCTTTTCATTCGATTTTTCAAAAATGGAACTGACTTTTTGATTTTCTTTGACAGCTATTTTTATTTTACCGGAGTTATATATATAGGACTTAGCCGTTAGAGGGGGACGATGAAAGATTTAAACACATTAGTCCGCGGTTTTCGCCGCTTTCACCGCCGTTTTTTTGAATCGGACGACCTTTTGTATGAAAAATTATGTCTCCGGCAAACGCCGAAAGTTTTGGTGGTCGGCTGCTCGGATTCCCGCGTCGACCCGGCCATTTTGACGGATTGCAAACCGGGAGACCTTTTTGTGGTTCGCGTCGTCGGAAATTTGATTCCGCCGTATGAGCCCGACACCAAATTCCACGGCGTCAGCTCGTCGATTGAATATGCGGTCCGCTTCTTGAATGTGGAACATATCATTATTCTCGGGCACTCTTCCTGCAGCGGCATTAATTTGCTGATGACAGAAAACGATGAGCAGGAAGTTGAAAGCGAATTTATCAACAGCTGGATGGACATCGCGCTGCCGGCCAAGGAAATCGTTCAAAAAGAAATGGTTGGAAAGCCGTTTGAGATTCAATGCAAGGTGTGCGAGCAGGCGGCGATGATTCTGTCGCTTGAAAATTTGATGACTTTTCCGTGGATTGCACAGCGGGTGGACAACGATAAGCTTTCCCTGCACGCCTGGTATTTTGAACTGGAAACGGGCGACATTCACAATTACGATACGGAAACCTGTGAATTTGAAATTTTGAAAACGACGAGATAATCAATGAAATAATGGAAAGGATAAAATTTTGAATAAAACATTGAACAAAATATTGAGGACGGAATTTCAAGTCCGAACATCAAATTTTTATCCTAATATTTCGTTTATATAATTCATTCAACAAATTATATAAAAATCCAGGTGATTTCATGAAAATTATAAAAACCATCGGCCGAATTACATTGGTCCTTGAAAAAAGGTATGTGGGCGATGATACACTTATTTTGCTGACCGGCGGCGAAGAACATATCGGAGCGGTGGCTCTCGGTTATTATGACGATGAAACGAACATCGCCAATTCATCCGTCATCAGCGCGCCCGGACACCGGGAAGAACAAATCGCCTTGGACGGCGCCCGCGTCATCAGTAAGGAAACAAAAAAGACGACGCTGTTTGCCGCCGGCATTCATTTGAAAAACATCACCTTGGAAGAGATTTCGGATATCGAAAAAACGTGTACAAGCATGGTGAACGAATACATCAAATGCATTCGGGACGAAATCAAATTGAATTCAATGAACTCAAAGCACACGCATTAAATGTGTTGAGCAGATTGAATGGATTGTTCGAATCTTATTTTTTAAATTGACAACAGGAAGATAAAATGGAAATCGTCATCGGAATCAGCGGGGCGTCCGGCGCCGGCTATGGTATTCGTTTGCTTGAGATTATCGGCCGGATGAATCAGGCGGCGGAAAAGACCGGCCAAGAACAAATCAAGATTCACTTGGTGATGACGAAAGCCGCCGAAGAAATCATCCGCCTTGAAACCGGCCGCGATCCGGCCGACATCAAAAAATTGGCGGACTATGTTCACGATGAAAACAATTTTACCGCGCCGATTGCCAGCGGTTCTTACAAAACGGCCGGCATGATCATTGCGCCGTGCAGCATGAAAACGCTTGGTCAAATCGCCAACGGCATTGCCGACAATTTGATGGCGCGCGCCGCCGACGTTTGTTTGAAAGACGAACGCAAACTCATTCTCATGACGCGGGAAACGCCGCTCAATCTGATTCATTTGGAAAACATGGTGCGGGCCAAAAAAGCCGGTGCCACCATCATGCCGGCGTCACCCGGATTTTACGGAAAGCCGCAAACCATTGACGATTTGTACGACATCATGACCGGACGGGCTTTGGATTTGCTCGGCGTCGATAATGATGTCTACAAAAGATGGAAGCAAACCGCCGAACCGTAACAAAAACGACCTTGCGGTCGAAATCTTTATAAATTATAACGTGTTCTTATGGCTACTCGCTCGGGGTAGTAGGGTAGCCTGGTCCATCCTTGAACGTTTGGGACGTTTAGACCGCGGTTCAAATCCGCGTTACCCCATCGAAAGGATAAGACAAAAGACGAGCGAATTAAATAATTTTTAAAAAACCCTTTCATTAAATAAATCAGTTGGGATAGTAGGGTAGCCTGATCCATCCTCGGACGTTCGGGACGTTCGGACCGCGGTTTAAATCCGCGCTATCCCACCATATTTTTCAAAATAACTTGAACACGTGTGCGTCTTTAATTTCTATTTTTCAGTTTTGAACTGCACCTGCTGTTGTTAGTTTTGAGCTACATCTGCTGTTGTTAGTTTTGAGCTGTACCTGCTGTTATTAGTTTTGAGCTGCATCCTCAGTTGTTAGTTTTGAGCTGTACCTGCTGTTATTAGTTTTGAGTTGCATCTTCTGTTGACTGTTTTGAGTTGTATCTGCCATCCGATTTCCAGAAATCTGCGGAAACCCGATCAATCAGACGCAGTACGCGTCTGATTGATCGGGGTGGCTTTCTCGGGAACAGAAAATAACATGACAGACTCAAACAAAAAAACAGTCCAAAATTGAACACACATGTTTGTTGAAAATAAAAATGATGGAATGGATTTTGATTTTCACCTCAAAATGTGTCGCCATAACGCGCGCGTGGCATCCTCAAAAAAAGAAAAAGAATAGCGACCAAAGGGAGCCGTTCGCGAAGCGAACCAGCAGATTCAGCCTCCCACCGCCCTTGAAAAATTCCTAGCGAAGCGACGGAATTTTTGCCATAGCGCGCGCGTGGTGCCGCCGCTCCCAAAAACATCAAAATTCCGACACGGTTAAAAAAACAATTTTTCTGTTTTTGAGTAGAAACATTAAAATCTTTCAGTGCGCTTCTAGTTGTCAAGGTGAAACCTATTATGAGTTCTGAAATATCTCCGCAAGTGCAAAATCAAGTGGCACAAATTCAGCAAGTTCAACAGCAAGCGCAAACGCTCGCGATGCAAAAATCCCAAACCGACGTCATGATCAAAGAAACCGAAATGGCGATCGAGGAATTAAACAAGGCCGCTGACGACGCTGTCGTTTACAAGTCCGTCGGCGAACTGATGGTGAAATCCGACAAAAAAACACTTTTGGACGATTTGACCGAGAAAAAAGAAACGCTGTCGCTCCGGATTCAATCCATCGAACGCCAGGAAGAACGTTTGAACTCCCGGTTTAAACAGCTACAGGAACAGCTCCAAAGCATGATCGAATCACCGGACTCGAACTAAATCGCGTGAAATCTATGAGGGTTACAGACACTGAATTCTTGGGTCGCCTTTTAGATTATCGAAACATCCTTTACGTTTGCCACAGAAACGCCGACCCCGACGCCATCGGCAGCGCTTTTACGCTCGCTGAAGCCGTCGGCGGAACCGTCGGCATCGTCGACGACTGCAACCGCGTCGCCAGCAACTTGGTCGAAAAATTAGACATCCCCGTCGTCATGTGCCCGGACCCGAAAGATTACGATCTGACGGTCGTTCTGGACACATCCACACGCGGACAGCTCAATGACATGAAGTTTGAAAACTATTGTCTCATCGACCATCACGCGACGACCGCGCTTCTCGACGACGCCAAATTCTTCATCCACGAAGAATCGACGTCCACCGTTGAAATCATCTTCCGGATGCTCAACCGCGCCGGCATTCCGATTTCGGAAAAAATGGGACTCGCCATGATTACCGGAATCATTACCGACACCGGGCATCTGAAACACGCCAACGCCGATACGTTCAAAACGCTCTCGGACATCATGATCCAAAGCAACGTCGACTACTTTGACGCGCTGGAGCTCATGGCCGCAACGCCGCAAGACGTTTCCATTCGAATCGCCATGCTCAAAGCTGCCATGCGCTGCAAATTGGAGCGCGTCGACGAGCGCCTCATCGCAACGACTTACGTCAGCTCCTACGGCGGCGCCGCCGCGTCCATGCTGACCAACATCGGAGCAGACGTGGCCTTTGTCGGCTCCGTCAAAGACGATAACAGCGTGCGTGTGAGCGGACGGGCGAAGCGGGACATGATTGCGTCCGGCGTCAACCTCGGAAAAATGATGGAAGAAATCGGTGAGAAATACAACGGAACCGGAGGCGGACACAGCGGCGCAGCCGGCATCGACGCCGAATGTTCCTTGGAAGAAATCATGGCTTACTGTACAGGTTGTGTCAAAAAGGTAATCGAAAACACGACGGGAACGTCATGCGCATGTCAAACCATCGCCATGAACGATCCCGACGAGATCGAAGAATCATAAGAAACCGGCGAAAGCCAATCAAGAGAAGAATTTCGTTTCAATTCAACGCCGTTGGATTGAAATTTCTTTTTCATTTTTTTGCATATTATATTTTTCTTTTTTGAGTTTTATTTTTGCGGGTGGCATGCGCGCGCGTTATGACGACACATTTTCTTGACTTTTTATAACTGATGGGCTCCTTTTTTTATTTTTATCAAGCAAAACCACCCCGCTTAAACAGACGCTTTGCGTCTGTTTAAGCGGATACAGCCTCGGAAAGATGCAATCAGCAGCAACACGTGCAAAACTGAGCGAAGCTATACCTGTATTGTTAGAATCCATAGGTGCAATATCGGAACAAGTAACAACTGTATTGTTGGAACCAAAAGGTGCAAGCTGCAAATTAATAAAACAGTTAACTGTAGGTGCAGACCGAAATTTAAAAACAGAAAACAGTAGATACAAGTTGAAACTGAAAACAGTAGATACAAATCGAAACTGAAAAACAGATAAAAAAAGATGGAGAAAAAGAAATGAACAAAATGTTCATTTGCTTTTCAGAGATTTTTGATTTTGTAATTTGACATTACATCATCGGCGGCATGCCGCCCATTCCGCCGGCACCCGGCGGCATCGGCGCTGCTTTTGCGGAAGCGATGACATCGTCGATTCTGAGAATCATGATGGTGGCTTCGGTGGCCGCATTGATGGCTTGCGTTTTAATTCTGAGCGGTTCGACGACGTTGTTTTTGAACATGTCTTCCACTTTTCCGGCGTAAACATTGAGACCGGCATTCTTGTTGCCTTTCTCGTGCTCGGCTTTCATTTCAGCGAGCATGTTGATCGGGTCAAGACCGGCGTTTTCGGCTAAGGTTTGCGGAATCACTTCAAGGGCTTCGGCGAACTTGGAAACAGCGAGCTGCTCTCTGCCGGAAAGCGTTGCCGCATATTCTTGAAGGCGCAAGGACACTTCAATTTCCGGAGAGCCGCCGCCAACGACGACTTTTTGGTCTTCGATGGCCACACCGACGACGCGGATTGCGTCTTCGACGGCGCGGTCGAGCGCGTCAACGACGTGGTCGGTTCCGCCGCGCAGGAATATGGAAACGCTTTTGGTGCCCGGGCATTCGGTGACGTAAATCATCTTGGAGCCGGAGGTTTCGCGTTCTTCCACAAGGCCGCAGGCGCCGAGGTCGGATTTGGTGATTTCGTCAATCGTCATGACGACTTTGGCGTTGGTGGCTTCGGACAAGCGGTCCATGTCGCTTTTCTTAATTCTGCGGGCGGCCAAGATGCCGGCTTTCGCGAGGTAATATTGAGCGAGGTCGTCGATTCCTTTTTGGGAGAAAACGACATTGGCGCCGGAGTCAATGACTTTTTTAATCATTTCTTTGAGCATCGCTTCTTCTTGTTCGATGAAGCCGAGCATTTGGTCCGGCGAGGTGATCTTAATTTCGGATTTGGCTTCCGTCTTCTTGTATTCGATGGCGGCGCTGAGAAGGAGAACTTTGGCGTTTTCGATCCGGTCCGGCATGTTCGGGTGGACACGTTCTTTGTCAATGATGACGCCGTCGATCAATTCGGAATCGCCGATGCTGCCGCCGGCGCGCTTTTCGACTTTGATTTTGTCGGTGTCGGCCACTGTTTTGCCGTTGGCGTCTTTCTTCACGATCGCGCGAACCGCGTTGACGGTGAGGTCGGATAATTTGTCTTTGTGGGATTCCGCACCTTTTCCGGTGATGGCGGTGGCGGCAATTTTGGTCAAAGTGTCGACGTCGTCAACGGAAACGTCAATCGCGATGGATTTAACGATTTCCTGGGCTTTGGCGGACGCCATTCTGTAGCCGGCGGAAATGATGGTCGGGTGGATGCCTTCATCCAAAAGCGCTTCGGCGTTGGCGAGAAGTTCGCCGGCCAAAACGGCGGCGGTGGTGGTGCCGTCTCCGACTTCGGCGTCTTGGGTTTTTGAGATTTCGACGATCATTTTGGCCGCCGGGTGCTCAATGTCCATTTCTCTTAAAATGGCCGCGCCGTCGTTGGTGATAATGACGTCGCCCATGGAGTCGACGAGCATTTTGTCCATGCCTTTCGGACCGAGCGTAGTGCGGACAGCTTCCGCAACCGCTTTTGCGGCCATAATGTTGTTGTTTTGAGCGTCAGAACCGCGGGTTCTTTTGCTGCCTTCGCTTAAAATGAAAATCGGTTGTCCCATTTGTCCGGACATAATTAAAATCCTCCTTAATATTTGTATAATTTTGTTTTATAGAATAAGAATAAACAAAATGATCAGAAAGATGACAAAACAAAGATTCAAAACAAGTTGACCCTGCTTTAAATTCTTTGTCGATCGTTGTTGAAAACGAATTTAAGTGGTGATTAAGATGAATCTGTTGTATGTATGATTCAGGTAAATTAATGTCAGAACTTCTATATAAAAGTTCCCGGCAGACGATTGATTAAAAAAGAGATGAGAAGACATAAAAGTAAACGGAAAATAACCATTTATAAATGAAAAGCAACCCTGAAAAACCGAAAAAATAAATAAAACAACTAAAACAAAAAATTGCCCTCGGGTTTTTGGGGAAAAAGAAAAAGTGCTGCCGTAACGCGCGCGCATACCGTCCGCCAAAAAAGCAAACAGTAAAAAATGATAAAAAAAGAAGCGAAATCAAAAGATTTCGCCTGAATTTTAATTCGGGAAAAAGAATCCGGCCGTCATGTCCAGATAGTTTTCACCGGCATATTCCGGATACTTCTTCTGAACCGCCGCTTTAAATTCTTCAGCCGATTCGTATTTTGACGCCGTTTCCTTGAGATCTTCCAAATATTTGACTTTCGTTTCAACATCTTTCAAGTCTTCCGGCGTATAATGCGACGTCAAAATCAAATCGAAGCCGGCTTTTTTGAATCCGTTCAATTGACCGATCAGAGCGTCCGCGTGTCCGGCGCCGCCCACAATCGAATGACAGTCATGGCCGAGCATGTGCGTGTAAACGGCGTTGATTTCCGGAAGTTCAATGTCAAATCCTTCCGGCGTTGGAATAATATTCACTTGGATCCCGGCAATTGTTGCCGGACCATCTTTTAAATAATGGGTCACAGCCGGAATTGACGGATCAAAAATAGGACCAAACGCGCCGGCAAAATTGTCAATCAACGCTTTTCCGCCGCCGGTATGACCATATTCGTCCGCGTTCTTCGTTGCGTAAACCGGAACGTTCGGCAGGAAAGTGGCGCCGGCCATGTGGTAAGAAAGAAGTTTTCCTTCAACCTGAACATTCAATGTGTTGATGTAGTCCGCCAGCTCTTTGATGTTGTCAAAGAAACACGGGCTTTCAACAACGATCATTTTGCCGCTTTTTTCGATCAGAAAAACTTCGTCGGTGATGAAGTCGTTTGTTTTGTAAGCATGAAGCTTAACGTTGCCGAAATCGTAAATGTTCATTGCGCCTTTGCCGAGGTTAATGGATTTAAAATCATTCTTTTTCATGAGGATCACTTGTTTTAATTTTTCAATATTTCAATACTTCAATTTTAACTTCGAAATGCAAGGATTGATATATTTTTACCTGCAATATCCTAATAGAACTATAACATTTAAAAAGAAAGCAGAAACATATTTGTTATATAGGAACGTTTTAGAAACTATTGGAGATGACCATCGATGTTAACAAAAAAAGAATTGACGCCCTGCCCGGTCGCCACAACGGTGGATTTAATCGGAAACAAGTGGAAGCTATTGATTTTAAGAGATTTGCTGTCCGGAACCAAACGGTTTGGCGAACTTCGAAAAGGTGTGGACGGCATCAGCCAAAAAGTGCTGACGGACAATTTGAGATCCTTAGAAGAAGACGGACTCATCACACGAACCGTTTATGCGGAAGTGCCGCCCCGCGTGGAATATGAACTGACCGAACTTGGCGGTTCACTTCAGCCGATTATGAAAATGATGGAAGAATGGGGAAATTTTTACAAAGAAAGTATGAAAATAGAAGCCGGTGAATGCTGAAAATAAATTTCAGCATCACGATTGTTGCCCGTTTTTGCCGTTTTCGCCTTTTTCACTTTTTTCTTCTTTTTCGCCTTTTTTATTCATTTCTTCCGGATTCAATTTTTGAATAATCAGTTTGGTCACCCGCTGGTCGCTGACTTCCAGAATGGTCACCTGCAGATTTTTGTAATCGAACGTTTCGCCGACTTCGGGAATTCGTTCAAATACGCCGAGCGTCCAGCCGCCGGCCGTGTTGTAATCACTTTCGAAATCCCGCTCGTCCATCTCAAGATAATCCAGCAAATCATAAATGTTGCAGTTGCCGTTGACTTCATAGATGTCTTTTTCAATCTCGACGATATCGTTGATGATTTCATCCGTTTCGTCCCAAATCTCGCCGACCAGTTCTTCCAAGACGTCTTCCATTGTGACAATGCCACTCGTTCCGCCGTAATCGTCGACGATTACCGCGAAATGCGATTTGGAATGGCGGAAATCATTGAGAAGCGGTTCCAATTTCATCGTTTTGTAGACGAATTTGCACGGTTTCGCTAAGCTGCGCAGGTCAATCGGCTTTCCTTGCGCGACATCCACCAAAACGTCCCGAATATGAACGACGCCGATGATGGTATCGATGCTGTTTTCGTAAACCGGCATTCTGGAAAAACCTTCGTCGATGATCTGTTTGAGAATTTCTTCTTGACTGTCATTGACGTCAAGCGCCGCCACATCGACGCGCGGCACCATAATTTCCTGAACCGTCGTGTCGTCAAAGTCCATCGCGGATTGAATCAGTTCGCTTTCCAGTTCGCCGATCACACCTTCTTCCTCAATGGATTCGATGATGTATTTGAGTTCTTCTTCGGTCACAGTCGGCTGCTTTTCGTCCTTATTTCGAGACCGTCCGACCACGGCCGCCATTTTGGCAAAAACGAAAACCAACGGCGACAGGAGGATCGAAATCAATTCCATCGGTCGGATAAAAATCATGACCAAACGGTCGGCGTTGGCTTTGGCGAAGCTTTTCGGCAAGATTTCACCAAAAGTCAGCACGAGAAGCGTCATGACAACGGTTGAAACGGCTGCGGCGGTTTCCGCCGGAAACAGCTGTCCGAAAATAATCGTCGCCACCGATGCGGCGCCGATGTTAACGATGTTGTTGCCGATGAGAACGGTCGAAATGAATTTGTCGTAATTGCCGACGAGTTTTAAAACGCGTTTGGCTTTTTCGTTGCCTTCTTCAGCCATCGTTTTAATACGGATTTTGTGAATGGACGAAAAAGCCGTTTCGGCCGCCGAGAAAAAGGCGGAAAGAATTAACAAAATGACAAGCAACAAATACCATAAACTGCCGGAAACATCCACGACTTTTCACACTCTGAAAATTAAAAACAACTTTTTAAATCAAACCGCTTTAAAATCAAACCACTTTAAAATCAAAACGCCCTTTGACTCGAAACACTCTTTGAATCAAAACGTTCTTTGAATCAAAAACGGAAGATAGAGAACAAAATTTGATCAAAATGAAATTGATTTTGGATTGATTGGAATAAGATTTTGACTAATTATAATAAGAATAATTTTATTTTTTAAACGATTTCAAATATCGTTTTATATGTCTTTTACATATTTACTTTTCTGTTTTACTTTCCGTCAAACATTTGAAGAATCGCTCGTTTGCTCGACCGGTTTGATTTGTTTAATTTGTTTGACTTATTTAATTTGGAAAACGGGGAAAATAAAAATGGTCGAATTCACGCTCATCAATCTTTACATCGGCATCGGCATTTTCGCATACATCGCGATTTTGTACTTAACTTACCGCGACATGCGGATTTTCCGGCGCACCGGCTATTTTTCCTACCGCAAAGGCGCATTCAAAGGAATCATCGCGTCCACGCTTGTGTTGCTGGGCACGTTCTTAATTCCGGGCTTTAACGAAATCATCGGATTGGCGCTCATTTTTGTCGGACTGATGATCAATCAAAAAGGAAAACGCGAGCAAGTTTTCACAAACGCGAGCGCTTTGGACCGCTTCCTCGGAAAAACAGATCTTGTCAGAACGCCCGAACAAATCAGAGATGATTATTTAAAACAGCAAGAAGAAGCTGAAAAGAAGAAAAAGAAAAGATAATCCCAAGAGATTATTTTTATTTTCTCATTTTCAGATTTCATCTGTTTTTTAGAATTCAGTTTGCATCTGCAGTTTTCTATTTTTAAATTTCAATTTGTACCTACAGTTCACTATTTTTGGATTCCGATGCACCTACAGTTCACTATTTTTAAATTTCAGTTTGCACCTACAGTTGACTGTTTTTAGATTTCAGTTTGTACCTGCAGTTCACTATTTTTAAATTTCAGTTTGCACCTACAGTTGACTGTTTTTAGATTTCAGTTTGTATCAGCTGTTTCTGACAATACAGTTGTTTCTTGGTCCGATTTGCATCTGCTGTTGCTATTTCCCAATCCTTCTCATCGGATTCCGATTAAACAGACGCGAAACGCGTCTGTTTAATCGGGATGTTTTGCATGGGATTTTTAATAAGCCAGACCTTAATTTTTAAAAACGTGAAACAAAAAAGTGTCGCTATAACGCGCTCGCATGCTGCCCGCTCAAAAAAAGAAAAAAAGAAATTGAAAATAAAAACGGAAAAAAGATCAATATTTAATCCGTTTTCCGGAAGCGTCCCGATGGTATTTTCCGAATTCCGAGTTCAACAAAACCGTTCCCGGGAAAACCGGACCGTCTTTGCAAACGCGAACGCCGGTTTCGTCGATGCAGCACGCGCCGCAAACGCCGATGCCGCACTTGAAATAACGCTCCATCGAAAATTCAGACTTTTCGACCGCATTTTTCTGAATCAAGATGTCCATCACGAATTTCATCATGATTTCCGGGCCGCAGACGTAAATTTTGGAAAACTTGCCCAAATCTTGTTCCGACAAAACGGTCGTCACAAACCCTTTGCGTCCCAACGAGCCATCGTCGGTCGTCAGCAAAACGTTGCCGGCGTCTTTGAACCGTTTCTCAAAAATCAAATCGTCCGCGCTGCGCGCGCCCAAAATGATTGTGACTTTGGCGCCGGCCTCGTTTGCTTTTTCAGCAAGCGGTGCCAACGGCGCCGCGCCGATGCCGCCGGCGACGATTAAAATTTTGTCGCCCTTTTTGGGGATCGAAAAGCCGTTTCCGAACGGACCGCGCAAACCGACCGAATCGCCTTCTTTGAGCGAAAAGAGTGTTTTGGTTGCGTCGCCGACCACTTGAAACGTCACGCCGTTTTTGAAAGAGCAACCGAGCGGAATTTCATCCGTGCCGCGAATCCAAACCATGCCGAACTGTCCCGGCGCCGCGTTTTCAAATTCCGCGTCAAAGAGAAGCGTCCGCTTTTGATTTTTGGCTTCATCGATGATTTTGATGATCTTGGCGTTTTTCGGCAAACCGCCGAACGAAAAACAGGAATTTGTCATTTTTTCCCTCCGCAGCCGCAGGAATTATTTTTTGAAGAATTGACGGCGTCCGCCGGTTTTTTGGTGTGGCTGAGCCCGACGAGTTCGGACATGGACCAGCCGTTTTCTTTCATAAACCGTTCGGCGCCGGACCAAACGTCACGGAAGACAAAATCGTTGTCATAAACCGCCGACCCGATTTGAACCGCCGACGCGCCGGCCATCATCATTTCAATCATATCTTCCCAAGAAGAAATGCCGCCGACGCCGATCACCGGAATGTCGAGAACGTCGTATAAATCATAAACGCATTTGACGGCAACCGGTTTAACCGCCGGACCCGACAAACCGCCCGAACGGTTCCCGAGAACCGGCCAGCCGGAATAAATATCAATCGCCATGGCACGCACCGTGTTTATCGCCACAACGGCGTCAGCACCGCCGGCTTGTGCCGCCAGCCCGATGTCTTTAATATTTGCCACATTTGGCGTCAGCTTGACCCAAACCGGAATATCCACAACGTCCTTCACGGCCGCCGTGATTTCTTCCACGTGGCACGGTTGGCTGCCGATGTCCGCGCCGTAACCTTTGGCGTGCGGGCAGCTCAAATTCAATTCAAACGCGTCCGGTTTGGCCGGCATCAGTCCCTGCGCCACCGCGACGAAATCCTTGACATCGCCGCCGAAAATGCTGGCAACGACCGGCGCGCCGGCTGCGTTATTTTTGTTGTTTTTAACAAAATCGATTTCCTGACGGAACTCTTCAAAAGACGGATTCGGAAGACCCATCGCATTGATAAAACCGTTTTTCAGCTGAACCATGGACGGATTCGGATGTCCGAAAACCGGCACCGGACCGATGGATTTTGTCACGACGCCGCCGGCGCCGTTTCGAATTTGGCGCGCCATCGACGCGCCGGTCGTTCCCAAAATGCCGGCCGCCAGAAGCGCCGGATTCGGAAGAGAAATGCCCGCAATTTGATACATAAATTATCCCGCTTGAATCATCAATGAATCATAAAATCAATCAAAAAAATAAATAAAAAATAAAAACAAAAATCATTGGCTCTTCTTGTCTTTCAATTCCTGAATATAACAAATCGCCTCTTCCGCCAACATTTTGCCGCCGGAATCCGCCAAATCCTTGCCGAGTTTTTCGGCCTCAATTTTCCAATTGTCCGCCGAGATTTTCTCATCGACTTTGATGCTTTTCGTGCCGTCACAGGAAAGAACTTCCGCACGCACTCGAATTTTTTTACCGTTCGGCTCAAACTTCGCGTAAGATCCAATCGGCGTCGTACAGCCGCCTTCCAAATCTTTCACAACAAGGCGTTCGATTTGCGTTTCAATTTGAGACGGGAGATGATTCAACAGAGCCACCGCCTCCACCGCCGGCGTTCCGGCGAGAGCGACGATCGCCACCGTTCCCTGATTCGGAGACGGACAGAACTCATCAATCGGCAAACGGACGCGCACAATGTCGTCCCAGCCCATTCTTTCAAGACCGGCTTCCGCCAAAATAATCCCGTCGTACTGTCCTTCATTTAATTTCCGGAGCCGGGTGTCGATATTTCCGCGCAGTTCTTCAATTTGAAGATCCGGGCGGTAGCGGAGCAGCTGCGCGCGGCGGCGCATGGAACTGGTTCCGATGACAGCGTTTTTCGGAAGTTCGTCAATGGAAAGCCCGTCTTTGGTGAGCAACACGTCGTACGGCGAATCGCGGACCAAAACCGCCGCCGTAACCAATTCCGGCGGACGGACCGTCGGCAGATCTTTCATGGAGTGAACCGCAATTTCAATGCCTTCCGCAATCATGGCGTCGTCGAGTTCCCGAACGAAGGCGCCGACGCCGGTTGAAACCTGGTAAAGCGGGCGGTCCGTGAAACGGTCGCCGTCCGTTTTAATGATTTGTTCCGTTGTCGAAAAACCTTTTTCTTTCAGCAGGCCGGCCACCTTCCGGGTTTGAACCAAAGCCAAATTGCTGCCGCGTGTTCCGATAATCATGATGAAATTCCTTTTTTGAATCAATTAATTAATCAATGAATTGTAATACTTATTTTGCTTTCGGCAAATTTTTCTCAACAGCCGCAAACGTTTTTTCATAATCCTCATCCGTGTGCGCCATGGAAATAAAATTCGTTTCAAATTGAGACGGCGGCAAAAAAACGCCGTCGTTGAGCATGCCTTCAAAAAACTTCATGTACGACGCCGAATCGCATTTGAGAACGTCCTGATAGTTTGCCGGTTTTTGTCCGAAGAAAATCACAAACAGAGAAGCGAGGCCGCCGACGTAATAATCCAATTTTTTGTCCGCAACAATGTCGGACAAAGATTTTCGGAACGCGTCGCCTTTTTTGTTGAGCGCCGCCCAAATGTTGTTTTGTTTCATGTAATCCAGCGTGGCAATTCCCGCCGCCATGGAACACGGACTGCCGCTGAACGTTCCGGCCTGATAAACGGGACCGTTGGGGGAAATCAATTCCAGGATTTCCTTGCGTCCGCCGAAAACGCCGACCGGCATGCCGCCGCCGGCAATTTTTCCGAGCGTCGTCAAGTCGGGTTTGATATTGTAATATTCCTGAGCGCCGCCCGCCGCCAAACGGAAACCGGTGATGACTTCATCGAAAATCAACAAACAATCGTTTTCAGCCGTCAGCTTGCGCAGTTCCTGCAAATAACCGTCATTGGGCAAAACCGGACCGATGTTTCCGAGAACCGGTTCAATAATGACCGCCGCCATATCATTTTTATTTTTCTCAATAACGTCGGCCATTGCTTCAATGTCGTTGTACGCCACTTGAAGCGTATTTTTGGTCACGTCCGCCGGAATTCCCGGCGAGTTCGGCTCGCCATGTGTGGTGGCGCCAGAGCCGGCTTTCACGAGAACCGCGTCGTGAGCGCCATGAAAACCACCTTCGATTTTGATAATTTTATTCTTTTTCGTAAACCCGCGCGCCAAGCGAATCGCGCTCATGGTCGCTTCCGAACCAGACGACACGAAACGCATCATTTCAACGGACGGGAAGAAATTGTTGACGCGTTTTGCCAACTCGACTTCAAGATCCGTCGGCGTTCCGTAAAGCCAGCCTTTGTCCAGCTGCGCTGTAATCGCCTGTTTAATCACCGGGTGGTTGTGTCCGAGAATCGCAGGACCGTACGCCATACAATAGTCAATGAATTCATTGCCGTCCGCATCGTAAATTTTGGAGCCGTCGGCCGACGCCGTATAAAACGGAAACGGTTTGATCGCGCGCACCGGACTGCTGACGCCGCCAGGAATGATTTTCTTGGCGGCTTCGTACAGCTTTTCCGATTGGGCGTGATTCGTCTGAAATCCTTTTTCTTCTTTGACCATTGAAATTCCCCGCTGAATAAAAAAAATAAATGAATTAAAATGAATAAATACAAAATATCAACATCAATACCAAAACAACATCAAATGATTATTTTTTGGCTAAAATTTCAGCCATTTCCTTGGCGTAATATGTAATAATCATGTTGGCACCGGCCCTTTTCATGGAAAGCATCGCTTCATAAAAGCATTTTTCCTCGTCCAGCCAGCCGTTTTGAGCCGCCGCTTTGATCATCGAATACTCGCCGCTCACCTGGTAAATCGCCAGCGGCATCTTAAATTCTTGTTTGATGCGGTAAACGATATCCAAATACGGCATACCCGGTTTCACCATCAGCATGTCGGCGCCTTCCAGAACGTCGAGCTGCGTTTCCCGAACGGCTTCATCGCCGTTGGCCGGATCCATTTGATAAGAAGCACGGTCGCCGAAACAAAATCCGGAATCGGCAGCGTCGCGGAACGGTCCGTAAAAGACGGACGCGTATTTGGAAGAATAAGACATAATCGGCGTGTTTTCAAATCCGTTGTCATCCAGCGCCGACCGGATCGCCGCAATCATGCCGTCCATCATGCCGGACGGCGCAATGATGTCCGCCCCCGCTTTGGCGTGGCTGACCGCAATTTTGCCGAGAATCGGCAGCGTTTCATCGTTGATGACGTCATGCGTTTTCATATCCACAATGCCGCAGTGACCGTGATCGGTGTATTCGCACATGCAGACGTCGGTGACGACCAAAAGTTTGTCGCCGAACGCCGCTTTGATTTGGCGGACCGATTCTTGGACGACGTCGGAATCGCCGTAAGAATGCGTGCCTGCAGCGTCCTTCGCTTTCGGAATGCCGAACACCAAAACAGCCGGGATTTTCAAATCAACCGCTTCACGCGCCGCTTCCGCCGCCATGTGGAGCGGCCAGCGGAAAACGCCGGGCATAGAGGCGACCGGGATTTTTTCGGAAGCATTTTCGTCCACGAAGAACGGATAAATTAAATCCGAAGTGGATAACGTGTTTTCCCGAACCATCTCTTTGATCAGGTTTCCGGATCTGAGCCGCCGCATTCTGTTCACTGGGAAGGACATTTGAATCTCCTGAGAATATGATTTTGAATAAAATGACTTTTGAATAAAATAATATTTGAAATAATAAGTCAACTGAGGAGTTATAAAAAGAACTGAACAGATATTAAATGAACGAAACAAAAAACAAAGCAAAACAAAAAATTAAAAATAAAAAATAAATAATAAAATATGAGAAAATAATGAATCAAATGAATGAATCAATAAAAAATCAAATGAAAGAATCGTTTCTGAAAGATTCAATCACTGATTTTCAAGGGCGAAATAGTTAAACATGCCTTTGACGCCTTTTTTCAATATTTTTTCAAGATCGGCGCTGCTTTGAAGAACGCGGACGTTGATCTTATCGAATTCTTCCGGCGACATTTCCGGGTGAAGACAGAAATCGCGGTGCACGTTTAAAGCTTCATAAATGTCATTGGATTCTTCGACGTACACTTTGGAATAATCGTTCAGCTCGTCCATCGCTTTGGAGAAGCTTTTGCCGTCCAAATCCAGCGGGTTATGATAGAGCTTAATTTGGCAAACCGGATCGTCGTCCTGAATGGTCAGGATTGAAATGCCGTAATCGTCGTCGTCGCGTAATGAAATAATGACTAAGTCCATCTGTTCGTTAATAACATCTTTTAATTTTTCTTCCATGACACATCCCCAATATTGAAATTATAAATAGTTTTTGATTTTCACCGGATTTTTGAATTCGACCCGGCTGATTGGTTGTATGTTTGGTAATGAAGCGGATTGATAATGATTGTTGACACATGTCGGATTGCTGACACGTATCGGATTGCTGACACGTATCGGATTGCTGACGCCTGTTGCGTTGACAGAATTGAACGCACAGAAATCAATCCGCCGGATAAATTGTGATGAGAATCACTTTTTTAGGTGATTTCATTTTCTATTATTTATTTTTTTCTTCACACGAACAGTCATTCGACTTGATGCTGTCCGTTTGGATGTTAAACACTTTGGCCACGGCTTCAAGCAGCTCGTCGTTGTCTTGCTCGGCAGCGTTTCGGAGGATTTTGGTCGGCTCCGCCAAAATTTGATTGGCAATCGCGTGCGTTAAATTTTCCAAAATATTTTCCTCGAATTCCCCGATCGTGTGCTTGACGCGGAATTTGTTGACGGCTTTTCCTTTTTCCTCTTCACGGATACCGTAAACGTTTTTGTAAAGCTCGGCCACGATGTAGTCCGCTTTCTGGCGCTTGAATTGTTTGTTCAGCAGAATGAGTTCTTCATTGATGATGTCAACAACTTTTTTCGCTTCCTCGTTTCTCATTTTGAGCGTTTTTTCGCTGATGACGCGCAAATTATCGATGTTGCAAAGCGTGACGCCGTCAAGGTCGTTGACGGATTCTTCAATGTCGCGCGGATTGGCGATGTCGACCATGAAAAGCGGTTTTCCGTTGCGCTTGGGCAGGCTTTTTTCCACCGTCGCTTTGGTAAGAACATAGTGCGGCGCGCCAGTGGCGCTGATGAGAACGTCGGCTTTTTCCAAATGGGAAACAATCGAATCAAACTGAATCGCCTTGCCGCCGAGTTCATACGCTAAGTCCTGCGCTTTCTTGTACGTGCGGTTGGAAATGTAAATCGCGTCCAAATTTTTGTCCGCGAGCGCGCGCGCGACCAAGATACCGATTTCACCGACGCCGATCACCATGATGGATTTGCCTTCCAAACCGCCGAGGCAGTCTTCCGCCAATTCAACCGCGGCAGAACCGATGGAAACGGATCCTTTATTGATCCGCGTTTCCGTCCGCGCGCGTTTGCCGACTTGAATCGCTTTCGTAAAAGCGGTGTCGAGAACGCGTCCGATTGTTTTTTGTTTGACCGCGAGCGTGTACGCGTCTTTGATTTGCCCTAAAATTTGATCTTCGCCGACGATCATGGACTCCAGGCCGCACGACAGCCGGAGAAGATGTTCCAAGGATTCGTCGTGGTCATAAAAATCGACGATGCGCGTCTCAACGCCCATCTCTTTGGAAAAATTGAATAAAACGCTGCTGCCCCGCTCGGAAACAACATAGATTTCCGCCCGGTTGCACGTTTTTAAAATGACGCACTCGTAAACGAATTCCTTTTCGTAAAGTTTTTGAAGCATCTCTTCAGCGCTGAGCGGCCACGCACATTCCATTTCGGCCACGGTTGCTTTTTTGTGAGAGATGACCATGCTTGATATTTCATTCATAAAATAACGACCGGTTTTTAAGCTCGGCCGCCGTCCACCCGGCGCCCGATTGAAATAAACGAAACATATTGAAAGTTGTAAGTCGTGAAAGTGACGTAAAATGATCGTGAAAGTTGTGAAATTTGTAAAGTCAGTGAAAGTAACGAATAGTCGTATTACTTTCATCATATAAATGTAATACCCACTGAACACCAAATTTTTTTCAAATAAAATAAATTTGACTTTTTTGAAAAAAATGCATTTCAAAAAATCAAGATGAATGTTAATTATTTCCCGAATAAATGTGAAAAATGAATAAAAATCTTATGTTTCAAACCTTGGAAAAAGGTTTAAAATACGATATCGGCAAAAAATAATTCCGGCTCATATTTTCTTTTGCGAATTATGAACAAAATTTTGAATATCACGATTGAGCGTGAAACATTTCATCAAAAAAGTATATAAACTACAACCATTTAAATGAAAATTATGTCAAAGGAAAAGCGCGTTATTCCCTGTCTTGACCTTCTTCTGGATGAAAAAGGCGGTAGAGTTGTAAAAGGCATCGAATTCGAAGAACTTATAGACGCCGGTGACCCGGTGGCATTTGCAAAAAAGTATGAAGCGCAAGGCGCAGACGCCTTGGTCTTTTTAGACATCACCGCATCCGTTCAGGGAAGAGAAACGCTTCTCGACGTGATTGAGCGGGCGTCCAAAGAGATTTCAATCCCGTTCACCATCGGCGGCGGCATTTCAACCATGGACCACATCCAAAGAATGCTGGACGCGGGCGCCTCAAAAGTGTCCATCAACACCGCCGGCGTCAAAGATCCCGATTTTGTCGCGAAAGCCGTCGAAAAATACGGCTCCGAGAAAATCGTCATTGCGATTGACTGTAAGAGAAATCCGGACATTTCGGTTGCGGGCGTCCATATTTTTGAAGAAGACGGCGAAAAATTCTGGTACGAAGTTGTCATCATGGGCGGCAACGAGGGCACCGGCATGGATGTCGTTGACTGGGCTCAAGAAGTCGAAAACCTCGGCGTCTGCGAGATTTTGCTCACCAGCAAAGACCGCGACGGCACCCAAGACGGTTACGACCTCCCGGCCACCCGCGCGGTTGCCGAAGCGGTTTCCATCCCGGTGATTGCGTCCGGCGGCGTCGGCACAATCGACCACATGGTGGAAGGCATTTTGGAAGGCGACGCGGATGCTGTTCTCGCGGCCAGCATTTTCCACTTCGATAAATACACCGTGAGCGATGTGAAAGAAGAATTGAAAAAGCACGGCATTCCGGTTTGCGAATAACCGGGCCTATTTTTCTTTTATTTTTTCATTCCTCCTCATCTATTTTTCCTCCTTTTTTTGAAAATTTAAGATCAGACCCCCGATTTTTTCAAATTCGTCCAAAATGACCGCCATAACGCGCGCGCGGACGGCGGCGGCTAAAAGGATGCCACTTTTAGGCTTACCATTTTATGCAATCAATTCTTTTTAAGCAGAAATAGAAAGAAGGAAAATTGTGATTTTAAAATGACGACGTTAAAAAATGAGAAAAAGCCGGAACTTTTGGCGCCGGCCGGAACATTATTGTCTTTAGTCGCCGGCGTTGAAAACGGCGCTGACGCGGTTTACATGGGCGCCGCCAAGTTCAACGCGCGCGCTTACGCCGGAAACTTTTCGGAAGAGGAATTGGAAATCGGCATTGCTTTGACGCACGCCTTCGGAAAAAAAATATTCATCACTTTGAATACGCTTTTTAAGGATGACGAACTCGGCGACGTGGTCACTCTTTTTGACGAATTGTACCGGATGGGCGTCGACGCTGTCATTATTCAAGACGTCGGCTTCTTAAATTTGCTTCAAAACCGTCAAACAGGCGCCGGCTTCTCCCCGATTCAGATTCATGCCAGCACTCAAATGACGGTTCATAACTCTTATCATGCTCAATTCTTAAAAGAAAAAGGCGTCTGCAGAATTGTTCCGGCCCGCGAAAACACCATTCCGGAATTGAAAGCCTTGAAAGAAACGGGCGTCGAAATTGAAACATTCATTCACGGAGCGCTTTGCATTTGCTATTCCGGACAATGTTTATTCAGCGGCGTTGTGGGCGGACGAAGCGGAAACCGCGGACAATGCGCACAGCCCTGCCGGAAGAAATATACACTGACCGTTGACGGGAAACCCGTTCAAACCGACGGGAAATACTTAATCAGTCCCCGCGACTTGAACGCGTCGGATGATTTGTTCCGGCTGATGGATGCCGGTGTTGATTCTTTTAAAATCGAAGGCCGGATGAAAAAACCGGAATATGTAGCCGGCGTTGTTTCCGTTTACCGGAAATTAATCGACCGGTACGCTGCGGCAAACAACGGCAAAAGCGAAAAAGTGAGATCCGTTGGTCCGACGACTGAAGAAAAAGAAATTCTCAAAAAGCTGTTCAACCGCGATTTTACGTCCGGTTATTTTGTCAAAAATCCGAAAAACGAATTGATGAGCCGTAAATTGCCGTACAACAAAGGCATCATGGTCGGAAAAATCACGGACGTCGACCCCGGCCGCGGCCAAATCAGCGTTCATTTGACGGCTTCGTTGTCGTCGCAGGACGGCATTTCCATCGGCGACATCAGTAAAGAAACGGATGGCGTCGAAGACCCGCGGCAAGGTTTTGTCGTGAAAAAAATGTACGTGTCCCGAAAAATGGTGAACGAGGCGACTTCGGGAGAAACGGCGAATATTTTGGCGCCTGTTCTTTTTGAAGATGAAAACGGCAAATACCTGCCGAAAATCGGCGACGCCGTTTACAAAACGCTGGACTTTAACCTGCGGCGCGAAATTCAAAAAACGCTTCCTGAAATGCCGGAAGAAGACGTCCGAAAGCATATCGGAAACATGGATCTGAAAAACAAAACAGGCGCTCAAAAAGCCGAAGCGATTGCCGAATTGATTGAGATGTTGGCGCCGGCGGTTCCGGTTCAGATTCCGGTCCGTTTGAAATGTTTTGTTTGTTCCGGTTTTTTGCTGGAAGTAACCGCCATGGACGAAGACGGAAACGAAGTGAAAATCGAATCGGATTACATGGTTCAGCCGGCCATTAAAAATCCGTTTTCCAAAGAGTCCGCCGTCGACATGCTGTCCAAACTCGGCAATACGATCTACGACGTTTTATCGGCCGACGCGGACGTGATTGACGATTGTTTTGTTCCGGTCGGCGTCTTTAAAGAAACACGCAACCGGGCGTTAAGAGCCTTGGCGGCGGCGCGGATTCAAAGCGCGCAACCGAAAACGGACAATCCGATACTTGTTATTCCGACAAATGCAGAGTTGCCGCTTCAAAATGAAAAGAAAAGCCCGCTTGCCCTTTGTGTTTGCGCTTACACGAAAGAGGATGTGTTGTCCGCTCTTTCGGCCGGCGCCGACCGCGTTTATGTCGGCGGCGACATTTTCGCCGACCCGTTCACCAAAAAGGAATGCGGCGTCACCATTTCCGATTTAAAAGAAATGATTTCCGGCTCCGATATTGACCCGACCGATTTGGAAAAATTGTGGTGGAAAACGCCGTTTGTGACCAAAGAAAGCGATTTCGATGAATTCCGGCAAACACTTTCAGAATTGTCCGACCTCGGTATTTCAGGAGTTTTGGCGTCGAACCCGGGCGTTTATTATTTTGTTCAAACAAGATTCAACGGCAAATTCAGAGTGGCCGCCGACGCCGCGTTTAATATATTTAATTCGGAAACCGCCGATCTGTTTTTGGGAGGCGGCGCCGAGTTTGTCACGCTGTCGCCCGAGCTTTCCATTCGCGATATTTCCGTTTTGTCGGACCGTCTTTTTGAGAAAAGAAGAATACCGGGCGGATTGGAATGCGCGGTTCACGGACGGCAGCGGCTGATGACAACTGAACATCCGCTTTTGGAAACACTGGCGGACGGCAAAATCAAAGAAACGGCGAGAACTCAAAACAAATCGGATTCAATTTTCCGTTATGCGCTGAAAGACGCAAAGGACTTTGTGTTTCCGGTGCTGACCGATTCCAAAGGCAGAAGCATTATTTTTAATTCCAAAGAACTCAACGCGTATGATTTGCTGCCGAAATTGAAAAATGCCGGCGTCTCATCATTCAGAATTGACGGGCTCGGACACACGGCAAGCGAACTCGCCGATTTGACGGCGCGCTACAAAAAAGAATTGGAACGGCTTCAAACCGGCGGACAAAAAGAAATCGGAACCGACAATGAAACCGAATCCGAGAAAGAAGAATCGACAGACGGCTCTGACTTTACGAGAGGAAATTTCATGCGCGGCGTTTATTGATTTTTCAATAAATCGGAAATCAGATCGGAAAAAAGAATGACAGAAGAATCCGATTTTATCGGATTCTTCTAAAATCAATATTTAGAGATTAAGTTCTGAAAAACAATTTCAGAGAACAATTTGGAGAACAAGTTTAGAGACCCAGGATTTGCTTCAAAACATCAACCGGCGTAAATGTGCGTTGGGATGTCGCTTCCAGGTTTTGTCCTTCCTCGTTGTAAATCCGTCTGAGAAAAAACGGCATGGATTCGCCGACTTCGATGAGATGTCCGTCCGGATCGTAAAAGCGAATCGTCCGCTGACCCCAAAGTTCCATATTCATTTCATGCAGGAATTTGGTATTGTTTTCCTTTAATGTCTTGAAGATGTCGTCGATTTCTTCCGTTTCAAAACCCAATTCAAAGCGGCTGACGCTCTTTGAATTTTCAATATTTTCGCGTCCGAGTTTTTCGGGAATAATATTTCCGTCCATGATTTGCCAAAGCGCAAATCCTTCCTTGAAGACCAAATTCAAGCCGCCGAAATCCGCGACGACCGTCATGCCCAAAAGACCTTCGTAAAAGCTGCGCGCTTTTTGGGCGTCTTTGACAAATAAAACGGGCGTACAATGATTTAAATCCATAATTTTCACTCCTAATTATTCAGATTTCATTCAAATTCCGTTGGCTTTTTTCCACATTTCAAACGCTTCAACGACTTCGTAGCCTTCAACAAAAACCATGCCGTTTTTGTTTCCGTAATCTTTAGCGTCCGCCTTTGAAAGCGCGAATCCGGTGTTGTCATCGAGCATTTCGCAAACGACGGTCGCCGGGTTTGAGCCGGCCATCAATGCCAGCGCAATCGACAATTCCGTTTGTCCGCGGCGGATATCCAAAAGGCCGTCGGCGGCACGAAGGGTCGCCGTATGTCCGGGCGTTCTGAATTCGGATGAAAATTCCACCTTTTCGCCTGCAGTCGCTTTTTTGGTGATTTCGCCGAGGCGGTTGATCGTGTAAGCACGGTCATTGTCCGGAATGCCGGTTCGGTTTTCCCGGTGGTTGACCCACAGCGAAAAGGAGGATTTTTTGTCATATTTGATATCGCCTTCCCGCTCCACAACCGTTCCGATGTCGAGCTTCGCCGTGGAATTTTTGGCAGCGGCGTCGACGACGTCGGCCATAAACGGTAATTTCAACTGTTGAGCGGCGTCCGGACCGATCGCGACGCAAATCAACCCGCCGCCGTCTTTGCGCATGCGTTTGACATCCTGCGGCTTAACGGCCGTCGCGCTGATGACGAAATCCGTTTCACCTTCCCGCTTGTCAGAGTCGTAAAGCAAAAAGAAACGGCCTTCCCGAAGAGCCGCCATGGCGTTTTTAATGTTTGCAGAATATTCCGGCTCTGCAGAACAGGCATTTGTTGACGGAACGGATGATTGTTGAACTTTAAAGGAACTGTCCATGTTTTTCCCTCTTGTTGTATTTTGATTGAAATTGAAAAATAAAATAATAAGAAATAATAAATTGAATGGATAGATGAAATTGGATTGAAATAAATAGGAAATAAATAATTTTAAAATTAAAAATCACATCTTACCGGCAGGTTGGCCGGCCGACAATGACGGAAACATCGTCGCCGTCTTTGAGCTGCAGTTTTTCCCGCAGGCTGCACGGCGCAATGATTTCCAACAAATCTTCCTGATAATGCGTCCGTTCGGGAACGATAATTGCGCAGACGACGCCGCGGATTTCCGCCGGATAGCAGTAGCCGTTTCCGAAAGTTCGTCCGCCTTCCGAGAAGCCGTTGATTTTGACAAACGGCATTTCCGTGAGTTTTCGGCGCAGAGCGAGCGAATAGTCCCGAACCCGGACGTTGAGCGTTCCGGGGAACGGGCTGAAACAGAGCTTTTCTTCAAACTGTTTCATGTAGCCGCCGATCGAAATGTAATATTTGCCTTCGCCGATTCCGGAAACAACGGTTCCGTCGAGTTCGATTTCTTCACCGGCGCCGAATATTTTCTTGTAATCCGCGTATTCGTGGGACAACAATTTCAGGCCAGACGGGCGGATCATAATGTTTTGGCCGGCGCCGGTCATTTCACGGTCGATGAGACCGTCGTCCTCTAAAAGTTTCAGGTGGCGCGAAACGGTTTTATCGCTGGCGTTCATTTCTTTTTCCAAATCTTTGGCGGAAATTTTGACGAACTTTTTGTCGCAGCCGAAAAGTGCGAGTGTTTTGAGATATTTGATGTGGTCCATACCGGTTTTTCCGTTTCTTTTGTTTTTTGAGAGTGATTCTCAAAATTAAGGTGTTTCTCAATTATGAGATTTGCATTCTATTAATAGTTTTATGTTGCAAAATTTTTGTTGATTGTTGGACATGCATATGAAGTTGAGCGTTGGTTTTGGAAGCTTAAACGACAGACATCGCCATAACACGCGCGGCGGCGCAAAATCAAAATGACCGAAGATAGGAAATGAAAACAAAAAGTGAAAAATAAGATGATAGATTTCAAATACTAGTCATACAATTGTACCTGAGTTGATTCTTATGGTTATGAAATCGAATAAAAATGAAGAAGTTACAGATATTGAAGAGACCGGATTTGACGCGCAGGACGTTGAAGAAGTCGAAGAGACCGGCGCGATCGACTCAGAAAGCGTCGACGATGATGATGAAGAAGAAACATTCGGGGACTTGGAACTGAAATGCCCGAACTGTTCGCCGCAAGACGAAACCTGGCATGAAATCATTAAACCCGGACAAAGCCCTGTCGCGCGCTGCATGGACTGCGGACAAATCCACAGCTACCGGGTCAGCCGGCCGAGAATGAAGAATGTGAAAGTGATTGTCAGCCAAATGGAAAACACGTTTGTGCTTCAAACCACATTCAACGAAGAGGAACGCTATTTTATTGACGACGAGATCATCGTGGACGACGACGCCAGCGGCGCCGCTTATCCGATTATTATTACCGCGCTGGAAACAAAAGAACGGCGCCAGCCATCCGCTTTTGTCAAAGAAATCGAAACAATTTGGGGACGCGCCATTGATGAAGTGACCGTCAAAATCGCGATTCAAGACAAAGAAGTGACCAAATCCCACGAACAAAAAGTTCCGGGCGACTTCTCTTATGTCGTCGGCCAGAATGTGAAAATCGACGGCAAAGCCTATCCGATCGTTTCCATTAAAGTGCGCGGCGGCGGTTTTAAATCCAGAACCGGCGATTCCGTGACCGCGAAAAAAATCAAACGCGTTTACGCGAAAAAGCCGAAACGGATGTATGACGACGGCAAAAAGTATTAAAGAAAAATAAAATGTGAACAAATGAAAAAATAATTTAAAAGCCGGAATTTCCGGCTTCTGTTTTTACTTTTTGTTTTTTATTTTAGTTTTTATTTCATGTTCTTTTTTGTGTTTTCTTTTTTTCTTGGATTTGCAGCTCATCTTGATTTGTTGACTTGATGTTCCGGATCAAAAGAAACAATATAGAAATTGTTTCCGACATAATATCCGTGAATTCGATACAGATTATTGACCCGGACGTGTTCAACCGGATATTTTCCGCGATCCGGATGGTTTGGATCTTTCCAAGTATCAGAACTTAATCCGGTAGCTGTCGTCCCCTACTCCTTACGAAAATCATCAATGCGGCAACAAAATGACTTTTCAAAGAAATCATCCAGTTCTTTTCGTTCTGCACGTGTTTGTTTGCAAAAACACTTTTCAGGGATTTTACAAGACTTATAATCTTCAAAACGGAATCGAACAAGCTTATCCATTAATGCTGAAGAAATACCGAATTGATAATCCAAAGATTTAACTTTTGGCGCATACTTTTTTGGCGCTGAAGAAGCAGGCATGCAGCGGGTTTTTGAATTGGCGGTAATTTTCGGAAAATCAGAATTCGACGTCATAATCTTTCCTCTTTTATGATCAATCGTTCTGAGAATCTTCATGTAATTTCCGATAATAATTTTTCATATCATCAATAGAAATAACATCAGAAGACGGCTCAAACTCCTGATAATTCGCTCTTGCATTTTCCCATGGAAATTCTTCATGTGTCAAATTTTCCAGTTGGAATTGAGACAAATCTTTATAAGATTCCCAAACGAACGCCAACACTTCAGCAGATTCCCTAAAGTCAACGCCGCATTCTTTTTGAGAGATTTGAGACCAACCATATTTCTTATATTTTTCAAACAGAATCGGACTGACCGGTCCATGAACCCACGCTTGAAATTCGTCGCGCGAACAAAGCGGCCGATCCAAAAGCGCATAGTGCCACGCCACGGCATAGTAACACAATTTTTGAAGCTTTTTGTGCTGCAAAAAGGCTTGACTTAAAAACCAGTCTGCGACATCTTCAATATCCGGAAAATAAACAGCGGGTTGAGAATCTGATTGAACATTGTTTGTCATATTTTTGCCTCCATATCGATTATTTTTGACAATAAAAGAGCAATATGGCCGACATATTTATCTTTTTTTAAAGAAGACGAAAAATAATAGAATTGTCTTTTATAAAAACAAAAAATTGGAATGCAAGTTTTGCAGGCGTCAAGAAAATTTGTCGCCATAACGCGCGCGCATACCGGCGCCAAAAAAAAAGAGAAGGAGCAAAAACGAAAAAGGGAGAAAGGAAAAAGAGAGAAAGGAAAAAGAGAGAAAGGAAAAGAAAAGAAAATGAAAAGAAAGAAAAAAGAAAACGGATTATTCCGCTTTTTCTTTCTTTTCGATTTTCAGAATCCGGCGCACTTCGTCCGTGACCAAATCCCAAAGCTCAAGCGTCATATCCATGACTTCCGGCAGCAGTTTCAGCGTGACGAACGCCAAAACAATCAACACGACGGCGGAACCGGCTTTGGCAAGGTAGTGGTGCGCGATGATAAAACTGTTCGCGCCAAACCACATGTCGCCGTAAGCGGCGACGACGAAAACGTTTCGGAACAGATTCAAGATATAGATGACCGGAACCGTCAGCAGAAACGCCAGCACTTTGTTTTTGGTATTTTTGGTTCGGACCGAAATGGTAAGTCCGGCGAAAAACGCGATGCTTTCAATGGCAGTGCACGCCAAAATGATCGTGACGGAAATACCGTTGTAGGAAATTGTGTTGTAAGCGGTTTGAATGGCGTCGTAGCCGAACAGATTCAGCAGGAACGTTGTATTGGACGCAACCATGTCAATCAGGAACGTGTTGACCGGCTCAATCATTTTAAACGGCATGTAAATGAGACAAACAATGGCGACCAGCTTGGTGACGTCAAAGAAAAGCTGAACACGTTTTTCGATTTCAACGGATTTGGGGTCCCCCGGATGTTTTTCCCGGTTTTTGTCTTTGAAGGCGTGTCCGATAAAGACGGCCAAAAGCAAACAAAAGAAGAAGAGAAGAACGACGAGAACGATGTTGGTGTAGTCGGAAATCTCGTAATAGTGCGGAATCAGCGACAGCCAGTAAACACCGAAAAGCACCCAAGTGGCGCCGCAAAAAACCTCAAAGATCTTTTTTTCCTTGTAAAGCAAAAGGGAAACAATCATCAACGCGATTGAAATCCAAAATAATTCCATGGCCAAAATATTTCCTCTGATTTATTTTTGATTAATTGTGAATTGATAAGATAAATGATAAGTTGGATTCTTGCGGCGGCGCCGGCGCGCGCGTTACAGCGGCACTTTTTCGATTAGATTTTAAAAAACGGCGAGTCGGTTTTAAACGATGCCGAACAAACCATCCCGCAAAATCAGATGCGTGCGTCTGTATTTTGCGGATTACTGTCAGCAGATACATTTGATTTGTCATATTAATTTGCAGTTTGCACCTACAGTTCACTATTTTTAGATTACGATTGCACCTACAGTTCACTATTTTTAAATTCCAATTTGCATCTGCAGTTAACTATTTTTAAGTTTCAATTTGCACCTGCAGTTCACTATTTTTAAATTCCAATTTGCACCTGCAGTTAACTATTTTTAAGTTTCAGTTTGCATCTGCAGTTCACTATTTTTAAATTCCAATTGCATCTACAGTTCACTATTTTCAGATTCCGATTGCACCTGCAGTTGCAATTTCCAATTGCATCTTACTGTGAGCGGTATCCGTTTAAACAGACGCGAAACGCGTCTGTTTAAACGGGATGGTTTGCATGAATTAAAACGGAAGCAATCGACAGAATCAATATTTGAAAATATTAAATCTCATCGTATTTTTTCAAAATATCTTCAAACGAGTCCGCTACGTATTTCAAATTTTCCAGACCGACGCCGAACGTACTGACTTTGAAATTCTTGGTCAATCCCGTTTTAATGCCGTGGATTTTCTTTTCCTTCAATTCGTGGTAAAGGAAGTAGCGTCCTTTTTTCGCTTTTTCCGAAATGTTGAAAAAGCCAGGCGACTCGAAAAAGATTAAGTCATGCTGATGCGGTTTTTGGCCGTATTGTTCAAACTGACCGGTATCTTCCAGCCGTTTGATGAAATATTGGGCATTGTCGACTTCTTTTTGCCAGTTTTCGGGACGCGTCCGCCGGACAATTTCCGGAAACGACGCCATTAAAGTCATAATCGGAGCGCCGCGGGACGTACAGCCCAAAAGTTCGACCTCTTTCACTTTGTTGTAGGCGGATTTTTGGAACAAATTCTGCGCGTAAACGCTGTCTGCGTCCGTCACGCCCATCACGCCGACCGGACCCGACGCCGCCATGGATTTGTGGCCGCTTCCGACAATGAAGTCAACGCCCAGCTCTTTGGCGTTGACCGGCATCCGGCCGACGGAATAAGCACCGTTTAAGAGAACGGGAACATCGTATTCGTGGGAAATTTTTGAAATATTGACGACGTCGGCCAAATTGCCGTAACTGCCGTCCGGATAGGTGATTTGCGTGACCAGCGGCTTTTTACCGTACTGCGCCATGCCGGCCTCAATCGCTTCCGCAAAGTCTTCCGGCATAATTTTGTAGTCCGGCTTGTCCACCTTTTTGGTAAAAACAATCTCCAATCCCGCCCGTTCGGCGGCCACTTTGCTGGAATAATGCGCCAGCGAATCCATCACGACATAATTTTTGCCGTCGGCAACCTTAGCCAGCGAATGGAAAATCGCGAATTTGGATTCGCGCGCGCCGTTTGTGACGCGGGCGGCGCCGACGCCCAAAAATTCGGGCAGCGCCTTGTGCACAAATTCCTCAATCGGCGGTTTTTTGATGAGGTCCAAAACGCCGCCGCAGTGATCGCAAACGGAATAACCGTCGCCCCATTCCAAAAGCGCGGCTTTGGCCGCGTCGGTGAGCTTGCCACCCGTTTGAAGCGGGTCGATGTTAATCGAATCTAAGGCGTCCCGCTTGATAAATTGAAACATTTTTAAAGAATTGTCATCGAGTGACATGATTTCCACCTGCAAATATGAAAAATAAATGAAAAGTATGTTCAAGATGTCATAAAACTATAAAAACAAAATGACAAAAATGGTTTAGAACGAAATTTGGAGTTATGTTATTTTACATGTAAGTCCTATTGATTTTTTAAAGGTTTTTTCATATAAATGTTGAAAAAATAATGGATATACATAACACAAACAGAAGGAAAAGAAGGAAAAAATGAAAAAAATTGATCATAACTATTGGATTGGAGAATATGAGGGAAAAGATGCCGATTTATGCAATCCGGATCTGAGACTTGCGATGCAGGAACTGTATGGCTGCAAAGGATTTGATTTCGGAAAAACCAACGGTGAGTTTTATGACAAAGACAGAAAAAACCATTACCGGTCTGATGGGTATTCGACTTACACGATCCTTGATGGAAATTACGTCAGCAAGATGCCTTTTAGACAGAAGGCTGTTGAAAACAACAGGGAATTATCTGACAGATGTTACTTTTTGGCCGGAACAATCGCCGGAGAATTGTTCTTTCCTTGCCGCCAGTTACTGAAAAGGGAAACGATGAATCAAGCTCGCGGCCGCCACCGGGATGTCAACGACATGGTGCATCAAACATTGGAAAACATCAAAAAATATTATGCCAAAGAATGCGGAGATTACCCTCTAAAAGAGACAATCGAACGATATGGGTATTTCTTTGACCGATTCGCCTCATTTGACGAATACATAGAATACAACCTGCTGCAAGATTATGAATTGCTTCCGAAAAAGTTTCCGACAAATGAGAATGAACTTGTCGAGTTTTGGGAAAAGTCGATTGAATTTTTAGAAGCGAGATCGAAAAGAATTGAAGAATATGCGAAACAGAATAACCTGTTAGACGAGTGAACCGACAATAAATAAAAAAGAAAGAAAAACGAGAGTTTGTTTTTGGCGACGGAAGAAAAACGAACGCTATAACGCGCGCGCCGCCCCAAAACAAACAAATCAAAAAGATTAAGATTTTTGAACAGCAACAGTAAACGCGCTTGAAAACTCGTCGCACATGTCCATGATTTTGGTCATGATGTCTTTTAAAATATCAATCGGCTTTTCGCCCGGCATGGTTTTGATATACAAAACCGGCTCGCGCTCGACCGAGTTGGACAGCCGCTTCACGTCGTAAAAGGCAGTTTCCACGCGCTCGTCTTCGATCAGGCTCGCTTTAATAATGTTCATTAAAGTGTGGGTTTCCCCTTTGACGAGAATTTCCATCTCGTCTTTTCCTTGTGACAAAATTGTAATTTCCATGTAAATCTCTCTCGAATCCAATAAAAAATAAAATGAAAAAATATGAAATCATAAATCATTCAAATCTAAATCGAATTTGTTCGAAAATAGAAGTGATACTATATTTATTCTTTCATTTACGACATTTGAATTTTTTTGAGTCTTGTACGGTTATTTGGACAAAACGGAAATTCCTTTCCCATAGCTGTCCGCCAACTTGCGGCGTTCCCGGTTGCCGCAAACCGGACAAACCAAAATGTCGTCGGCACGAACCAAAGACGCTTTACATTTGGAACAGTACGCTTTAATGACGCCCAAGTCGGCATCAACGGTGGACAATCCGATTTTGGAGCTGTCAATCACTTTGGCGCGGACAATATCCATCACAGAAAACTCATCCGACACCATTTTCGTAAAGCCGTCCTTGATGTTGGACACATAAATTTCAGCCGTACCGTTGTTCACAATTTCGCCGTCCAGCTTCTTTTCCGCCGCCACCACTTCAACGCGGGCGTTTGATTCGCGGACGTCCGTCACCGACGCAATCACGATGTCGCCGTCAGCAATCGTATTTGGCGTATTTGTTTTCGGAATAATCGTCACCAAGCGTTTCTCAATGTTCACGGCGACAAAACCGGAAACTGTTGCCCGGATACAGCCGTCGTCGTTCACGGCGCCGAAAGCCGGATTGAACTCTTCGACCGCGCCGATAATGTCTCCCGGCATGGCAAACACCTTTGTGTTTTCAAAAATAACTTTTTCAGGGCGCTTTTTCTTCTCAGGGCGCTTTCCGTCCCGTCCGCCGCGTCCGCCATCACGACCACCACGTCCGCCGTCACGACCGTTTCTGTCACGGCTGCCGCGGTCGCCGCCATTCCTGTCGCCAAACCGGCCATTGCGGTCGCCGAATTTGTCATTGCGGTCGCCGCTGCGTTCAGGGCGGTCGCCACGGTCAGTTCGTTCCGGCCGATCGGTCCGTTCAGTTCTTTCGGGGCGGTCAGTCCGCTCCGTTCTTTCAACGCGGTCAAGTCTTTCGGTACGGTCAAAGCGCTCCGGACGATCAGTTCGTTCAGATCTTTCCGGCCGTTCAACGTATTCACTGCGGTCAACGCGTTCACGGGTTCCCCGAACCGGTTTGGATACAAAAGCTTCATCGCGGGCTTCAATTTGAGGTCTCGGCGTTCTGGGAATTTGAGATTTGGAAGGCGATTGAACCGGCGCAGCACACTCTGTTTCACGCTCAAATTGCGTATCTTCGATATCCTTCGGCTCTTCTGTCTTTGAAGAAACATCCTTTAACTTTCTTCGAATCGGTTTTTTTTGCACGCGGCTCATAATTATCCCTTTAAATGATCATGTGAATGATGAATCATATTTAATTTTGAATGTTTTCTAAACTTGAACATCCTATAATAGAACTAAACCTTGATAAATTCGATACCTAATTTAAATGAAAGAAATGATGGATAAAATAATTTGAAAATAAATATTTGATGATTATTAGTATGTATTTTGATTTATTTGATTGATTTATTTGATTGATTCATTCAATTGATTCAACTTATTTTGATTTATAAATTTATAATTCCGACTTTAATCCGGACCAATCCCGGACGTTTCGATCCGATAAATTTCAACGTCGATTGTCTCGATTTCTTTCCGATGGAAATCAAATGTTTTTCGAATCGGAAATTCCGTTTTAAAACAATCCGTAATCGTTGCAGGTTTTATAAATTTTTCTATAAAAGCCCGGCTGCCTTTGTTGTGAATCGAATAAACAACATCCGCCGCCTGAATCGCTGACGCCAAAAATGGACGGTCGTTTCCTTTCTCCTGCGCCCCGAACGGCGGATTCATCACAACCGTGTCCGCCCGTCCAAGCTTTTCGGATAAGATTTGTTCCGAAACGTCGGAAATATTGCATTGTATAAAGGAAACGCGATCTGAAACACCCATCGCTTCGGCATTTTTTTCGGCAACAGCGACAGCGCTTTCATCAATATCAAAGCCGACGACTTTTCGAGCGCCCAGCAGCGCGGCGCCGACGGATAAAATGCCGGTTCCGCAGCCGAAATCATAAACGGTTTGATCCTCAATGTCTCCGCTCATAAACGCCAGATGAAGAAAGGAAGCTGCCAATGTCGCAGGCGTCTTGTATTGTTCAAGAGCCGGACTCGGCGCGGCAAAACCTTCGACTTTTTCAAGTTCCATTTCCAGCTTTCTGAGTTTCATAAAAGTCGTGCTTTCTTTCTTTGACCTTTTATTTTAATTTGGTCCTTTGAAAATTAAAAATCAATAACTTTTTAATATAATTTCGAGCCATAGTCATTAATAAATTCAAGATAATGATTCAACAAAAAGGTGATTTCATGGGTTTACCCTCCAAAAAAAAAGCGGTCGATTCAATGGACGATAAAATCCGCCGTTTGACGGACCTCGCCGAAAAAGCGGCCGATCTGATCAAACAACAGTCTTTTGTTTATCTTTTTACCCACAACGATACGGACGGGTTGACCAGCGCCGCTATTATGATTCAGGCGTTATCGCGCGCCGATATTTCTTATCAACACGCCGTTTTGTCAAAATTGGACAGCGGCGTCGTCTCGTCGCTGCGGCAAACCATGAAGAAAAATGCGCTCATCATTTTTTGCGACATTGGAAGCGGTCAAGCCAGCTATTTGTCGCAGTTTCCGCCGGCTTGTCCGATTGTTGTTTTGGATCACCATGTCCCGGTCGGCGACTCGCCGGCCAAAATCATCGTCAATCCGATGGTTGTCGGCCTTGAAGGCGCCAATATGGTTTCAGGGGCAGGCGTTTCCTATTTGGTGGCCAAATCCATGAATCCGGAAAATGTTGATTTGTCCACATTAGCCGTCGCCGGTATGGTTGGCGACCGCCAGCTGATGATTTCCGTGAACGCCAAAATTTTGGATGACGCCAAAAACGCCGGCATCCTGACATCAAGAACCGGACTGAGAGTCGGCGGCGGTCCGCTTTATGACATATTCATGACAACGACCGAGCCTTATTTGGACGTCACCGGAAATCCCGGCAAAATCAATCAATTCCTGTCGGATTTGAATTTGACGGGAAAAACCATTGAAGAACTGACGGACGACGAAATGAAACTTTTGTCAGACACTGTTTTGGAAAAAATTCTCGAACACGGAAGTCCGGATGCGGCTGAAGCCGCTGTCGGCGACATTTATTATTTAAAAAACCGGCTCGTGGAAAATGTTTTTGATTTTGCGGGCATATTGGGCAGCTGCGGCAAAGACGAAGCGTTCGAAACGGCGCTTTATTTGTGCGCCGGCAATAAATCCGCCCTTCCGATGGCATGGGAAATTCATGAGCGTAATCAGAAATATCTCATCAAGAGCCTGAATGAAGCGTTTCCGAACGTCAAAACGCTGAACCATATTTCTTACGTCCACGGCATGGAATTGCAATCGGCCGGCGAAATTTCAACCACTTACATTCGTTATGTCGACCCGAGCAAACCGTTTGTTTGCTTGAATGAAAACGAAGATATAATCAAGGTTTCCGCCCGCGGAACCCGGGATTTGATTCGCCGGGGACTGGATTTCTCAACCGCCGTCAAAACGGCGGCGGAATGGGTCGGCGGAAACGGCGGCGGACATAATATTGCATCCGGCGGCGCCATTCCGCTCGGAACAGCCGACGTCTTTTTGGAAAAACTGGATGAACTGGTCGGCCTCCAGCTGAAAAATTGAAAAAACAAATGTAAGGTGATGATTTGTCCAAATTAAAAATATCGGGAACGATTCGTTTTATTGAAGAAACCGACGCTGAAAAAAGCGAACATTTGTCTCAAAAATTGGTTTTGTCGTTGGCGCCGGATAACTTTTTAGGAATGACGACAAAAACCGGAGACGGCTGTTCCGAGATTCATTTGGAATCCGGAAAAGTCGGATCCATTTTGGCGACGGCAGACGATTTGCTCATGAATGCCGACGGTGCGGTTCGCGTGAAAAAATCGTCTCAAAAGTGAATTGCAGCCGGATGATTCGGGTTTATTTTTTGAATCAATATCGGAAGGACCGTGGCGCAGTGCGCCACACATATATCAATTAAATTTGTGTTCAGTTAAATCAAGATTGAGCCTGTTTTTAAAAAAAATAATTTATTTTTAGATTATTTAATTTTAAAAAACAATCACATTTTCAATGTTTTTTAATTTTTCTATTTTTTCAATTTTACTTGTTTATTTGAATTTCATCTATTTCCAGCAGATATTATTAAAAAAATTAAAATGTTATTTATAACCCCTCTTCATTTTGGTATTACCAATAATTGCAGAGGAGAATATTTATGGAAAACGATGCGGATGATATTGTTTATGAGAACATAAAATATGTGTTAGATTCAGCAAGAAAAAATATCAACTATACGATTAATTTTTCTATGGTCGGAGCATATTGGAATGTTGGTAAGATTATTGTTGAAACTCAGAATGAAAGAGAAGATCCAATAGCAATTGATTTTTTAATCAAAAATCTATCTTTAAAGTTAACGAATGACTATGGGAAAGGATTTGAACAATCCAATTTAAGGCGAATGCGTCAATTTTACCTTCTGTTTCCGGCCCTTGATTCATTAAATCCGGCTTTAAGCTGGACGCATTACCGGTTTCTTCTCAAAGTTGAAAACGAATCTGCCCGTCAATTCTACATCAGCGAATGCGCTGAAAACAATTGGAGTACGAGAGAACTTGAGCGGCAAATCAACTCGTTTTATTATGAACGCCTCTTGTCCAGTCAAAAAAGAAAAAGTTCGGCAAAATCAAAAAACAAAAAGACAAAATCCAAAACGAATTCATCGATTGCTCCGGAAGACATCATCAAAGATCCTTTTGTTTTGGAATTTTTAGGTCTTGATCAAAGCGGTTCTTTGTATGAGAAGGATTTGGAAAAAGCCCTTATCGATCACTTGCAGACGTTTTTGTTGGAGCTCGGAAAAGGATATTCTTTTGTTTCCCGGCAAAAACGCTTATCTTTCGACGGCGAGCATTTCTACATTGATTTGGTTTTTTACAACTATATTTTGAAATGTTTTGTGCTGATTGATTTAAAAATGGGAAAGCTGACGCACCAAGATTTGGGTCAAATGCAAATGTATGTTCATTATTTTACACGGGAAATGATGAACGAAGGCGACAATTTGCCGATCGGCATTGTTCTGTGTGCAGATAAAACGGATGCGGTCGTCAAATATACGTTACCGGAAGACAATTCTCAAATTTATGCCTCGAAATATAAATTGTATTTGCCGACAGAAGAAGAATTTAAGAATGAAATTAAATCCAAAAGGCGTATTTTGGAACTCAATCAAGATGCAGAAACGATTTCATAAACGGCTGATTTTATAAAAGTTTCAACCGGTTGTTTCAATTTTCTTCAACTTTTTTATGTCGACGGGCTTTCATCCAAACGTTAATTAAAGAGAATGCTCTTTTTGACTCATTTATTTCGTATATGAATTGAGATTCAATAAAACAGGTGTTTTGATGGAATTTTACCTCAAATGTTCTTTAAAAACAAGTGCAGATCCGACGGTTGCGAAAGAAGCGATCGCTCAAATTATGGCGGACGCCGAAACCGGCATTTTGGCGAAAGGAGCCCCGGCCGGCGAGGGCGCTAAAATCAAGTCCTGGTCCTTGGGCGACAACAAAATCAATTTGGAGCTCACATCCGGGAAAAATGTCCGCGTCCATGACGCAGTCTTACGTGTCCGCAAACAAGTTGCTGACGCACTCGGAAAAGCCAAAGTCGGCGTTCGCGGCATTGAGGTGGACACGTTCACGATTACGGTGCCGTCTCCCCATGATTTGAAAAATAAAAATATTCCGCACGTCAAATCCGTTTTGTTTGACGAAAAAGCGCAAACCCTTTGCCTGACGCTGGACGTCGGCGAATCCGAAATGAAAAACCAAGTCCCGGACCGCATTCTCACCCTTTTGGAAGACAAAATCGAGCAAGACGAATACGGCGCCAAAGCCGAACATTGGCATTTGCTTTGGGAAAGCGAAGACCGACCGTTCCATTATGTGGACGACCCGACCGAAGATATGCTCAAACACGGCTGGCTCAAGCGCGGCGCCGGACGCGGCCAATGGATTCACGGCCCGGCCTCCACGAAATTGTTCCGCACGTTTGAGAAAATTGTCGTCGACGAAATTTTGACGCCGCTCGGCTACAACGAAATGATTTTCCCGAAACTGGTGATGTGGGACATTTGGAAACATTCCGGACACGCCAAAGGCATTTACCCTGAAATTTACTACGTCTGCCCGCCGAAAACCCGCGACCCGGCCTACTGGGAAGACGTGATGGACTATTACAAAGTCACCCGCGAAGTGCCGACCGAATTGATTAAAACCAAAATTGGCGACCCGATCGGCGGCATGTGTTACGCGCAGTGTCCGCCCTGCTGGGGATTCTTCCAGGGCGAAACGATTGCAAAGGACAGCCTTCCTGTTCGCGTCTTCGACCGTTCCGGAACGTCGCACCGCTACGAAAGCGGCGGCATCCACGGCATTGAACGTGTGGACGAATTCCACCGGATTGAACTGGTTTGGCTCGGCACCAAAGAACAAGTGGTCGAAACCACACAAAAGCTGCACGAGCGCTACATGCACATTTTCAACGACATTCTCGATTTGAAATGGCGCAAAGCCTGGGTGACGCCCTGGTTTATGGCGCAGGAAGGACTCGCCGGCGTGGCCGCCGACGAAGTCACCGGAACAACCGACTATGAAGCGCCGCTGCCGTACCGCGGCAAAGACGGCGAATGGCTGGAATTCCAAAACGTGAGCATCAACGGCGACAAATATCCGACCGGCTTTAACGTGAAATGCCAAACCGGCGAACAGCTTTGGAGCGGCTGCTCCGGCGTCGGATTGGAACGCTGGACTGCAGCGTTTTTGGCGCAGCACGGACTCGATCCCGAAAAATGGCCGGAAGAGTTCAGAAAACGCTTTGGTGAGATGCCGAAGCTTGTGAAGTTCATGTAACAGATTTGCTCGAAATTTGCTCCCTTCGGTCGCAAATTTCCAGGGGCGGTGGAAAGACCGCCCCGTCAGCGCTTCGCGTGGGAATTCGTCGCTTCGCTCCGAATTCGAATCTATTTTTTCATATTTTTTGAAAACGTATCTCTTCTTTTTTTATTTTCAATTAAAATGTGGGTGTTTTTTTGCAGATGTGCGCCGCCCGCCAAAAAAGGATAATCGATGCCGATTTTTTATGAATTCACAATAACCGTGGCTTCGTTTTTGAAAAAAAGTCAAGAAAAGACGGCAGCCGTCTTTCCTTTTCTCGAATTAAAGAAGACCGGCTGCCAGTCTTGAAATACCCATTTTAAACCGAAGCCACAGGTTTCGGTTGTCATACATTTCTTCGGTGTATTCCGTACAATATTTGAGGTCATCCATAAAGGCGTCCACCATTTCTTTTCCGATTTCTTCGGAATAAACGACGGCATTGGTTTCAAAATTGAGTTTCAGGCTGCGTTCGTCAAAGTTGGCGGAACCGACGGAACAATATTTGCCGTCAACAACCATTGTTTTGGAATGAACAAAACCGCGATTATAGTTGTAAACGCGAACGGAACCATCTTTGATCAGCTGTCCGGCAAAGGCGAGACCGGCCCAATACACGAACGGATGGTCCGGTTTATTCGGCATGATAATTCGAACATCCACACCGGAATAGCCGGCCAAAATCAAAGCGTCGCGAATTGTCGGGTCAGGAATCAAATACGGCGTATGCAGATAGATGGTTTTTTTGGCGGTGTTGATCAGCTTCAAGTATTCCGTCTGAATCGGATTGCGGATCGTGTCGGGACCGCCTGAAATCAACTGCATTTTTTTATTCCGGCCGGTTTTCGGCGCTATCAGCGGATAATATTTCGTATCCAGCGGCAATTCTTTGTGGGACGCGTATTCCCAGTCCATCATAAATCTCAAATTCATGGTGTAGACGCCGATGCCTTCCACCCGGACGGCAGAGTCGCGCCAAAAACCCAAAGGCCCTTTGCCGAGATATTCGTCGCCGATGTTAAAACCGCCGACGTAGCCGATGGTTCCGTCGATGACGGCAATTTTACGGTGGTTGCGGTTGTTCTTTTTCGGACTGAGGAAAACGGTGATGATTTTGTGAAACGTCGTAAACTCGCCGCCGGCTTTTTCAAATTCGGCCAATCTTTTTTTGGGGCCTTTGTTGTTGCCGATCGCGTCGATCATGAGCCGGACTTCAACGCCTTCCTTCACTTTTTCAATCAAAATATCCATGAATTCGTTCGACAGCTTGTCGTTTCGGATAATGTAATATTCGATGTGAATGAACTTTTTGGCGTTGCGCAGGTCTTCAAACATGCGGCTGAATTTCTTTTCGCCTTCCGTAAACAGCTCGACGTCGTTGTCTTCCGTATAAAACGAACCGCCGGCTTTCATGAAAGCTTCGCTCATTTGGTAAATTTCAATTTCTTCGTCGGACTTCCCTTCCTTTTCTTTGGCTTTCAAGAGCCGGATGACTTCGTTTTGTGTCGCCAAAAGCTTGTCGTCGTCCTTTTTCTTCAGCTTAAATTGATGGCTTCTGTAAACGGTTTGTCCGATAAACAAATAGACGATAAACCCGAGAATCGGAATAAGGATCAAGACCAAGATCCACGAAATCGTGCTTCTCGGGTCGGCGCGTTCCATGAAAATAAGCGCCATGATAAAAATAAAGTTGACAATCAAAATCAGAATCACAAGCCAATAAGAAAGTGTTCCGGTCGTAAGTCCGGTCAAAAGGGAGGGGAGAAATAACATCATAAATGACACCGTTGAAAAATGAATCACATTGATTATCAGAATTAAAACAAATGAAATCAAATCAATCAAATCAATCAAATAAAGCAAATAAAGCAAATAAAGCAAATAAAGCAAATAAAGCAAATAAAGCAAAATAAAATAAATTGAATACCATATAAATAATTTAAATTATATAAATGTGTCATTTCCACACAAAACAAAAACCGACCCGCCGAATTTCAAATCATGAAAAATGATCGCTTTAACGCGCGCGGCGGCGCAGCGTCAGTTACAGTACAGTACCCTTCCGATTTGTATCCCGTAATTAACAGTAAAGTAGCACAGTACCCGTTCCGAATGTTATCCCGCAAGTTCAGACCTCTGAACGCCGCAGGCGTGAAGAGGGCGGAACTTGGCGGATTGCTGCAAAAATGAGATGAATGAACAGAACAGCAGCTGAGACCCCTATTTTTAGATTCCAATTTGCACCTACAGTTCACTATTTTTAAATTTCAATTTGCACCTACAGATTACTATTTTTAGATTCCGGTTTGCACCTGCAGTTTACTATTTCTAGAGTGCAGTTGCACCTGCTGTTTCTAACAAGACACATGATTCTTGGTCCGATTTGCACCTACTGTTTCTGAAAATACAGTTGTATTCCGAATCCGATTTGCATCTTCAGTTCATATTTTGAAACTGTATTTGCTCAGCGGTATCCGTAAAATACAAACGCTATCGCGTTTGATTTTACGGGATGGTTTGCTTGACATCTTCAAAAAGCAGTCTCTGATTTTTAAAAACGCAAAAAGAAAATGGGTACCATAACGCGCGCGCCCGCTGCCCGCTCAAAAAAAAAACAAAAAAAGTAAAAAGGAAAACGAATTCAGTGAATGAATTCGTTTTTGATTTAAATCTAAAATTAAGAAGTGATGTCGTCCAACTGGTTTTGTTTGACGGCATTTTTAATTTCCCGGGCAATGCGTCGTCCGGTGGATAAGTTTTCTTCCACCAAATCCGAGTACGGAGAACCGGAAACATAAAGGTTTGTTCCGGCAACGATTCTGGCCGAAATTTCGAACACTTTAATTTGCAGGTCGTCGGTGAACACCGTTTCCAAACAGAAGGAACCAATCATGCCGCCGAACAGGTCAATCGACTCTTCAACGACGCGGGCGCCGAGCTCAAAAATGAGCGGCAGAAGCGACTCGCGGGCAACCAGGGGTGCGTTTCCGGTCACGACGTAAGTCGGAATGATGCCGGCTTCGAGAAGCTCTTTGGGAGATCCCAGACGGAAAATTTCGTCGGCGTTGGACTCGACGCGGCGGTCCATGCTGAGCATTTCCAAACTGCCTTTGCTGAGTTTGTAGCCGGTTTCTTTGATCGGAGAATAGAAGTAGTGCAAATAGTAGCGGGTTCCGACGATGAATCTTTGGATCGTGAACGTTTTGGTCGTGTCGATGTGTTCCATGAAATCTTCGTAGGTTTTGGCGATGAAGAATCCTTTGCCGCCGTGAGCGCCGTCGTATTTGACCATGACGGGGCCGTCGATGTCGCGCGGGTCTTCGATGACGTCAGGCATGTGAATGCCGGCGCCGATGAGCCATTCTCTTTCTTTTTTGCGGACGGATTCCCATTCGAGAACGAGCCGGTTGCCGAACGTTGGCAAATCCATTTCCTCAAAAATCTCGGGACCCATGTAGGCCACGAAAGATCCGTGCGGGATAATGATGGTGTTTTTGGCCTTCAGCGCGTCGATGTGGTCGAGAAGGTCGGTGTATTTGTTGAGAACCAAAAATTCGTCGGGTTTTCCGAGCGGGAAAGCGTCGTAATATTTCGGCGGTTCCCGGAGGCAAATACCGAGGGTTTTGAAGCCTTCCTTTCGAGCGCCGTCGAAAATTTGAAGGCTTGAGTGTGAACAAATCGTTGCAATGGTGATGTTTTCAAGGTCGTATGACTTCACAACATCCGAAATGTGCTCTTTTGTAATAACCATAAAAATGTGTCCTTGAACTTTTGAATCTAAAAGAAGTTATCATATTTAAGGCTATTTTTTAAAAGAAGAAGCAAGGTCAAATTCAGTCCTTTTTTTGATGGTTCAAACCATTTTCAAATTGTTTTCAAATTGTTTTCAAATTGTTTTCAAATTGTTTTCAAATTGTTTTCAAACAGTAATTTAAATGAAGTTATCTGAATCGCATATTTGAATACTCTTGTTAGAATATAGACTGCAAAGATTATATATGTTCATCCACATTTCAGAAAAGGACCGCAGACTACGCATTTCAAAAAATGTGTCTTTGTGGTTCACAGCAATAAATTTCCACAGATTGTTGTTTTTGTTATTTTTGTAAAACGCCACATTAGAAATTGAATTATTTCACATAAATCTATCACACACAAAGATTTTGGAGAATCTAAATGGATATCATGGATATTAAAAAATATGCGGCAGAGCTTATCGGCACAGCCGTTTTAGTTCTTTTCGGTTGCGGCAGCGCCGCAATCTTTGGATCGCAGTTGGGCATCCTCGGCATTGCGATGGCTTTTGGTCTTTCCATCGTCGCGATGGCTTACGTCATCGGCGGAATTTCCGGCTGCCACATCAACCCGGCCGTTTCAATCGCGATGTTTATTGACAAACGCTTGTCCGCCAAAGACTTCGTTCTCTACGTTGTCTTCCAAGTGATCGGCGCGCTCGTCGGCATCGCTCTTTTGGCGCTCATCATCAGCATGACCAGCCTCGGCGGCATCGAAACCACCGGTCTCGGCGCCAACGGATTTGATTCCGCGTCCCTCGTCGGTTTGAACATGACCGGCGCGCTCATCGTTGAAATCATTTTGACCTTCGTCTTCGTCTTCACCATCCTCGGCGTGACCGAAAGCGAAAAATACGGCTCCGTCGCCGGCATTGTCATCGGCCTTGTCTTGGTTTTCGTCCACATCATGGGCATTCCGCTCACCGGAACCTCCGTGAACCCGGCCAGAAGCTTGGCGCCGGCCATCTTTATGGGCGGCATTGCCCTTCAGCAAGTTTGGGTCTTCATCGTCGCACCGCTCGTCGGCGGCGCTCTTGCGGCTCTTGTCTACCGCTTCTTTAAAGTGGCGGACGACGCGAAGAAGTCCAAGAAAGCTTAATTTTGGACATAATTTATATTGAGACGGATCTGCTTTTGCAGTTCTGTTTCGATTCTTTTTCTTTTTTGTATTTTTGGACGGGCGGCGACGCGCGCGTTATGGCAATCACTTTCCGTTGATTTTCAAAAAACGGACGGCGTTTAAGGAGAACTTTTTATATCTTCGGTTTTGTTTTACTGTCCATGTTGTACGCGTTTGAACTTTCCGGAGAACACCAAAGTTTGCCGGCGGCGGAAGTTTTGGGTACTTTAGCGTCCCGAAATTTGAATTATGCCGTTTTTGCCGAATACAAGCAATGTTTGGTCGTCGACATTTCCTCGGAAACGCTGTCAAACGATGATATTCTTTTGATTCTCAAAGACGACGTCTCCCGCGTTTTGGCGATGTCGCACACGATTTCCCGAGTCATCGATATTGTTGACGTGTCGGAAGAATCTGTTTTATCGATGGCGGAAAACTTTCCGTTGGATGATTTAAAACCCGGACAAACTTTTGTCGTCCGCGCCAAAAGAATGGGCGACGGCACGCTTCTCAAATCCGTGGACATCGAAGGCCGAATCGGCGGCCGCATTTTCCGCCGCGGATTTCGGGCGGACCTCAAAAATCCGGACGTCACATTTCGCCTGACGCTGACCGACAAAGCCGTTTTCGGGGTTTTGGTTGCCGCCGTCGACCGCGGCTCGTATGAGCACCGGTCGCCTCAGCGAAAACCGTTCTTTTATCCCGGCGTTTTGATGCCGCGGGTGGCCCGCGCGCTTGTCAACATGGCCGGCGTCAAAGAAGACGCGGTGGTCGTCGACCCGTTTTGCGGAACGGCCGGCATTTTATTGGAAGCCGGTTTGCTCGGCGCAAAAGTCTTCGGCGTCGACGCTCAGGAAAAAATCATTGAAGGCGCCGATTTGAATATGTCCGGTTATTCCATTGCCGGAGAACTGCTGTCCAAAGAAGAGCGGGAAAGAAATCAAAATGAAACGGACCGCCCGAACGGACGGATGGATTACGAATTGCTGGCCGGAGACGCTTGCCGGCTGCCGTTTAAAAATGAAGTTGCCGACGCAATCATTACGGACCCGCCATACGGACGCTCAGCAGCGATTAAAGCGGAATCGCTGGAACTCTTATACGAAAAGTCATTTTTGGAAACGTACCGGATTTTGAAAAGAAACAGAAAAGCGGTTGTCGTTTCCGAAATAGAGGTGGAGGCGTTTGCCAAAAACGCCGGGTTTGACATTCAAAAAGTATACAAGCAGCGTGTTCACCGGAGTTTGACGCGCACCATTACGGTTCTTGAAAAAAAGTAATTTTTAATAATAAAAACAAAAAATAAAATAAAACAAAACAAAAAATAAAACAAAACAAAAAATAAAAAAACGAAAAGAAAAACAATTAAAATATGAATTGATTTTTAAAAACAATCCACTGTTTCGTTTTTATTCCGGTTTTTTCTCGTGAATGATGAATTGTTCCATGACGGTCGAAATAACTTTGTGGCGCTCGGCTTCTTTTGTGTAATGTTCGTTGACGTGCCGGACCGCATAGCCGTCCATTATCCATTCCGGTTCCGGATCGTACCAAATGTCCATGAAAACCAAACCGACTGCCGGAGCGGGTTCAATTCCTTCTTCATAGTTGTCCGCATCCAGCATCTGCTCAATCCAGTCCACCGGACGAAGGCCGCTGCCGACCAGCGTCAGCGCGGTGACGATTTTTCGGATCATGTTCCACAAATACGCGTTGGCTTCAATATCGACCCGGATGATTCCGGTACCGACCCGAATATCTAATTTTTCAATCCGGCGAACCGTCGACCGGGGATTCTTTTTGTCTTTTTTCGCAAAATTGGCGAAGTCGTGTTCGCCCAAAATGAGTTTGGCCGCTTCACGCATCTTAGAAATGTCGTAGTCGCCGCTCAAAATGTAACGGTATTTCCGGCGCACGGCGTGCCGCCGCGGATCAAAATCGTCGGGAACTTCCGCGTACGCCCACGCCCAAACGTCGCGCGGGAGTTTGGAATTAATAACGCGGGGAATGGCAAGCCCGGGATTGACCGTATAAAAAGAAACGATTTGAGAAAAAGCGTGAACGCCGGTGTCGGTTCGCCCGGCGGAGGAAAGGTCCGCAGATTCGACATCTTCAATCGCGCCGGCTTCTTTGAGCGCTTTTAAGAGTTCCCCTTCCACCGTCCTCAATTCCGGCTGGATTTGGGAGCCAAAAAACGCCGTGCCTTCATAGCCGATTTTTAAAGCGATTTTCATAATCTCACACCGATTTAATAAATTAGAAACATAAAACTGAAAAGTTTAAAAATATAAAAAGTTTTCACTTTTGATTTTCTTTGAACAAAATAAAAATAAAAAAGATAAGGAAAGTAAAAAAACGGAAAAGATGAAAAGAAAAAATAAAAAGAAAATAGAAAAACCAAAAATAGAAAAACCAAAAATTAAAACAAAATTGCTTCAACCGTTTGATTATTTCTGTTTTTGAACGTGATCATTTGTGTTTTTGTTTTTGGAGACGGAAACGTATTCCACGACCCAAATGACGACGCAGACGAAAAGCGCGCCCAGAATGAACCAGAACGCTTGGTAGCCGACCGAATCATAAATCCAATTGGCGGCGGCGGCCAAACTTTCATGAATTCCGCCGGGAGCGGCGTTCACGCCGGCGTCGGCGGCAACGGTTGCGTTGTAAGCGGCGTCGCTGACATAAGTGTACGTGCTTTCATTGAGAAGATAATTCGGGTCCGCGTAACTGACCGGAACCTCGGTATACGGCGCATACAGATTGCGGACATCGGAAATGACCGACAAATCAATATCGTTCGCATACGGCGCAATGTTGGTGTCGTAAATTTGACCGACGTCCGCCATGACGGCTTCCGGCATGGCCGATGGTGCCGGAACGGGCGCGTCGCCGGCGACCGTTGCGTTGGCCGGTGTTGTATTGGCAGACTGAACGATGTAATCTCCGGCAGCCGAATTTGTGTTATAATCATAATAACGCCCGGACTCGACCATTATTTTAGCGTCCGACGCCATGCTGGTGTTTTCGACAACGCTGCGGTGCGACCGGAAAAGATAACTGAGACCGAATCCTGCAAAAACAGCACAGGTAAACGCGAACGCATATTTTTGAAGCATGGTGATAATGGAGATGCGGCTGATTTTTTCGGGCGCGAAGACGATCACTTTTTCGGGCGCCTCGTAAATTTTAACTTGCCGGCCCTTCTCGCTGTATTTTATTTTTTTGACGTTCACGAGATTGTTTTCAACCAAAATATCGACGTTGTACTTGATGGTCGTCAGCGGCAGGCCTAATTTCTCGGAAAGCTGGCTGGAAGACATGCTTTCCTTTTTGAGAGCGTCCAAGATTTTCATAGACGTTTCGTTGGACAAGATTTGACGGATTTTTTTAGAATCGTCGTTCACCGGAATAATAATTAAATTGTCGGCGTCAAACTCTTCAAAAGATTCGTCGTCGGACGTATCCGTAACGATCGGTTCTTTTGATTTCGGTTTTTGAATCCCGTTGCTTTCTTCGACTGAGTTCATACGCTTCATCCTTTTTTATTCGATTTGATCGAATATTATTTTTTGGACCGGAAATGCTCCCGGCGATAAATATTTAGAAAATCTGTTTTATATGACGATTCTATGATTCATAAGCAATTCATTTGAATATTCCGATAACTTCAAGTTCATTCGCAGTTAACATTTTGATGAAAAACAACATCAGAATCAGTGATTGTTTGTTTGAGTCCGTGGTTTCCCGAGTCAGTCAAATAAATTGGCTTGATTCCTGTATATATAAACCGCTCAATATTTAGTATATTTCGGTCTTTGATTCAGACAAATTAATATGAAAAAAGATTGTTTGAATGACTGATTACTTTCACCGTAAGTTTTAGTTTTTTAAACTTGAACGTCTAAATCAGATCCGATTTTCATTTTCAATTTTGTTGGTGACCCGATGACCGTTTATTCCCACACGCGCTTGGCCCTTTATGAAAAATGTCCGCTGGCCTACAAATACCGCTACATTGACAAGATCAAGCCGGCCGAAGCCTTCACGAGCATTGAAATGTTCATGGGGTCCCGGGTGCACGATACGCTGGAATACGTGTACAAGCAGCGCAAAAAATCGCCGATGGAAAAGATTACGCTGTCCGAAATGCTCAGTTACTACGATTTTGTCTGGAAAAAGAACTGGGCGGACGACGTGAAGGTCATCAAAGAAAACATGACGGCCAATGATTATTTGGATCAAGGAAAATTAATTTTGTCGGAATATTATCAGACCTACCAACCGTTTGACCGCGACGAAACGCTGTCGGTGGAAGAACGAATCGACATTTCGATTGAAGGATTCAAACTGATGGGCTTCATCGACCGTTTGTCCGTCAACAAAGAAAGCGGGCACGTCGAAATTCATGATTACAAAACGTCGAGTCATTTGCCGGACGTGACCGATCTTCAAAACGACCGGCAGCTGGCGCTTTACCAAATCGGTATTCAAAAGAAATACAATTTTTATGACAAAGAATTTGATATTATTTACCATTATTTAAGATTCCGAAAAGAAATCCGGCTTCAAAAGTCGGAAGACGAATTGGAAAACTTGAAAAAGAATATTGTGACCCTCATCCAAACGATTGAGCTGGCGTCCTGGGAAAACGATTTTCCGGCCTGCGTTGGGAGTGCTTGCCGCTGGTGCGAATTTTCACCGGTTTGTCCGGCTTTTAACAAATGAAAAAAATCTTTTTGTTTTTGAGCGGCGGCGCGCGCGTTATGGCGATCGTTTTTGACGATTCATCCAAAAGCAAGGGGCGGTTTCTTTTTTATTTCATATTTTATCTCATTTTTTATCTTTCAAGCAAACCACCCCGCTTAAACAGACGCTTTGCGTCTGTTTAAGCGGATACCGCATACAATTGGGATTGGAATAGCTGACAGCAGATGCAAATTGGAACAAGTGAAACGTGTATTGTCAGGAAACAGAAGATGGAAAACGGTACCAATAAACCCCTGTATTGTTCAAAACAGTTGATACAAAACGGTTCCAAGAAAAACCTGTATTGTTGGAAACAGATGACACTGATTTCAAAATAAAAACAGCCGACTCAATCTGAAATGAATACTTGTTTCTTAAAATATCTTCCGATAAACGTGGCAGTAAGGCGTCCCGTTCTTTTTGGAATAATACTGTTGATGATAATCTTCCGCTTTCCAAAACGGTTCCGCCGGCAAGATTTCGGTGGCGACATCGTATCCGAGATTCGTCAGAATCTGAACATATTTTTCCGCCATTTGTTTTTGTGAATCGTCCGTGTAATAGATCCGGGACAAATACTGAGACCCGATGTCGGGACCTTGTCCGTTTTTTTGCGTAAAATCATGTGTTTCAAAGAACAAGCGGACCAGATCTTCATAAGAGACGAGATTTTCATCATAAACGACTTCACCCGCTTCCACATGTCCGGTTTTTCCGGTGCAGACCAACGGATAAGACGGTGACGAAACACAGCCGCCGGTATAGCCGACTGTCGTGGAAACGATGCCCGGCTTTTTTTGAAAATGATATTCAGTTCCCCAGAAACATCCGGAAGCGAAGTAAGCGGTTTTAAGGGTTTGAGATGATGAAGATGAAAATGAAAATGACATTTGAATCACAAATTAAAGAATTGAATCAAATTATATAAAAATATTCTAATAAATATAACTGACCTTAATAGGAATAATTATTAATAAAGGCAAGTCTTATAGATATGTTTGTTCACATCATTTTAAAAAACGAAAAAACCAATAACGAAACATAACGAAAACAAAAACAATAAGAACGAGGAAAAACAATTTGAATAAATTGTTTTTTCACGGTTTTTGTCTCATTGACATTATTTTACATCATCTATAATTGATTTACACCAAGAGGGGAAGATTATGGACAAATCAGTATTTCGAACACTCACTTACGGCATGTATGTCTTAGCAACCCGAAACGGCGACAATTATTCCGGGTGCATCGTCAACACCGTTTTTCAATTGACGTCAGAACCGCCGATCATCGGCGTCAGCGTCAGCAAAGACAATTACACGCATGACCTCATCATGAAAGAAAAAACGTTCACGGCATCGATCATTTCCGAAAACACGCCGGTTGCCGTCATCAACACGTTCGGCTTCCGTTCCGGACGCAAAATCAACAAGTTTGAGAATTTCCAATACAAAATGCTGCCGTCGAATTTGCCGTACGTCACCGAAAAAACATGCGGCTGGCTGGAGTGCGAGGTCATGGAAACCGTTGAACTTCCGACACATACTGTTTTCATTTCAAAGGTATTGGATTCCGGCGTTTTGGACCGGGAAACGCCGATGACTTACGCATACTACCATCATGTGATCAAAGGAAACGCTCCCAAAAACGCTCCGACGCACCTCACAGAAGATGTCCCCGACCCGACGAAACCAGCGGACGAAAACGACGCAGGAGACAAAACAAACGCAACGGCCGGCGCCGCCAAAGAAAAGAGAATGGCTTACGTTTGCAGCGTTTGCGGACATATTTACGACGGCGACATTCCGTTTGAACAGCTGCCGGAAGACTGGATGTGTCCGACTTGCGGCGAAGGAAAGGAAAATTTCATCCTAAAAGAAATTTAATTTTTAAAAATTTTTAAAAGAAAATTAAATATATTTAGAATATAAACAAGGTTTCAGTAAGAAAAATAAAAGGAGATTGTGAAAAATATGGCGATTCAATACGTTTGCACAGTTTGCGGCTACATTTACGATGAAGAGACACCGTTTGAAGACTTGCCGGACGACTGGTGCTGCCCGATTTGCGGCGAAGGAAAAGAAATGTTTGAAGCGGAAGAAGTCTGATTGACTTCTTTTGATTCTTTTTTTATTATTTTGCTCATTTTATTGACTGTTTTGTTTCTGCTTTTTAAATTTTGTTTTTATTTTGTTTTTATTTTGTTTTTATTTCAGTTTATTCTATTTTTTCTATTTTCATATTATCTAAAACAGATTCTATCTAATTCATTAGTATCTTTTTTACTCTATAAAATTAAATAGAAAGACGTAAATAACATCAGGTTTTACAGAGTAAATACTGCATCCAAAATAGTTTAGATCCGGAGGATGACCTGATGTTTGAAAGATTTTTGTCGGCAACACTATTGAATTTCTATTATCTGGGGAATTTTCTGATTTCCATGACGATGGGAACGATTTGTGTTTTATTTCTGCTGGCGGCAACGGCTCTGATCATGCGGGTTTCAACGGAACTCGGCCTTGAAAACGATTATTGGTCGATCGTCTTGAAAAACATCGCCGGATTTTCATCCGTGGCTTTACTGATCTTTTTCACGGGAATCGGCATTGCTTTTGTCCTCAAAGACTTTCGCAAAGACTTGAAAAAAGAAACGATCTATTGAAATAAAAATTTGAAAAAAGGAGGAGAAGAGATGAAAAATGATATTTCCGCAACAAGCGTCTTTAAACAAATGGCAGTCAGCATGGTTGTTTTGACCGGATACTTCATGACGCTGTTTTTGATCGGATACATGGCAACGTTGTGCTTATCTTGGCCGCTGGTTCATTTGTTTGAATCGACCGATCCCATCAAAATCATCACATGGACCGGATTGGCCGTCATATCAACGCTGGCTTTAACGGACATGACCATGGTTTTTTCCAAAAAAGTGTCTCTGGGAATTGTTGTGATGTACATTCCATACATTTTGTTTTTGCTGGCGAAATCCGCTGCCAATCAAACGTCAAAATCCGCCATCGTTTCCGCCAAAGAAATTGCGAGATCCGTCGTTTATAATGACGCCCGTTCAAAATATGACATCCGTTCAAGCACGGATGCAATCACCGGTTTGTTTCTGAACCGGCGTCATGAAATGTGAACAGGTTTCAAAGTAAACAATAAATTCATATCGGATGAAAGGAATGGAATTTGAAATCATTCCGATCTTCCCCTATTTTTTCATAATTTTATGAACCATATTCTTTATATACGAAAAAAGACTTTTCACCTCGCCAATCCAAATTTTATTCTTATTTATCCCGATTCCGTTTTTCGGAATCACAGCGGCTCTTGAAAATTCGAGAGACAACAGTCTGCACTTTTGATTTGAATCATCATGATGGCGGCGTTGTCCAAAGGCAAACCGAATTTTAAAGCCAACCGATTCTTAAATCGATTATAATAATTTTGACAATTCATTATAACGTTTTTAACAATCTTTGCTTTATTCATTCATCCTTTATTGAGTCGTGTCTCAAAAATGAAAAATTAAGAAATAAATTAAAAATTAAAATAAATTAAAATAAAGTTTAATCTCACAATCGGAGGAACCAATTATGGCAAGAAAACAACAAAAGAAAGTGGACAGCTGGAAAGAGAAGAAATGGTACAACATCGTCGCCCCGGAATTCTTAAACAGAACCGTCGTCGGACAAACCGTTGCTTCCGACCCGGCTTTGATGATTGACAGAATCATCGAAACCACCGTCGGCGAAATGACCAACGACATGTCCAAAAACAACATGAAAATGAGATTCAGAGTCGTCCGCGTCAACGGCGATGTCGCTGAAACCGCCTTTTTGGGCCACATGCTCACCAACGACTACCTCCGCTCCATCGTGAAGCGCCAAACGTCCAAGATCGACGCGATGCTGACCGTCAGAACCGCAGACGGATACATCGTTTCCATCAAACCGACCTGCTTCACCGTCAAGAGAGCCAGAACCAGCCAGATCAAAGCCATCCGCAACTTGATGACCAGAATCGTGGTTCGCCGCGCCGTCAAATCCAACTTCGAAGACTTGATCCAAGAAATCGTCACCGGAAAGATGTCCTCCGCGATCTACAAGCAAACCAAAAACATCTACCCGCTCAGACGTGTCGAAGTCCGCAAGACCGAAGTCATCAAAACACCGAGCCAGAGAAGAGTTCCGCAACAAGCAACCGTTGTTGAAGAAGTCATCGTCGTCGAAGAAGTCGATGCGGCCGGCAACGAGACAATCGAAGTCGTTGAAATTGAAGAAGTTATTGAAAACTAACTTCTCATTTCTGATTCAACAAAATGAAAAATTGAGAAATCAATTTTTCAACAATTTTCCTTTTTTCAAGTTATCTGTTTCAGTTTGCATTTTCTGTTTTTTAAATTTCAGTTGCACCTACAGGTGACTGTTTTCAGATTGCATCTGCAGGTGACTGTTTTTTAGATTGCAGTTTGTATCTGTTGTTTCCAAAAATACAGGTCTTTCTTGGTACCGTTTTACATCAGCGTTTCTAAAAATACAGTTGTTTTCTTGGTACCGTTTTGCATCTACTGTTTCTAACAATACACATGTTTCCTAATCCGTTTTGCATCAACTGTTTCTAACAATACACATGTTTCCTAATCCGTTTTGCATCAACTGTTTCTAACAATACACATATTTCCTAATCCGATTTGCACCAGCCGCTTCTAATAATATACATGATTCTTGTTCCGGTTTGTAACAATTTTTTGTGCTGTGCTGCATCTGATTGCATACGGTACCCGCTTAAACAGACGCTTTGCGTCTGTTTAAGCGGGACGGTTTTCTTGGGAGTAAATTGGGAAAAAGCAACCCCAAATTAAAAGAAAAACAAACAAAAAACTGCCAACAGGTTTTGAAATACAAAAGAAAAAGTATCGCCATAACGCGCGCGCATGCCGCTCGCCAAAAAAGATGAAATTGCAAAGGTTTATAGTCAAACTTAGACTTTTCACATCATGGAATCTTTTAAACAAAAAGCGGTCGTTTTTGACTGTGCGGGAACGCTGGTCGAAATGTACCGCGTCACCAAAGAAATGGAATCGGGAACGGTGCTTTCCGAAGCCGACAATTTACAGCTCGTTTCCAAAACGGAACGTTGCGGACTGGTGATTTTAGACGCGCCGGTCGATCTCATCAAAGACCAAGACCCGGAATTGCTGCTGTCCGACTTTTTACGGACGGAACAAATCCCGTTCGGCGTCGCCTACGCCACCAAAGGTTTTGAAACCGGCGACATTTCCCGAATCCTTTTGTCGGACGAAACGCAAATCGCCCATTTCCATGAAACAAACCAAAAAGCCGTCGACTTTTTTGACGACATCATTTACGAAGTTTCCGGATTCGTCGCCGACGCCCGCGTCGATAAAATTTCCTACGTGATGAGCACGGGCGGAAAATTGTTCGACAACGCGCGCCACGTCATGGACGCGCTTCGGAACGAATACGACATCTTTATCGCGTCGGGCGACAATTTCGATAATCTGTACCGCGTGTCCGAAAAGCTGGGCATTCCGGACGAAAACGTCTTTGGACTGCGCAACGACCAACGCAAACTCGAAATTATTCTGGACCTCGAAAACCATTATCCGTTTGTCGCCATGGTCGGCGACGGCCTCAACGATATGTTGGCGCTGGAAGCCGCCGACTGCGGCATACTCATCAGCCGGCACAATTACCACACGCCGGACGAACTGAAAGAATCGGCTGATTTCGTCGTCGATGATTTGGGACAATGCGTCGATATTCTCAAAGATTTCTGAAATGCAGACCAATTAAAAATATTAAAAGTATTAAAAATAAAAAACGAAATAAATCTAAAAACCATTAAATAGGAATAATTCCTATTTAGTGAAAACTCTTTTTCTCATATTATTATTAAAAAATGAAGATATAAATAGAGGCAATTTAATATAAATCGGCAAGATGATATTGTCGTAGATATTTCAGTCACAGATTATTAATAGAATCTCATAAAATAGAAATCACATTTCATTACATTACATATGAATGATGAAGCCACCCCAAATTAAGATAAAATCGACATCGATTCAATGAAAATGATTACGGAGGAAAATTTTAATGTCAGCATTTATTGAGGTCAAAAATCTGTCCGTGGATTTTGACGGCAAATTTGTCCTCAAAAACGTTAATTTAACGGTTGAAGAAGGCGAAGTCATCGGCATCCTCGGAAAAAGCGGCGCCGGAAAAACAATTTTAATGCACGTCTTAAGAGGAACGGAACACGTCGGACACATCACCGGCGAAGTATTATACCACATTTCCAAATGCGACGGCTGTCACCGCGTTGAATTTTCAAGCATGGCCGGACAAACTTGCAGCTGCGGATGCGGCGAAAAATTAAAACCTTACACCGTTGACTTTGTCGCGTCCGGACTTTACGACGAAGAAAGAAAAGACGTGACGAAACGCATTTCCATTATGATTCAGCGCACGTTCGCCCTTTACGGCGACGACAGCGTTCTCACCAACATTTTAAACGCGCTCACAGAAGTCGGTTACCAGGGAACGGACACAATTAAAAAAGCGGCCGACCTTCTCGAAGAAGTCAACATGTCCCACCGGATGCTTCACATCGCCCGCGAACTCTCCGGCGGCGAAAAGCAGCGCGTCGTTCTCGCCCGCCAGCTCGTGAAAGAGCCGCTCATTCTGCTCGCCGACGAACCGACCGGAACACTGGACCCGATGAATGCGGAACTCGTGCACCAAGTGATCATGAACGCCGTCGAAACCCGAAAAATGTCCATGATTATCACATCCCACTGGCCGGATGTGATTTTAGAACTCGCCCACAAAGCCGTGCTGCTCGACAACGGCGAAGTCGTCGACATCGGCGACCCGAAAGAAATCGTCAGCCGGTTCATGCGCAGCCACGCCGAAATCGACGTCAAAAAACCGGACAGCTTCGGCGAACCCATCATTAAAGTCGAACACCTGACCAAAAAATTCGTGTCGGTCGACCGCGGCGTCGTCCGTGCCGTCGACGACATCTCTTTTGACGTCTACGAAAAAGAAATTTTCGGCCTCATCGGTCTTTCCGGCGCCGGAAAAACATCCACGTCCAAAATGCTCATCGGCGTTTTACCGCCGACCTCCGGCGCAATCAACGTCCGCATCGGCGAAGAATGGGTCGACATGACCATTCCCGGCGTGAATCAAAAAGGCCGCGCCTCCAAATATATGGGCATCCTCTATCAGGAATACAGCTTGTACCCGCACAGCTGCATCATTGAAAATTTAACCGAATCCATCAGCTTGGACCTCCCGTACGAACTCGGCGTCCGAAAAGCGATTCAAGCGCTCAAAGTCGCCGGATTTACGGAAACAGCCGCCAAAAGCATTCTGGAAAAACATGCGTCCGAACTCAGCGAAGGCGAACGCCACCGCGTCGCGATGGCGCAAGTGTTGATGAAAGAGCCGTTGATTGTGATTATGGACGAGCCGACCGGCACCATGGACCCGCTGACCCGGGCGTCCGTGACCAATTCCATTTTAAACGCCCGCGAAAAGCTGGGTGAAACGTTTATTATCGTGTCCCACGACATGGATTTCGTTCAAGAAGTTTGCGACCGCGTCGCCTTCATGAAGGACGGAAAAATTGTCGCCACGGGCGAGCCCAAAGACATCGTCGCGCATCTGATGGGTGAAAAAGACGCCGTGAAAAAGTGCAAACCCGGCGAAAAAGACAAAGACGACGCCGACAAAAACAAAAAAGGAAAAGGACCAGGCAAAGCTGAATTGGATGAATTCGCCGAAAAGGACGAATCAAAAGGCGACGTTAATACGGACAGCGGATACTGCGTCTGACAACATCAATCGAATCATCACGAATCATCGTAATCGTCATCGTAAAATCATCTTTGAGGGAGATTTGAAATTATGGCAGAAATAAATGTTGAAATTGACGGCGCCGCAAAAACGGTCAAAGCCGGCGCAACACTCGCCGACGCCGTGCCGCATTTCGGCCACCCTTATGCGCCCGGCGCGTCGGTTTGCATTGTCAAAAAGACAGCCAAAGAAGACGCAGCGCCGACCAAAGAATTCACGATTAAAACGTCCAAAGGCGTTTTGATCATTGAGCTCAAGGATCCGGCATCTGTTTCGGCGAAAATATGGCTGGAAAAATACAAAGATTTGAAGCATCCGGTTCTTCTGGAGAATCAAAATGCCGTTTCATTCGGCCCGTTTGACTGCGATTACGACGTATCCAAAGGGATCAAACGCTACCGGAAATACGATGTGTTCCTCGGCGCCGGCGGATTTGATCCGTCCCAAACCACACTGATTATTTGTAAAAAAGAACATTACGCCGAATACGGAACGCCTTCCGACGGCGTCTTTGCGACACTGATCGCCGGCCGGACCAATTTGGAAAAGCTGCAGCGCGGCGACGTCATCGAATCGGTGGAACCTTACGTCAAAGAAGAATCCGCCCTTCAAGGCTTCTGCACATCCGATTTATCCACAAAATTGGAAGACGGCGACCGTTTGATTACGTTTGCCGAAATTGAACTGTCCCCGCATTCCCCGAGCGGCGCCGAAACGTTTTACGCGCTCACAAAAGACGGAACGTTCCAAATCAACTCAACCGCTTTTGCTTTCCGCTCCGACGACACACTCAAAGGCGAACCGTGCGACTACGAAAACTTCGAACCGCGCAAAATCGGCGCCGTGTCGCTGCGGACCGCCGGCACCGGACGCGGACGCATTTACATTTCCACCGCCAACCGGGCGTCCAGCCTCCTGCACTCCGTGATCGGCCATGTGATTTACGGGATGGAACTGCCTTATTTTACGGCACCGGGCGACAAATTCTCCGTGGAAACGTCTCCGCCATACATTATGCTTCTCGGACACACGATTGAAGAGTCCAAAGCGTTGCTTGATTCCATCGACGTGAAATTTACCCATGACGGATACGACGGTCCCGACAATGTGATTGTTCAGCAAACACCGGGAACATCATTGGAAGTGCTTCAGCAGGGCGAAGTCAAAGTCACCGCCGTTGCGCGGTCCAAATTGATTGAAGTGGAATTTTATTACGACCTGGCGCCCAAAACCATTGAGTTTTTCAGGCACGCGATCGAACTGAAAACAAAACCGATCGGCGCGCTGCCGTCGTCAATGATTTACGACGACACTTACATTTTCAAAGCCGAAAAACAGGCGGAAAAATACAAAGAAATCATGCCGGAAAACGTACCCACCGACATGGTGAAAGCCTGCGACTTGGGCATTACCAACCAATCCGCCAAAAGAATGGGTTATGTCGGCGTCCGCTTGGTCGATGAAACCATGTTCGGCCCGACCGGCGAAAAATTCGGCGCGACCAACATCATCGGAAAAGTGCTCAACCCCGAGAATTTGAAAAATTTGCAAGAGGGCGACCGCATTTACATCAAAGAAGTTTATGGCGAAAGCGCCAAACGCCTGCTCCTCGGCCTGAAAGACGACGATGAAGCGGACATGGAAGAACCGGGCGCAGACGGACCGGAATCAATACAACCGGAGGAAAAGAAATGACGAGCCAAACGGAAAATCCGGCAGCAACCGATGCGCCGGAAACGGAAAACGAATCCAAATCCAACGAAATTACCAAAATTATCGCCGTCAGTTCCGACAAAGTTCTGCCCGCCGACGCCGCCCAAGCGGCTTACGCCGCCGGTTATCCGGTGTCTCTCAAAGAAACCTGTTACGGGCTCGTGATCACGGGCAAAGAGGAGAATGTGAACGCCGTCGTGAAAGCGGTTCAAGCTTTGGATTACAACCATATTTTCGTCAAAGACCGCGGCTTCCCGGCCGGCGACAAGCGGCGCTGCCGCGCGACTCGAAACGGTGGACAACGTCCCGGATTCTATACGCTGCACGCCGAAATTTCACGCATGGGCGAAGTCGGCGAAGCGCTTGACGATTACGACGAAGGCGTCCAAAAGGCGCCGGCGAACTGGCCGAAAAAACCGTCGTCCTTTAAGATGGAAGATTTCATCAACGAGACATTGAATGAAGATGATTCAAGTAAAAAAGAATAACACATACAGGAGTTAAATTATGGGATGGATAAAAAATCCACCGAATAGATTAGAAGATGATAGGCCAAATACAAAATTAAACCTATTATTCAATAGGGGGAATATATATGTAATGGATAACCACCTCGCTGCTGCCTATGTGTGGCTTCAAAAGTTAGACGCTTCCAAAGATTATAACTATTTTCACATTGACCAGCATTATGATTTGGGAGGACCATTTCCAAAAGATCTATTGGGAAATTATCCTAAATTAATATCAGATAATCAAAAAATGGATCTAGACTCATTTATAGATCTAAAATTTGAGGGTAATCCACTGCATAGATGCCAATTATTCCAATGGGATAATTACATTTCATTGGTTTATCAAGTATTTCCCCAGTGGTTTAAAAGACGTATTTTTTCATGTCATGGTTATAGAGATAGACATTTAGCTTCATATGCATATCCTTAGTATTTGGAGAAACGTTCAAACCCTAGTTTAGACCTTAACCAGGAGCGCTTTAGCATTGATACTTTATCCGTAACAGAACTATGTCAATTCATAGAAGACTTAGAATTTAATTCAACTAGAGATAAAAACCGTTGGATTGTTAACATTGATATTGATTATTTTTTTATAAAAGATGAAGAGAGCGAACAACAAAAAATAATTCAATTTATCAATGATGAGTTTATCGAAATGCTTTGCGATAAACTAATAGAAAATATGGAATTTATTGAAATGATTACAATCGCTTTAAGTCCATCCTGTTGTGGAGGTTGGACCCCATCTGTAAGAATTGCCAAACTAATGTGTATGAAATTTGGCTTTGAATTTCCTCTATCAGAAGACACTTATGAACGTTAATTAAAATTAAAAAAGTAATATTTTCAATATGAGGTGGATGTTTTGGCAAAAATTTTCGTCTATCCGACAAACAGTTTTATTTTAGCGGATCTGGTCACCCGTTCCGGTCACGAGCCGTTGGTTATCATGAACCAAGTTCGTGAAAAAGTGACAAAACTCAGTGTGGATTCCCCGCCGCTCAACATTACGGCGGAAGACCCGAAAGCCGGTCTGAAATACGCGGCGATTGAAGTGCCGGCCGGCGTTCGCGGACGCATGGCGCTTCTCGGACCGCTCGCAGAAAAATCCGAAGCGGCGATTATCGTTGAAGGCGCACCGGCGGATTTCGGCTGCTCCGGCTGCAACCGGACAAACGAACTGTCCAAATACCAGGTGCGGACGCTTCTGGACCGCAAAGCGATTCTGGAAATCAAATATCCGCAAAATGAAGAGCAAATGCATGAATTTGTGTACACCGTAATGGATTTCTTGAAAACGATTCCCAAAGACAGCGTCAACGCCCAAGGCGGTGAATAAAATGAGCGACAAGAGCAAAATTGCACCGCTGAAGATGGCAAATGCCGGCGAAGAAAAATTATGTTTGGATTCGGAACCGCCGAAAAACTTCGAAAAAGGACCGGAGACCGTTGCGCCGAAAAAGGAAAAGAAGGAGGCAAAAGTGAAGATTGCGCTCGTTTCCTGCGGCACCGAATACGGCGGCGTTCAGCCGGCTTTTGAAGCGGCGGCGGCGAAAGTGAATGCGGAATTCATTTATCCGGAAATTGAAATAGAAAGCCTTGACACGATCGGAAAGGATTTCGGTATTGACGCGGCCAGCGGCGATCTGCGACTCATGATGGCGCGCGCGCAAGCGGTCGTTCGCGGCGAAACCATGGCGGACGGCGTTTTTATTACAACCTGTTTCCGGTGCGCGGAAGCGGCCATCGTCAGAAACGAGGTTCGACGCTACATTCACAAGTATTCCGACATTCCGGTGATCAGTTATTCGTTTACGGAACAGACGGACGCTGCGACGCTTTACACCCGTTTTGAAGCGCTGACGACGATTGCCAAGCGCCGCCACTTGCTGGCTCGCGAAACGCAGCACGGCATTACGGCCGGCATTGATTCCGGATCGACGACCACGAAAGCGGTTGTGATGAAGGACAACCAGATCGTCGGGTTCGGCTGGGTGCCGACCAACGAAGTGATTGCCAGCGCGGAAGCGGCTTATTCGGCGGCATTGGAAATGGCCGGCATCAAACGCGAAGATGTTCAGGCGCTCGGGACCACCGGTTACGGCCGATACTTGGTCGGCGAAGGCTTTAACGCGGATTTAGTTCAGGAAGAAATCACGGTGAACTCGAAGGGCGCCGTTTATTTGGCAGACTGTCAGAAAGGTCCGGCAACCGTCATTGATATCGGCGGCATGGACAACAAAGCCATTTCCGTGGAAGACGGTATTCCCGGCATGTTCACGATGGGCGGCATTTGCGCCGGCGCTTCGGGGCGTTTCTTTGAAACGGTGGCCAAGCGTTTGAATGTCGACATTACGGAACTGGGCGACTTGGCGATGCAAGGCGACCAGAAGAAAGTCAACATGAACAGTTACTGTATCGTTTTCGGAACGCAGTCGTTAGTCAATTCGCTGGCAAAGGGTTCGCTGCCCAAAGACGTCGCTGCAGCGGCTTGCCGCAGTGTGGTCGAACAGATTTTCCAGCAGCAATTGCAGGAAGTAGACGTGAGAGAGCCGGTCATTTTGGTCGGCGGTTCGTCTTTGATTAAGGGCGTCCCGCGGGAGCTGGGCGACCTTCTCAATGTGAAAGTTGTGGTTCCGAAAAATTCGCAATATATCGGCGCGGTTGGCGCTGCACTTTTGTCATCCGGATTTGTGGAGGATTGAGCGCATGGCCGTTATGGAACCGCTGGAGTATTTTGTCGTGGATTCGGAAGTGCCGAGCGAAGCGCTTGTGTACCACGACATTATCGCCGACGTGATGTCGGATTTGCGTCTCGCGTCCGCAATCGGCCGGATCCGGGTGGAAGTCGTTCCGAAAAAAGCGCTTTTTATTATGGCGATTCTTTTGCGCGACGTCGAAATTCCGATACGGGTTTCGGATATGTCCAAGGTGGAGACGGCTTACGAAGGCGGAAAAGGTTTTGTGAGCCTGTCGATTGAGCGGGAAAAATATATGCCGGAGCTGACACAGTTTTTATGGAACACGTACACGCCGGCCAATGTGAACCAGGCGGACCGCTGGACGATTTTGGTTTCAACGGACGATCCGGTGGCGGAAGTGAGCAAGATTCAAAATGAAATCATTGCGAATCCGTCCCAGAGTTTACATTCCAATTTGATTGAATTTGCGATTCGGGCCGTTCCGGAAGGATTCCGTGTTCGCTACCACACGTTTGAGAACAATGAGTTTTTGTTTGTCGCGTCGGAAGACATTTTGGAAAAGGAATGGCTGGCGCGCGGCGAACAAATGGTGGAAGAACTGAAAACCGTCAAGGTCGGTTCGGAAGCGGCGGAAAGCGGACAGGTGGCCAAGCAGCCGGGTTCCCGGGAATCGAGACTGACGGAAGGAAAAGAGAAACGTGAACGCGTGAACAGAGAGGAGGAAGCGTCATGACGGTTTTTGAGCCTTATGTGTTTAACGGCGGCGTTTACAAGCACGGTCTTGTGATCGAATTATTGGAAGACGTCGGCGGTTATTTGGTGTCCAAGATGGTTTCCGTTGCGGAAGTCACGATGGACATGATGGTGCCGCGCGAGGACGTGCCTCTGCTTGAGGAACTCGCGAAAAAGCTGCTCGGATCACTGACAAAATCACCACTGACCGGCGTTGAGATTGCCGTTGTGTCGCCGACCTTGGCGTCTCACCACTTGCCGCACTCCGCGTGCGACATTGCAGAATATTTACGCCACCCGGGCGCGAAAACGACGATGATCGGTTTGGCCCGCGGCATGGGAAAGCGCGTGTCCTTGAATGACGATTATGAACGGCGCCTGATCAACGAGCATGACATTTCCGTTTTTTGTCTCGGCTCGTTTAAGGATTGTATTATGTACCACAAGCCCCGCCTTTTTGAAGGCATTGAGATTCCGATTGTCGCCACCGGCGGTCCGACGGACATTAATGTGGAAGACATTGACGGCGCAGACGTTTATGTCGGGCGCCTCGGGCGCTTGTCTCACCGCTTGCGCGGCGCGGATGAAATTGATTCCTTGGACGTTTTGAATGAAAAAGTGTCGGAACTTGCCGATAAAATGCGCGACGAGATTGCACGCGATCCGCCGGCCGTGCTTCCGGCGCGGGCGATGAAAGAAATTGAAAACCAGGTTCCTGAAATCGGACTCAGTTTGGCGCCGGCGCCGTTGTCGCTGAAATTGTCCGGCATTCGTGTGAAGCTGCCGTACGATTTGTTCCACGAGAAAGTGGAAAATGTGGAATTCGACGAAGGGCCGAAGCTTTGCGATATTGCCGACATTACAAAATCAAAGTTGAACGACTACATTTTGGTTCAAATTAAACCGAGATCGGAAGTTGGGTTTGAGATTTGATTGTCTCAAATCTTCTTTTTTCTTTTTTGGGCGGCGCTGCGTGCGCGCGCGTTATGGTGATGGTTCTTCTTTTGGATTTCAAAACCTTGGGGTTGATTTTTTCAACGTTCGTTGTTGACGGATTCGATTTTTATTTAATTTTATAGTTTCAGGTCCGCTTTTTTTGTAATCCCAAGAAAATCATCACGCTTAAACAGACGCAAAGCGTCTGTTTAAGCGGATACCGCGTACATTTTGGATTGGAATAGTTGGCAGTAGATTCAAATTGGAACAAGTAAACATGTGTATTGTTGGAAAACAAAAGATGCAAAACGGGAGCAAGAAAAAACTGTATTGTTAGAAACACAAAGGTGCAAAACGGGAACAAGAAAAACCTGTATTGTTAGAAACGCAAAGGTGCAAAACCGGAACAGGAAAAACCTGTATTGTTAGAAACACAAAGATGCAAAACGGGAACAGGAAAAACCTGTATTGTTAGAAACGCAAAGGTGCAAAACCGGAACAGGAAAAACCTGTATTGTTAGAAACGCAAAGGTGCAAAACGGGAACAAGAAAAAACCAAACTTAGAGCGATCAGGGGCCATTCGAGAAGCGACTTTACGGATTCAGACTCCCACCGCCCATGGAAAATTTCGAGCGCAGCGAGGAATTTTCTTTTAGAAAAAGCGTTATATACTCCTTCTTCTGTTTAAACGTAATCAATTACACAGATTATTATTGAGAGTTCCATTTTTTTGAAATTCGATTAAAATCTATTCTATTTATCACGTTAATCCCGTTTTTGAGAGGAATATTACATGAAAGAACAAGTTGAAGTGAAGGAATTAAAAGAAGGCAGATACGTTATCATTGACGACGAAGCCTGCATTATCAAAAGCATCGCCAAATCCAAACCCGGAAAGCACGGCGCCGCCAAAGCAAGAATTGACGCCATCGGCATCTTTGACAACCAGAAACGCTCCACCGTGAGTTCAGTTTCGACCAAAGTTTACGTCCCGATCGTCGAGAGAAAAAGCGCTCAAGTCTTGTCCATCTCCGGCAACATGGCGCAAATCATGGACCTCGCCGACTTCACCACCTTTGAAATTCCGATTCCGGAAGAATATATGGGAAAAGTCAAGGAAGGCGAAGAAATTCAGTACTTGTCCGCTCTTGAAAAGATGAAAATCGATATGAGAGTTTAATTTTTTGAATTTGGGTTCAGATTTAAACCTGAATCATCTTTTCTAATTATTTGATTTAAAAAAGAAAAAGGCGCTTTGGCGCCTTTTTTTATCGAGGAGATAACAGTTGAATTTAATTTATGTGGTTTGGAGGTTTATCAGCAATTAAATTTTTCACAAAATATATATCCAAATTTATTAAAATTTTTAGAAAGACCCCTCATTTATTATAATAGTACATTCATTCTACTTTTTATTGTTAAATTTATTTTAGAGGGTGGTGTGTCAGATTGGATAAAAACTCAAAATTGATAGCGATTGTTTTACTTTGTGCTTTTGTACTTGTTCTTTTGGCCGGAATTTATCTGGAATTTCACGGATGGACGGTAACTGAAAAAGAAAGGGTATGTGACGCCAATGAACAGGAAAAGATGATGTTATATACATGGTCCGAAGGATCACAAGTTTTTGACAGACAGGCCCACTCCGACAATACGATTTCATTTTACGGAGCTTTTCCTGTTTTTGAACAAGATCCGATTTATGTCAATGAACCTGATGTTGCATTTAGGTCAATGATTCTGGAAGATGCTGCTGATTGGTGGACATCTATTCAAAATGTGACAAAAGCATTGAAAGAAGACCCCGACCTTGCCGTTCTTCTTGAAAAGAACAATGGATATGTTTTCAATCATACGAGTTATATTCGTGGTTTTATCACCATTCGCGTGAATCCGGAAACGACAACGGAAGATTTGGGAAAGATGGTTCAAATCATTGAAACACATGCTCAAGAGGAAGGGCTTTCAAATGTGCCAATTGTTTTTGTTCAAAAAACAGGGACGCCGCTTATTACAGACGAAAAGATTTGTTTTACCAACGAATATGAAAAACATTACACGCTAAGCAGTTATTTTGGATTTGATACAAATAAATCTCAAGAGATTCCGACTTATTACACAAATGCAACGTATGTGATCAACGTTTCTGATCCCAAAGAACTTGCCGGCAGTGCTGATTATGTTTTTGTCGGCAAAGTCGATAAAATCGCTGGCACGGAATATAAGTTTCCGGTTATGATTGAGGTTGAAGAAAATGGTAAAATAAAAGAAGTTGAAGTCGGAGACCCGTATACAAACTACTACATCACCGTTGTTGAAAATATTAAGGGAGAATTGGTTCAAAATCAATCCATTCCTGTTTTAAAAGAAGGCGGAATTACCAAGGATAGAAAATATTACATCTTACCGGAAGACGATTTCTTACCGGAAGAAGGTAAAATTTACATCTTTTACGCCTATGCCCAACCGGATGGTTCGCTTTTAATTACCGGTCCGAATTCCAATGTTGAAATCAAAACAGACTCCGTTAAATCTGAAAATATTGAAAAAACATCGGAATATCAAGAAACCTTAAAAGCATTTGAAAATCAAAAAATCCAAGAACGAGAACGATTTGTTTCAACTTACGACGTTCGTGAAAATTAATGGATTGGGGGAAGTAATGCTTCCCTTTTCTTTTTTTATTCCAGAAGGGGTAAAATGAGCGGTCTCTCCAATCAAAATTCCAATCAAAATGAAAAATTGAACAACATCCTGTTTGTTCTTATTTTAGGATTGAGCATCATTACCGGTGTGTTATTTACATTAGAATCAACATTCTACAGTGGAATCGTTTACTTTCTTCTCATATTAACAATAATCCCAACCGGAATCATTTACGGATTCATTTCAAAAAACCCAAAAAAATCTTTTGCGCTTGGATTTTTGACCGTTCTTTTATGTTTAGGAATAGCAACATGGCGACCGGATATAATCACACAAATAATAATTTTGACGGCCTCTTTATGTCTGGGGATTTTGAACGGTTTGGCCGGATATTTTATGGCAAAAAATGATTCTGATTCAAAGAAAAATACATTTTACAAATCTCTTTCACTCATGTTTTTTTTGGCAAATCTCTTGACATTTATTTTGATAAATTTGGACTAAGATAAAATGACAGGAATATTTAACCAAAGTGAAAAAACAAACAATTTCGCCTTGATCGGAACGATTCTTTTATCAGTGATTTTGTTTTTTTTGATGGGACTTGACAATATGGCTTATTCCTATTTTGGTCTTCCAAACTTGATCGGACGCGCATGCGGCGCATTTTTAGTTTCTCTTTTTGTCTTTAGTCCGGCCTTATATGGACTGTTTTCTCAAAATTTTAAAAAATCGGTATTATTGACAACAGTCCTGTTTGTTGTGATATTCATCCTTTTTATTTCAGGCGGATGGGACAATCCGGCAAATTATCTGTTGCTCCTTCCAGTGCACGTTTTCATTTCCTTATTTGGGCTGTTTTCATTTCAAATCGGAATGATTTGGCTGGGTTCAACGGATTATTTAAAGACAGATAACTCCAAGAAAAAAATTCGCCCATATATCTTTATGAGCGGATTTTTTGGATTCTTTATTTTACTTCTGGCATTCATCACTCATTATTTTTAAATTTCATTTCCTTTTTTCTCAAAAACAAAAAACATATTACTGATCCCGCCAATGGTTGTCTCGCCAATCGATTTGGCGCCAAACGACTTGTAATAGGCGTGATCATTTTTTGTCACGGTGCTTTCAAAGTAAATCATATTGTCTTGCGTGTACGTGTCAATCACTTGGGTGAGCAAAGCCCGGCCGGCTCCTTTTTCGACAGACGAAAGCATGTAAAGATAGCAATGCGGTTCATGGATATGATTGGCGTCAAGGATGTCGGCGGCCTTCAGCGTTCTTTGCACGTCCGACGGACCGACTTTGAAAATCAGGCCGATGAAATCCAAAAGCATGCCGTTTTTAATCACGCTGCCGAGAGAGACCGGTTCGATGTCCGGCATGCCGAGCGCACAGACAGCAACTATTTTTCCGGATTCGTTTTTACAAACAATAATGTCGCCGAGGCGCATGTAATATTCGATTGTCGTTTGAATAAAAGCATAAACCTTTTTTTCATTTTGGCGGAAAAAATAGTCGCCGACAAGCGGATTTTTCATAAAAGATTCCGTCATGACCTGAAAAATTTCGTTTTTCGTTTCAACTGTAAAATTCTCTTCTTGATAGATGGTGTAGTTGGACATAATTCGTTTCCTGAGTCAGGGATTTTTTTCATTTAATATATTATATCGAATATATATTTGTTTCCAAATCGGAAAAGCCCTTGAATTCAGAATTTAAATGTTTCGATTTTGTCAAAATCCGAATTATTATATACTGTTAAGTAATTTCACCTGTTACCCGAAAAAGAGGTGATCGCATGTCTTCTTATGTTTCAAAAATCTCAAAAACATTCAACTTGGAAAATATGTTTCGGCGATTCAAGCTTTGGAGAACACCCAAAATCGATTTGATTTTGGAACAGTTGGAACAAACCGGATTGTATCATGCAAGAGACGCTGTTGAAATACGAAACCGATTCAAAAAAACGCCGAAGGTCTGTGATGTTTTGCTTTACGTTACGTCTGAGTTGGAAAGAATGCACGGATCTGAACGCAACGGAAAAATCATTTTGTGTTACAGCGACGAGTTCGACTGTATCTACATTACATTTCCGGTCAAAAAATATCGTTCAGCCATGGATGACGAAATTTTTGAACTGGAACTTCGGACAGAGAAAAAGTTCGGCCCGATTTCGGATTATGTTTTTGTGATGAGGTGAAAGAATGGGACTGACGGAGGAGTATTTAGATATTTCCAAATAGTTGAATCAGAAAGCATGCCAAGCGGAATGCACATGTTCTGAATCAGCCTGCCGGTGCGCAATCAGCCGAGCTTATTATGCCGCGTTTCATTTTGCAAAAAAGTATGCGCAAACAAATATGGGTCACCGGTTTTCTAAAAGTAAAAATGTTCACATTGAAGTCGCAAACATCTATAAGAAATCAGAAGATGAAGAATTCCATAAAATAGGAGATGCTTTGCATTTTTTAAAACTTATGAGAAACGAAAGCGATTATGAAGAACCGTTAAACTTCAAACTTCCCATATTTGAACAAACAAATAATGCCATCAAAGAAGCTGAACACATCATTGAAGAATTAAACCAAAAAAACAAATCAAAATGAATTGAAAATAATTTTCAATTCATCCAACTCATTTCCAACACATTTCCAACTCAAAACGGCAAAAAACTCATCACAGAAATGCCGGAAATAAAAATCCCGATCAAAAATCCCGCCATGGCTCCCGTGTTCAAAAACGGAAGCCCGGCCTGCGGGTTTCCTTTCGACACAAGATACATAAGCGCCGCATACCCGACGAATGTGCCGGCCATTGTTAAAAGCGCGGGCGTTGAAATGATTCCCGTGTGCGGAATAAAATAATTCGCGGAAACGACGAGAAGCGTCGGAATGACGGCGTCGCCGAGACCCATGAAAAGGGCGCCGCGTTCTTTCTTTTCGTCTTCGATTTCTTCTTTGTTTTCAGCGTTATTTTCCGCAGCTGCTTCATTCTCTTCTTTTTTCTCACCGTCTTTGCTGTCCTTCTGAATGTCTTTGTCCGAAAAATCGTCTTTGATGTAAGAATAACCCAAATATTTCGGAACGACAAAGAGAATCGGGAGCTTCATGTCCATCATGCCGCCGGCAAGCGTCAACATGTGTTTGGTTTTGTAAACGGAAATGAAATCATAGATTAAAAGCGCCAGAAGGAGGACAAAAATCGGCAGAATCGAGAGAGAAACGCCGATGATCGCGCAGGCGCCGATTGAAATAATCACGCCGGCAATGTCAATCACATACCATTCCGGATATTTGTACAAAACGACGGCCAACGCCAAAGCGAGGAGGGCGGAAAGGAGCGACAACAATCCGGTCAGGACGGTCATTTCCGCAATGATGGAACTGATGACATAAAAAAACGTAATCGCAATCGACAGGTAAACAACGCCGCGAATGAATCCGGTTTTGTTTTTCTTGACGGCGTAAACGACAATCGCGGAAAACACCAGCAAAATCACAATGTAATAAACAGCGTTGCCGACGCTTTCGGGGTTTTCAAAAACCGGCTGTTCCGTGATGTATTCGTGGGACGACAGCCAAAGAGAACCGAGCTGAACGGCTAAAATCAAAAGCCCCATGAAAATCATCGGCATGACGTCTTTGATTATAGAAAAGACGGAAGATTGTTTTTTGTCCAAATGAAATCCTCAACCTTGTGAATTGAAATCGTTTTTAAAATAAATTGTAATAAATAAAATAAATTGCAAATTGTTATGCCATTAAAATGACTCAAAATGAATGAAATAAAATCGAAAAATCAGAATCGAATTATTGAATACATGAAATAACATGTGAGTCAATATTTATATAGTTTCGCGGGATTTATTCATTATTTTATGTTATCCTATAATATTATTGAATTCAACTCATGGATTCGTTTTTAAATTTCACACAATTCAATATCAACATCAAACCCGATGGAGAAAACACCATGGAAACAAGAGATATCATTGCCTTTGTTTTAATCGAGGTTGCCACACTCGTTATGGCTTACGCCTGGTTCCAAAGATTCGTCTACAACCCGTTCAACTGGGTCATCATGTTATGCCTTCTCATCGTCGTCGGCATTCTGTCGCTGATGATTTTGTCAATCAACAACCGCTTCAAAGAACTGGAAGCCCGCATGGAAGCGCGGGACAAATCCATCCGCGTCAGCATCATGACCGTCGAAGCCGATCTTGAGAACAACATCAACCGTCTGAACGACAACGTCGAACGCGCGGTTTCCGAAATCAGCAAAAAGAGATTTGTTTAAAAGAAAATTTCGTCGCAAAAAATTCCGTCGCTTCGCTAGGAATTTTTCAAAGGGCGGTGGGAGTCTGTTTTCGTAAGTTCGCTTCGCGAACGGCTCCCTTCGGTCGCTTCAAATTTGTATTTTTTGGAACCGTTTTGCACCTTCTGTTTTCCAAAAATACACATTATTCTTGGTACCGATTTGCACCTTCTGTTTTCCAAAAATACACTCTTTTCTTGGTACCGTTTTGCATCATCAGTTTCCAAAAATACACATTTTTCTTGGTACCGATTTGCACCTTCTGTTTTCCAAAAATACACTCTTTTCTTGGTACCGTTTTGCACCTACAGTTTCCAAAAATACACTTGTTTCTGAGTACCGTTTTGAACATTCGGTTCCCAAAAATACAGTCGTTACTTTGCTCAGTTTGTAACAACGATCACAGCACTCGTTTCAACAGGCGCAATGCGCCTGTTGAAACGGAACGGTTTTCATGATTCAAAAATAAAAACGGAATCATCGATTTGAATAATTCAAAAAAATAAATGGAATCACATGTTTGCTTGATTCAAAAAAATGAGCCATTCTTTTCGATTGACGCCAAATGAAAAACCATCGCGATAACGCGCGCGGTGTCGCTCGCCAAAAAAACAAAACAAAAAAAAGAAAAAGAAAAACGCTTTAAGAAGCGTCTTTCGTCATATTGACAATATTTGCGATTTCCGCTTTCAAATCTTCCGGGATGCCTTCGATGCCGGCGCTCAAAAATCCGCGGACAATCAAACCGACCGCTTCGTTTTCTTCAAGACCGCGCGACATCAAATATTCCACTTGATCACGTGCAATCCGGCCGATGGCGGCTTCGTGCGTCATTTCAACGTCCATCGCGTTGGCTTCAAGCGCCGGAATGGCGCGCTGAGATCCTTTTTCGTTCAAAACCAAACCGTTGCATTCCAAGTGGCCGTAAACGCCGGTCGCGTTGCCGATGATGTCGCCGCGGGAAATCATTTCGCCGCCCAACGTAATCGTTCTGGAAATAATTTCGGTCTTGGTTCTCGGCGCGTCCAAAAAGACGCGGCTGCCCATGTCGAGAACGGAATTCGGATGCGCGACGGCAATCGTGTTGAAAAACGCTTTCGCGCCTTCGCCGACCAAACGGGCCGTCGGGTTCGTTTGAATTGAACGGGCCGGTTTCAGACAAACGTAATTGTTGATCAGCTGACCGTCTTCTTCAATCCGGATGCCCGTGCGCGGGCGGACTTCAACCTCTTCTTCCCAGTTGTGAATCATCGAAAACGTCAGCTTGGCACCTTTTTTGATGTACATTTCAGAAACGCCGATGTGCAGCGCGCGCTTAATGTCCTCGTGTGTCACACAGCCCGTAATCACTTCCAGCTCGGCGTCCTCTTCCACAATGATGATGTTGTGAACCGTCTGCATGGACTTTTCCGAACCGATCATCAAACAAGACTGCACCGGCGACGTCACTTTTTTGCCCGGCAAAACCCGGATAAAGTAACCGTCGGAGTCTTCCAAATAACTGGTCGCCGTGTATTTGTCGGTTTCCGGATCCACCAATTTCCAGGAATATTCTTCCAGCCAATCATACTTTTTGAAAGCTTCAGACAGCGGCATCAATTCCAAACCGTCGGCCGTTGTGTCGTGATGCGAAACCTTGTTGTTGTACATCAAAAAGCTGCCGCTTTTGTTTTTGCCGTCCGCCGTAATCCCGACGTTTGCCAGCGATTTTTTGACCACGTCGTCCAAATCCGTCAGCTTGTCGACGCGAATCGAATCGTCCGGGATTTGAAACGTTTTCATGTCCACAAAAGGACCATACATGGCTTCCTTGTTCAAAGAACCGCGAACAACAGTCTCTTCTTTGCTGTCCGCTTCATTCTTTTGTTTTTTTATTGAAGATTTGTCAGCTTGCATCTGATACACTCCTCATATCCTTTGGATTTAATTTCATTCAACAAACGGTTCGGGTTGCCGGAACACATCACGGTTCCGTTGCACAAAATAAACGCTTTGTCCGCGTCGACATAATTGAGAATTTCACCGGTGTGGGTAATAATCAGCGACGAACTCCGCTTCGCGGATTTTTTCGCATGGCAGTCGCCGCCGCACAACATATTTTGAATGGTGTTGCCGACCTGCGCCATGTTCACCGGATCGACGCCCGATTCCGGTTCGTCCAGCAAATAAAAGTCCGGCTTTTGAACGCTGAGCTGCAAAAGCTCCGACCGCTTGATTTCGCCGCCGGAAAAGCCGACGTTGATGTCGCGCCCCAAAAACCGCTTCATGTCAATGGATTCGGCCATTTGGTCCAAATTCAACGTCTTGCTGCCGGTTTCAATTTCCAGAAGCTCCCGGAGTTTGACGCCGACAATATTCGGCGGGCGCTGAGACATAATCCCGAGACCCAATTTGGCGCGCTCGTTCACCGGCGCGTCCGTGATATCTTTTCCTTTGAAATAGATTTTTCCGGCCGTCACTTTGTAATTGGAAAATCCCATAATCGTGCTGAGAAGCGCGGATTTTCCGGCGCCGTTGGGACCGAATAAAATGGTTGTGTCCCCTTTTTCCACCGCCAAATTTACATTTTTGAGCAGGGGACGCTCGGCCACTTCCACATACAGACCTTCAATTTGAAGCATTTTTAAACTCCTGTATTTGAATTTTGTCAATCTTTATCAAAAAACAAGACGCAAAAACACGGCGTTACGCCGTAAAATGATTGCGTCTTTTAATGAATCATTTGTAAATAATAGAAACCGAATTGAATTAATCATATTTGAATGTGATTAAAATGGATTCATTCAAACTGATCCAGAACAGTATCCGAAATATACTTCGTTTACAGATAACGGTATATTTTAGATACTATGACGATGTCCTATAAAATGATTTCCGTCAATTTTTAAAAATAAATATATTTTTGAATATATAAATATATTGTTCCAAAAATAAACCAAGTACAGTAATGTCTTTTCAAACTTTAATTGACAACTCTGATTCTCCAATTTCAGAAATTCGGCGTAAAGAAGTATTGGTACATTCCCGGATTTTGAAACAGGAAATAAATAAAGACGAAAATAAATTGCAGACAAAGAAGCGCAAAGATGACCAAGAAGGCATAATCTTTCTTTTTCATTTTCAATTCGTTCATGTACGTCCGTTCGTTTCCGGTATAACCCCGATTTTCCATGGCAAACGACACGTCGCTTGAAAACAAAATGATCGACGAAACCAAGCCGACGGCTAAAATCTTCGTATACCTGAGCGGATGTCTTTTGATTTCAAAACCGCGCGAGATAGCCGACGTCGTGATTTGCCGCCCCGTGACGATGAGAAGCGGAATAAAGCGGACGGTCAGCAAAACCATCACCGCCAAATCATGGGAGGTGAACCCGATTCTTTTGGGCAGAACCGGCCGGAACAATTTGTCGACGCCTTGAATCAAGTCGGATTGTTTGGTCGTCGCCGTCACCAGTGCGGCAAACAGAATCAACAGCAAGAATTTCAAAGCCGTTCCGATACCGGTCACAAAGCTGTAGACGCTCGGGGAAATGAAATGATAGTCGTTGGCCGAATCCGCTTTCACGGAAACAACAAACGGCGTCGTCGGATCGTTGTATAAAACTTGGTCCGGCGGCAATACGGTAACCGGCTGAATGTCCAAAAAGACACGGTTGGCCGCAAACGGATCGTTGGTAAATAAAAAGTGAAGCAAAAAGACGAGAACAATAAAGAAAAGCATCGGACGGACAGATAAAAAGAGTTTCCGGACGGAAACGCGCGAAATAAACGCGCAAATCAAAAACAAAACGGCAATCATAATCAAGCCGACAAAAAGGCGTTCGCTGAAGATGATCAAACTGATGACCATCAGCGCGATAATTTTCGTCCGCGGATCTAATTTGTGGAAAAAGGATTTGCCGCTTTCGTAGGATAAATATTTTTTATACATCATTTAAGGTCGAATCCGTTTTTGATTTTTATTCGGTTGACTGTTCTGTTCCGTTCCGCATTCACTCATTTTTTGCTTTCAAGCAGCTTTTTAATTTCTTCCGCCACTTCTTCCGGAGAAGAAACCAGTTCGGAAACATCGTATCCGTCATCTTTCAGCAATTTCATGAGACCGATTAAATCCGGCAGCGGATACTTGTCGGAACGGACATATTCGTCGGTTTTGCCGTCAAACGTCACTTTTCCCTGATCCAAAACGATAATCCGGTCCGCTTTCAAAACGTCTTTGGGCTCGTGGCTGATGTAAATAACCGTTTTCTTTTGGTTTTTCAGCTCTTCCATGATGTTCAAAACACGTTCGGTCGCTTTATGATCCAGCATGGATGTGATTTCGTCAAAAACCACACAGTCGGTTTCCATCGCCAAAATACCGGCGATTGCTGCCGCTTGCGCTTCTCCGCCGCTGAGCGACGACGGGTCCTGAGCGGATAAATTCATGAGATGTACTGCGGACAACGCATCAGACACGCGTTTTTTTATTTCGTCGCGTGCAACGCCCATGTTTTCAGGCCCGAACGCCACGTCTTCCTCAACAGAATTACCGACGAATTGCGTGTACGGATTTTGGAAAACGATGCCGACTTTTTTATGAACCGCTGCCGAATTCCGCCGTTTGCGCGTATCCAGTCCGTCAACCAATAGTTTTCCGGATGTCGGTTTTAAGAGGCCGTTTAAATGAAGCGCAAATGTTGATTTTCCGGAACCGTTCAGCCCGGCAATGATTGTAAAATCGCCTTTGTAAATTTTAAGATTGATCCGATCCAAAACGACTGTCCCATCCGGATATTTGAAGGATAAATCAATGGCTTCAATCGCAATTTCTTTGCCGGACGCCGGCAAAGATTCCGGTGCGGTTTCCAATTCAGATTCTGATTCGAATTTCAATTCAGATTCCGCCATCAGAGATCACCTTCATTTGAATTGACACGTTGCTGTTCCAGTTTTTTGTTAATGGCCGTTGCCGCCAAAACAGTTGCCGCCGCTTTGATGGCGCCCCCGACGACGAACGGTAAAAATCCGGAGAGGAAAGCCAGCGGCATCGGCATGTGCGCGGCAAAAGACATGTAAACGGAACCGCAAATCAAATTGATCAGGCAGCCCAAAAAAACAATTAAGAAAGCAGGTAAGGGTTTTTTGCTGGATTTTTCATACATCCAGCCGATCATATAAGCAACAAAAACAAAAGAGAAAATGTAACCGCCGGTCGGTCCGAACAAAACGCCGAAACCGCCCTGGCCGTTGCTGAATACCGGAAAACCGATTAATCCGACGAGAACGTAAACAAAAACACTGATTGTTCCCCATTTTTTACCGATAACAAGCGGCGCGAGGAAAATGAAAAAAGTCTGAAGCGTAATCGGAACCATGGAAAGCGGCGTGATCGGAATCGAAATATAAGCGCCAACGGCCATCAAAGCCGCAAAAAGCGCAGCTAAAACCATTTTTGTAATCTTAAGATGAACATCTTCCGTCGAGTTTTCCATTTCTTCACCCATGAGAACCGTTTTTAACTTTCGTTTTAATTTTAAGATATTATTTATAAATTTGTTTTTTAATCATTTTTTTAATCATTTTTTTATTATTTCGTTTTAAAAAAGCGGTTTATTGTTAACCTATTTCATTGTATAGGTGTACAATAAAAGTTCTTCCTATTTATTTGTATTGTCCGTTTATTTATTCCGTTTCGCACCGGCCGGCGAATTTTTTCCGGCCGTTATTAAAATCCTTTAAGAGGAAATATATTTTAATATCTGGAAGTTCTTTTTGAAATGATTCGCCGGGGCGTGTGGCCTAGTCCGGATATGGCAGCAGCCTCCTAAGCTGCAGGCCGGGGGTTCGAATCCTCCCACGCCCGCTGATCATAATCTATTATTATCTTTTATTATTTTGTGAAATGATTCTTTTGAATTTTATGAAATAAAATGTGGAAACGAACAGGTGGATGAAATGATTCGAAAAGCCAAAATGAGCGACGTTTACGAGATCAAAGCGCTCATCAATTCATATGCAACGGAAGGGTGTATGCTTCCGCGGTCCCTGGACAGCTTGTACACGACCATCCGCGACTTCATGGTTTTTGAAGAAAACGGACATATCATCGGTTGCTGCGGGATTCATCCGGATTGGGAGGATTTGGGCGAAGTGGTTTCCTTTGCCGTCGTCCGCGGACGGACCCGTCAAGGCATCGGAACGGAACTCTTAGACGCCTGCATCGAAGACGCCAAAACCGTCGGCATGAACCGTCTTTTCGTTCTGACCAGCAGCCCCTTGTTTTTTGAACGGAAAGGATTTACGCAAATCAAAAAAGACGAGCTGCCCTGGAAAATCTGGGCGGACTGCGTCAACTGTTCCAAATATCCGGATTGCGACTCCGCATCCCTGATCATGGAAATTTAACATGAATATCAAACATAACATCATCACAATATCATCAACTTAACATCATCAACATAATATCATCAAAAATAAAAATCGGAGACACAGAATGGCCGACACGCTCAATGTGATTAACAAAAAACCGGCGAACGCCGATGGAAAAGAAATAGAAGACAAACTCGGCGAGAATCTCGCCCTTGTCAAGAATATTTTTGTGGTCATGAGCGGAAAAGGCGGCGTCGGAAAAAGCACGGTTGCGGCGGCTTTAGCAGCCGGCCTGGCGCTGCGCGGCAACCATGTCGGTTTGGCGGACTGCGACTTCCACGGTCCGAGCATTCCAACGGTTTTCGGAATCACAGGCGCGGAATTAAATGTCGTCAACAACAAAATGATCCCGGTCCGCCCCGCGGAAAACGTCAACCTCGGCATCATCTCCATCGGCCTTCTGCTGCCGGACGACGACATGCCGGTCATCTGGCGCGGACCCGCGAAAAACAGCGCGATTCACCAATTTTTCGAAGACGTCGACTGGGGCAATTTGGATTATCTGATTATTGATTTGCCGCCCGGAACCGGCGACGAACCGCTCGGCATCGTTCAGCTGATTAAGAATCTGTCCGGCGCCGTCGTCGTCACGATTCCGCAAGATGTGGCTTTGGCCAGCGTCCGCAAATCGCTTACCTTCCTTCAAAAAGTGAATGTCGAGCCGATCGGCATCGTCAGCAACATGGACGGCATCGTTTGCCCGCATTGCGATGAGACAATTACTTTATTCAGCACCGGCGGCATCACAAAAGCGGCCGCGGATTTCAACACCAATGTTTTGGCACAGCTGCCGCTTGACCCTGAATTTTCAAAAGCGCAGGAAGACGGCAAAATGCTGGAATGGATGACGAAAGAATCCGTTTGGAAAACGAATTTTGAAAAAGTCTTGGACGCTGTTGAAAAAAAGGCGAAGAAAAATTGAATCAGAAATCCGGTCACTCATAATGAATAAAATAAACAGTTGAGCGGCAGAAATCTTTTCAAATAAATAATAAATAAATAAATAAATAAATAATAGATTGACTGAAAACTTATCCGATAAATAATGGATTGACGGATAATGCCTCAGCCGGCATTCCGTTGCCATAATTTATCATATTTAATTTCAAACCGACGGCAACCCATAAATAGAAGGCTGAACGATAGGGACTAAATCAATCTGATTTAAATGATTTTTTTGCATTTTATACATATTTTTTAAGTCAATCGCAAGCGAAATTGTTTTAAAACAAAATTCGTTTACTCTTTTCTTTCAGGACCAAAGTGGTGAGGCCTGCCTCTGAAAATGATTCGGCCGGCTCTTTGGAGCCGGCCGATTAAAAAACAGGAATGAATATGAAAACGAATCAGGATTTGAGGGCTTTATTCAACCCAACCGGGTTTAATACGATTGGATTTTTGTTAAATTTGGCATCAGAGGTGGAAATTTGCCGGAATACGTAACGGAAAAAGAAGAGATTTTACGCCGTTTGGGAACCGACCCGGAAACGGGATTAAACGCCGAACAGGTCAAACAAAGCGCGGCGGCTCACGGAACCAACACGCTGACGCGGGCGAAACCGGAATCTTGGTTTTCAAGGATTTGGCATTCGGCGACCGAGCCGATGATTTTAATGTTGATTGCGGCCGGCGCGATTGCGCTTGGCGTGAACATCTACCGCGCTCTGACGACGGGCGAATCCGATTTTTTGGAATGCATCGGCATCTTTGCTGCGATTTTTCTCTCGGTCGTCATCACCGTCGTGATGGAAGGCCGCAGCGCCAAAGCATTTGAAGCGTTAAATAAAATCAACGAAAACATCATGGTCAAAGTCTTGCGGGACAATCATCCCGTTTTACTGAACCAGAAAGAAATCGTCGTCGGCGATATTTTGCTGCTGGCGACCGGCGATAAAATTCCGGCGGACGGACGGCTGATTGAAAGTTCCGGCCTGACCGCAGACGAATCGGCGCTGACCGGCGAAAGCATGCCGGTGAATAAAGACGCGGAAGCGATTCTGACGGATGAAAAAACCCCGGTGGCCGAACGAATCAACATGCTGTATGCCGGCACGTACATCACCAGCGGTTTTTGTAAAATGGTTGTGACCGCCGTGGGCGACAAAACCGAATTTGGAAAAATCGCCGGCGAGCTTTCCGGAACCGAGACCGGCACAACGCCGCTTCAGGAAAAATTGGGCCGTCTCGGCAAAGTGATTACAATATTCGGTGTGGCGGCGGCAGCAATTGTCTTCGTGGTGCAAATCATTTCATTTTCGCGTCACGGCGGTCTTAATTTTGAAGAAGTCATGAACGCGTTTGTCACCAGCATCGTTTTGATCGTGGCGGCCGTTCCGGAAGGTTTGCCGACCATCGTGGCCGTTTCCCTCTCCATCAACATCATCAATTTATCCAAACAAAACGCGCTCGTGAAAAAAATGATCGCTTGCGAAACGGTTGGCTGCGTCAACGTCATCTGTTCCGATAAAACCGGCACCTTGACGGAAAACCGCATGACGGTCGTCAACGACATCACCAACGCGCGGATTCTGCAAAACATTTGCGTCAACAGCACGGCCGACATTGGTTCAAATGGTTCGTTCATCGGCAACCCGACCGAATGCGCCATGTTGATCGCCGCTGAAAAAGCCGGCGAAAATTACAAAGAGTCGCGGTGCGGCGCGGATTGCGCACATGTCTTCCCGTTTTCATCGGAAGAAAAAGACATGGTCACGATTGTGAACGAGCCGGAAGGCGTCGTCGCTTATGCGAAAGGCAGCCCCGAAAAAATAATCCAAATCAGCAACCTCACGGCGCCGGAACGTGAAAAAATCGAAGCGGAAATTTTAGCGTATCAACAAAAAGCTTGCCGCGTCATCGCTTTTGCGCACCGAGTTTTTTCTGAAGAACCCGATTTTGACAGAACAACTGTTGAAAGCAACATGACGTTTGACGGATTTGCCGCCATTTCCGATCCGCTGCGCGCGGACGTTTATGCGGCTGTCGAAGATTGCCGCCGCGCCGGCGTTGATTTAAAAATCCTAACAGGTGACAACCTGATTACTGCGACCGCGATTGCCAACGAACTTCACGTCTTGGACGACCGGCACACCGCTGTCGAAGCCCGGGATTTGGAAACGCTGTCCGACGACGAACTCACCCGCCGCCTGGAAACGGTCAGCGTGATTGCCCGCAGCACGCCCACCATCAAAATGCGTGTGGTGAAATTGCTCAAAGAAGCCGGCAACGTTGTGGCCGTTACCGGCGACGGCATTAACGACGCGCCCGCGCTCAAAAACGCGGATGTCGGCATCGCCATGGGCATTTCCGGAACCGAAGTCTCCAAAGAAGCCAGCGACATCGTTCTCCTTGACGATTCATTCTCCACCATCGTCCGCGCCATCGAATGGGGCCGCGGCATTTATGAAAACTTCAAGCACTTTATCACGTTTCAGCTCACGGTCAACGTGTCGTCCGTCATCGTGGTGCTTGTTTCCATTTTAATCGGCTTGAAAGCGCCGTTTACAGCCTTGCAGCTCTTATGGATCAACATCATCATGGACGGCCCGCCGGCGCTCACGCTCGGTTTGGAGCCGGTTCACGACGACTTGATGAAACAAAAACCGGTGAAACGCAGCGCCAACATCATTTCCAAACAGATGATGATCATGATCGGCCTCACCGGTTTGTATATTTCAGCGGTCTTTTTGTGGCAGTACACCACCAATTTCCTGGAGGCGACGCCCGCACAAATGCCGACCGTTCTCTTTACGCTGTTCGCCCTGTTCCAGCTGTTTAACGCATTCAACTGCCGCGAATTAAACGGCGGAACCATCTTTAAGAACCTGACGAAAAACAAACTGATGCTGATTGTGATTTCCATCACATTCGTCTTGCAGATTCTGATCATTCAGTTTGCGGGCGCATTCTTCGGAACCATCCCGCTGCCGCTCGACATGTGGATTAAAATATTCGCAACGGCCGCCAGCGTGATTGTGTTGTCGGAAATCGTCAAATTGATTTACAGAACATTCCGGCGGAAGTAATTCCCCGGACTCTTTTCTTTTTTTGGCGGGCGGCGGCGCGCGCGTTATGGCGATGATTTTTCTTTTGGCAACAACGAAAAATGATGGTGAATTTTTTTTTCGGTGCCTTTTTTATTCTTATTTTTTTATTTTTTAAATATTATTTTTAGTTCCCCTGCTTCGTTTTTCTATTATATGACAGATATAATTTTTATTTCTCAAATATTTTATATATCTTCGAACGGATTATTCTTTAATCGGGTTTTCATAAAGCCTGGAATAATTTGACTGAATTTGGTTTTTAGTTTGAATCAATTCAGGAATTGATTTTAATTTATCAATTCAAAATTTCAATTCAAGGAAGGATCGTCTATGAATTATTCAAAAATGACAAAAATTGTGATTTTATCTCTCTTGACTTTGGTGCTGCTGGTCGGCGCCGCAAGCGCGCAAGAGTGGGTCGTCACCTCTTCCGGCGACACGACCAACAACACAAACATCACTGACCAAGGCAATTTGACGCTTCGCCAAGCCGTTGAAAAATCGGTTTCCGGCGACAGCATTACTTTTGCGGGCAACGTCTCGGCCGTGAACATGATTTACGGCGAACTCAAAATCAACAAAGATTTAACAATTTACGGTAACAACGACCGTGTGATTATCGGCCGCAGCAACAGTTCGGCCACCCAGGAAATGGGCGTTTTTAACATCTCCGGCGGCAACGTGGCTTTCAGAAACATCAACATTGAAAACGGATCCACGACAACCGGAAACGGCGGCGCTCTGCTGATTACCGGAAACGCCAACGTGACGCTGGACTCTTGTTCCATCCAAAGAAACCGGGCGGCCAACGGCGGCGCCATTTACTTGGACGGCGGCACCGTCACCATGACATCCACCACCGTTTACAGAAACTCGGCCATCACCGACGGCGGCGCTTTCGTGATTAAAAACGGAACCCTCACCATGGCCGGCGGCTACGTGGACACGCACACTTCCAAAAACAACACCATCCAACTCATGAAAGGCCGGTTTGACGCCTCTAACGTCAATTTCGCCAACAACAGCGTGAGCGACGTCGGAACCACCGTGAACGGATCGTCCGGCACCGCCATGACGTACAAATACTGTACGTTCACCAACAACACCGGCCTGTCTTCCGGCAGCATTTACACAGTCGGCAGCCTGACCGCTGAAAACTGTATCTTCGACACGCTCAAATCCAACGGATCCGGCGGCGCCGTTTCTCTCGGAACGGGCGCTGACGCAACACTCCGTTACTCCATCTTCTCCAACAACAAAGCCGGCGACGACGGCGGCGCCGTTCACATCGGCAACGGTTCCACCGCAACGCTCGACACCTGCACATTTAACAACAACAGCGCCGGTTACGGCGGCGCCATTTTCAACGTCGGAACCGCCACCATCACAAGCTGTACCGCCACCAACAACACCGCCAAACTCTACGGCGGCGCCGTTGCGGCTTGGAACGACGGGGTCACCAACATGACCAAAACCGTTTTGACCAACAACACCGCCAACGGAAACGGCACCAACCAATCCGCCGGCGGCGGCCTTAACGTTTCCCGCGGACAAGCAGCCATCGGCAACAACGTGATTGTCGGCAACAAAGACCCGAGAAGCGTGGACTTCGGCGAAGAAAACGCCACCGTTCAAAGCCTTGGCAACAACTTGGTCGGCGTCTACAAAGGCTCCGGCAAATATCCGATTTCAAGCACGGACGCAGCCGGAATTACGGCCGACGCCGTCTTCGACACGTCTTCCGGATACCCGAGCCTGTCCAAAGACACCGGATACCGCGCCGGTGTGAACCAATCCACCGTCTACACCGTGGTATTGAATTCCAGCTCAAGCAACCCGGCCATCAGCGTTCTCGGTTCAAGCACACCCGCACCCCAGCCGCAAAACGACAGCAACCAAACCAACCAGTCCAACCAAAGCAATCAATCCAACGAAACAAACCAAACACCGTCCGACAACGGCGGCGGCATGTCCTGGATTTGGTACATTTTGATCGCTATTGTTGTGATCGTTGTTTTGGCAGTTGTGGTTTACGCGTTGATTAAATACAACAACAAGAGACAATATAAGTTCTAATTCGATCAAAAAAAGCAGCGCGCTGGTTTGCTTTCGGGCGGGCGGCGACGCAGCAAAAAAACGGCAACGGTTTTTCATTCAACGGAATGAAAAACCATCTTTTTTTAATTTGATTTTTTTGTTTTTTTCATTCTGTTTTTTGATTTGGTTTTTCGTTCTTCTTCCGTTTGTATTTCCGTTTCCGTAAAGGATAAGATTTATATTAAATGGACAAAATTGTACATAATAGAACTCAAAATAACATTGAAAATTTCAAAAATTATAAAAATCAATTCATAAGGAACCGAAATGCTGAATATCACGACTTTTTTAGACGCGAACGCCTGCCGTTTGTCAAAACCTGTTTTTCATTGTCCGGACCGTGATTTGTATTACACGTCTGGGGAAATTTTGTCGATTGTTTCCGGAATCGGTGAAAAACTGATTCAAGCCGGCGTTCAAAAAGGCGACCGTATTTTAATCTTTTTAAATAATTCCCCGGAATATCTCTTTTCCTACTTGGCCGGATGGCGCATCGGCGCCGTCGTCGTTCCGACCAACCGCATTTACACGAAATTTGAAATCGCCTACATGATTGAAAATTCGGGCGCCAAAATGGTCATTACAGACGCTTCCGGCGCAATCTTTTTGGAAGAAATGCAATGCGAATCAAAATCAAATTCTAACGACTTTCAATTTGATCTCCAAAACGTATCGGTTTACGTTCCGGACCCGGCGGAGATTGAAAAAATGAGAAAACATCCGGTTCTGCCGCCGGCCTGCGTCACCTGCGACGATTTATGCCAAATTCAATATACATCCGGCACCACCGGCAAACAAAAAGGCGCGATGCTGACCCATGGCAACTGGCTGGCCGCCATTTCCAACGAATGCGACGTCATGGCTTTTTCGGAAACAGACGTCTACTTGGGAATCTATCCGATGGGACACGTCGGCGTCAGCTGGGGCATTTCGGCGCTCCGGGCCGGCGCGCTTTACATCATGATGGAGCGTTACGAGCTGGAAAAGTATCTGAATCTCATTGAAAAGCATCAGGTAACAGCGCTTTCCGGAATGCCGCCGGTCATTCATTCTTTAGCCGGCTGCCCGCCCGGAACCGAAGACCGCATCCGAACCGTCCGGGAAATTATTTCCGGCGGCGGACCGCTGCACCATGAAATTTGGAAAAAATTCCATCACCGCTACGGCATTCCGGTTGTGAACGCCTACGGTTTGTCGGAAACAATCGTCATCGGAACGGGAACCGCCATTCGACCGCCGGACTACGCTTTTGCGGACAAGTTCCAAAGCGTCGGCCATCCGGTTTGTTTTTCGGAAGTCAAAATCGTTGACGAATTGGATTGTTCCAAAACGCTGACACAAGGAGAAGTCGGCGAAATCGCATTGCGTGGCCCGGCCGTTGCCAAAGGTTATTTTGGTTATCCGGAAGAAACGAAACGCGTTTTTTTACCGGACGGCTGGTTCTTAACAGGCGACGTCGGCTATTTGGACAAAGATTTCCGGCTCTGCCTAACGGATCGGAAAAAAGACATGATCGTGATGTCCGGCTGGAAAATTTATCCGACGGAAGCGGAAGAAGTTTTATACCGCTGTCCGGCAGTCAAAGAAATCGCCGTTTTCGGCGTATCTCATCCGCACCGCGGCGAAGTTCCGGCGGCGGCGGTCGTTTGGGCGGACGCCGGCAAAACAGAGAATACGGATGAGCTGTTGGCGTTTGCCAAAGAGCATTTGGCCGGCTACAAAATTCCCCGAAAAGTGGTGACAGTTTCGGATTTGCCGCGCGTCGGCGGCTGGAAATTGCTTCGGCGCGAGCTTCGAGAGAAGTATAACGGAAAAATTGAGTTTGAGAATTTGTAACTTGAATTATAATAGATTCAAATTTGATTTCAGATTCATATCAAATCAGACATGGTTGAATGATTGAAAAAGTTAGAATTTCTTTTTCAACCGTTCGTAAAAGGCGGCGTCTTCGCCCGACGCCGTCAAAAATAATTTTTCAACAATCAGTTCCGGCGTGCTTTTTGCAATGTGATTTTTGACCGGGCTGCGGTTCACGATGAGGTTCAGATTTTCATCCAAACCATCGGCTTCGATGCCGTCGATTTGAACCGGAACGCTGCAGTTTTTCGCAATCGGTTCCGCCAAGTGGGAAACGAAAAGCGACAACGTGTTTTGATCTTCCGAAAACGCTTCTAAAAGGCCGGCAATGATCTTGGCGGACGCGCCGGGCTCCGTAATGGCTTCCAATTCGTCGGCGAAAATAGCTTTTCGCCGGGGCGCAACATCCACATTTTTGGACTCGGCGTCGTTTGTTTTTCGTTTATTTTTCCGAAGCACGCTTGAGAAATTGCGCAGCGTCGTTTCAAACGCGCCGGCGTCTAACGTTCCTTTGGATTTGCCGAAATAATAAAATTCATCCAGCGCCGACATTTCAAAGGATTCGGCCGGCACCGGAAAACCCATGTGCGCCAAAATCAGGCATTGACCCAAAAGTTCAAGGAGAGACGTTTTGCCGCCGGAATTGACGCCGCTCAAAATCGTGACCGATTCGGACGCATACGAAACCGGAACAACATTTGAGAAGCCGTACTTTTGAGACAAAAATAAATTCCGGGCGTTTGTCATCAAAAAGAAAGCGGATTTTGCATTCTGTTTTGTATTTGGGTTTGTTTTTGTTTCTGTTTTCGTTTCTGTTTCCGCTTCTGCTTTTGTGTCCGTTTTGGCAAACGTCATGTTGTGCGCGGACGCAAATCCGGCGGCGGAATACCAAACATCAAATTCAAGGACAGCGGAAATGATGGATTCGCAAATTTCTTTTTGACCGGCCAGCTCTTTGGACAATTTCTTCTTGTGCGCGGCAGTGCGCTCCGCCATTTCAGCGGAAATGTGTTTTTTGAACCGGATTACCGCGTCTTGATCGATCGAAATCGGACAGCGGATTTCATCGCCGAAAAGATCATAAATTAAAATTTCCTCGTCCTTTTTGAGGGAGAGAGATGATGAAATTTCAGATAGGGACGCCGATGTGTATTCTCGGTAATTTTTGGAAATCTTTTCGCTCACAATTTCCCTTAAATCGACGCCGGACATGACTTTCATCATTTGAGCGCCGTCGAGCGTCAAGGTGGTTGCCGCCAATGTTTCTTCGATCCGTTTTGAAAGAGCGATGGATTCTCTTAAAAAGATTTCATCGCTGTTTTTAGAAATAAAATTCAAGCGGTCGGATTCGGCGTCCGCGCCGGCGGCAAAGTTGCCGGACGCGTCAATTTTGGACATCAGCGTCCGGAGATGAAGCGCATCCTCGGCGGAAAGCCCGCAAAATGTTCCGGAATCGGATCCGGCGGCTAAAATCTCCGTCAGCTTTAAGCCGGCGGTCAATGTTTTCTGATTTTGAATAAAAAAATCAAGGGAAATTTCAGGTGCCAGCTGCTCAATCGTTGTGTTGTCCACGTCCCTGAAATAATCGTAGCTGTCCGGCAGATCAAATTCCGGAAATTCAAACAAAATAACAGACGTGTAGGCGGCGAAATAGTCGGCGCATTCCTGCGGGTCCGTGACCCAATAAACGCCGATTTGCCGGCCGAATTTTTCCTTGGCGATCAAATATGTTTTTTCGGAAAACGCCAAAACGGCTTTGTCTTTAATCTTGGAAGCCGCTGTCGCTTTAATCGGCGCGGTGTGGGACAAAAGTCCCGCAATCGTTTCTTTTTCATCGCCGGTCAGCGACTCGATCAAATGAAGGTGCGTTCGGATTTTATCGGAAACGGCGTTCGCCAGATCCATTCTTTGGGACGGGTACGGAATCAAACGGTCCATATAATCCGATGCGAACGACGTATGACAGTATTTTTTCAATATTTTCAAAATGCCCAAATATAACGATTCGGCCTCTTTCGTTTTCAAAAAATCGCCGGCGCAAACGCCGGATTGCTCCCTTGACGCGTTTAAAACCAAAGAGGTTGCCGCTTTTTTGGTCAGGCCCTCCACCTTGCAAAGTTCCGCGACGTCGCCGTTTAAAAGAGCGAGAACCGCTTTGTCCTCGCTGCCGAAGTGTGCCGTCAATCTTTTTTCAAGAACGGTGCCGATGCCGGCAATATCGCGCAGATAAATTTCCGAATCCGCCGGACTGTTATCTTCTGCGAAACGGCTGTCGTCCGCCGTCCGAGCGTCCGCCAGCTTTGAATGCGCTGTTTGAGAAACAAAGGTCATTTGTTTCGATTCCGTGATCATACTCGGTTAAACGGAAAAAAAGAATATAAAGGTCTTATAAGCGGGGTGAAAGTATAGAGATATTTCAAGAGACGGACATTTTTAACGGGTCATTTCCAAATCAATTAAATTTCATTTGAAATCAAATTTAATTGATTTGAATCAGATATATCAAGTAACTTTTATAATTTATCAAAACTTCCATTTTAAAAAATGGATTACGGTAAAATGAATTATCAATTAAAATTGATTTATTCACAACTTTATTTTTTGAATATATTTATAAGTCTATAACGCATTTTGGGTTTATCGTGTTGTCGACGGACTTTAACATTCTGATCTTGAGGGACAGGCCGTTTCCGTTGACGCCCATAAACAATATTCGAATGAATAAATCAAAAAAAGGAGTTTGAAAATGTCAATTGTTACAGATGCCAAAGCCGGCAAAATTACGGAAGAGATGAAAATCGTTGCCGCAAAAGAGGAGCTTGACCCCGAATACATCCGCCGCGGAATTGCCGCCGGAAGAATCGTCATCCCGCTCAGCCCGTACCGCAAAGTGAAATACGGCGGAATCGGACAAGGATGCCGGACCAAGATCAACGCCTCCATCGGCGCCTCCTCAGACATCGTTGACATGGAAATGGAAGTTGCCAAAGCCAAAGCCGCTGAAAAAGCAGGCGCTGACACTTTAATGGAACTCGGAACCGGCGGAGACTTCCTCGGCATGAGAAAAGCCGTCTGTGACGCGATCTCCCTCCCGGTCGGATCCGTTCCGCTCTACCAAGCCTTCATCCAAGCCGCTGAAAAATACGGCTCCATCGTCCACATGACCGAAGACGAACTCTTCAACGCCACCGAAGAACAGGCCAAACTCGGTACCTGTTTCATGGCGATTCACACCGGTATCAACAATGTGACGCTTGACCGCTTGAAAAAGCACGGCCGCTACGGCGGACTCTGCTCCCGCGGCGGCGCTTTCATGAGCACCTGGATGCTCCACAACGAAAAAGAAAACCCGCTTTACAGCCAATTCGATTACCTCTGTGAAATCTTGAGCGAACACGAAGTCACCCTCTCCACCGGAAACGGCATGCGTGCCGGCGCCGTTCACGACGCGACCGACCGCGCCCAGGTTCAGGAACTCATCATCAACTCCGAATGCGCCGAAATCGCGCACGACAAATACGACCTCCAAGTCATTGTCGAAGGTCCGGGACACGTTCCGCTCGACCAAATCAAAACCAACGTTCAATTGATGAAAGTCATGAGCAACTACAAGCCGTTTTACATGCTCGGCCCGTTGGTCACCGACATCGCTCCGGGATACGACCACATCACCACCGCCATCGGTGCTGCTGTTTCCGCTTCCTACGGCTGCGACTTCCTCTGCTACGTGACGCCCGCCGAACACCTCGCCCTTCCGAACTTGGAAGACGTCGTGACCGGTGTGAAGACCTCCAAGATTGCCGCCCACATCGGCGACATGATCCGTCTCGGCAAAAGAGACGAGGACTTGGCCATGGCCCGCGCCAGAAGAGACCTTGACTGGGAAAAGATGTACAGCTTGGCCATCGACGGCGAACACGCCAGAGCGGTCCGCAACAGCCGCGCCCCGGGCGACGAAGACGCCTGTACCATGTGCGGCGACTTCTGCGCTTTGAAAATTGTCAACCAACACTACGACCTCGCCAAATAAGCCGGTCCTGTGAAAAAACCGAATTCGACGGCAAGTTATTGTTCAGCCGAATTCGGATATTTAAAAACGGATTTACCTCAGAAAAACGAAATCTCCAAAACCCAAACCTAAAAACGATCCCCAAACCCGTGAGGAACTCTTAAAATGCTCCCGGACAAACGTCCGGGCTCATTTTATGACAAGACCCTGATTTTTAATTATTTTTGACTCATTTATTTTTTACTTTTTTAATTTATTATTTTAATTTAATTTTTTTTGTTTTAACTTTTTGAATCACGATGATTCGGATCAAAAGCGATAATGTTGAATTTATTCTCATAGAAAAATCCATGTATCCGAAAACGAGTCCCTGCACGAATGTGAATGATTTCCTCGTTTGATTTTGAATGGTGGACGTTGCTGGGCGCGGCACGCTAGTGGTTCAAAAACAGATCGGTTGGACACATTTCGGAAAAACATTTTGAAATAAAACCATCCAGTTCTTTTCTTTGGCCTTCTTGAAGATCACAAAAACAAGTGTGCACCGACCTGGGATTGCATTTTCCGAAATCTGAAAATGTCAGCATCACGTTGTCCTTTTTCTTTCCAAGCGCGATCATATTCGGCGGATATTTTTCCGAAGGCGCCGCATTGACCATTCGCTCCGAAAAACCGGCATTTCCGCAATGCTTTTTCTTCATATTCCCTCTTTACTCATTTTGTGAATTTTCGTATTCTTTGGCATAATATTTTTTCATCTCGTCAATTGAAATGATATTTTCCGAAGATTCATAAATGCCGAGACCGTTTCTGGCTTTGATCCAAGGCTCTTCTTCATGCGTTAAAATTTCAAGCTGCACGCCGGAAAGATCGCCGTATGTCAGCCAAATCATTTCCATGAACTCTTCCTTGTCGCCGAAATCAACTTCCCCGTTCGGATGAATCGGCTGCCAGCCGGTTCCTTTGTATTGATTATAAAGAACAGTGTTGACCGGCCCGTGAACCCAGGCTTGAAATTCGTCGCGGGTGCAAAGCGGCGCGTCAAACAATGTGTAATGCCAAGCGACGGCGTAATAGCAGAGTTTTTGGAGTTTTTTGTGCGGCGCCGGATTCTTGTTTAAAAACCATGCGGCAACGTCTTTGATATCCAAAATTTGAGCAAGGATTTCCATTTTGAGTCTCCTTTATATTGATTTTAACAATAAAGAGTCAAAACAGGGAACATATTTATGTTTTTTTAAAGAATTTAAAAAATAATAGAAATGTATTTTATAAAAATAAATAATTGAAAACGACCCCACACTTTTGAACATCAAGAAAAAGGGTCGCCATAACGCGCGCGGCGCCGCCGCTGCAAAAAAGAAAAATGAAATAAAAAAAGAAAAAAAGAAACATGAAAGCGAAAAGCTTTCAGTTTTCAAAAATCAGAATTGGTCGTATTCCTGTTCGTTTTGCTTCCGGTTGGCTTTGATCGCTTTCAGCGTTTTGCGGTGAAGCGTTGCCGTGATATCGGAAACGAGTCCCGCCAAAATGACCAGAACAGTCATCAAAACAAAACACGCGGACGCCGTTGCAAATGTCCAGTTGTCGAAATAATACGCGCAGCCGGCAGAGGCAATTGCCAAAATGGCTAAGGGAATCGCCCAAACGCCGAAGAAGAAAATCGGGTTGTAGAACCGGGAATATTTGTAAACGGCGGTGCTGATGCGGTAACCGTCTTTGATCGGGCTGAGTTTGGACGGCGCTTCGACGGCACGCGGATAATACGTCACGGGCACTTCAATCAGGCGCTGTTCTTTCATCAAGCACTCGACGGTGAGTTCGGTTTCGATGACGAAATTGTGCTTTTTGAGGTCCAATTCCCGGATGGAGTCGCGGGTGAATGCCCGGTAGCCGGTTAAAATATCATGCAGATTGGAACGAAAAGCTCTTCTGAAAATCCAGTTCATCACCTGATTTCCGAACAGATTCACGCGCTTGAAGGCGTCTTTTGTCCGTCCGGCAATCCGGTCGCCGGCAACGTGGTCGGCTTTGCCTTCCAAAACGGGATTGAGCAGGCGGTAAATTTCGGAGGCGAGCTCTGTGCCGTCGCCGTCAATCATCACGATGTATTTTTCGTTGATCATGGAAAACGCTTGAATCATCGCTTGACCTTTGCCTTTTCCGCTCTGAATCACAACGCGGGCGCCGGCCTCTTGGGCGACTTCCCGGGTTTTGTCTTTGCTGTTTCCGTCCACAACCAAAATGTTGTTGAACCCTTCCTTTTTAAAATCTTCAATGACGCCTTTGATGGCGTATTCTTCATTTAAAACCGGAATAAAAATACAAACGTCGTTTTTATCGAAAATTAAATTATTATTTTCATCATTGTTTTCAGACGACATAAAAATCACTTAAATTGGAAGTTGACAATAAATTACCAAAATGACCAGAATAACCGAAATTAAATTTTATAATAATAACTCAAATTAATGAGATAATATATAATAATATTTTCAATAATAAATACATGCGGCAATTCTGAAAATTAATGGACTGTTCCCGAAAGCCGATCATATGACGGTGCTATGATCAGATTCGCATCAAAGGAAATCGAATTTTCTCAAAATGATTTGAGAAAATTGCAATGATTTCATCCTTTATACAGTTTGGGATTTACAAGAGGCCCATGTTGTCGAGCTGCTCGCGGACGACTTCAACGCCGCGTTCGCAGTCGTTGGGTGTTTTGCCGCCGGTGACGACAAGTTTTCCGGAGCTGAAAATCAAAACGACGACTTTCGGGTCGTTGATTCTGTAAACGAGTCCCGGGAATTGTTCCGGCTCGTATTCGATGTTTTCAAGACCGAGACCGATGGCGATTGCGTTTAAGTTTAAAACAGTTTTTAAGTCGGCGGACGCGACGATGTTTTGGACGGAAATTTCCGGCTTGGCGAGCGTTTCGATGCCGATGCCGTTCAATTTTTTGGCCATGTTGCCGATCACGGTGTGGACGTCTTCCACATTTTTGGCGCCGGTGCAGACGACTTTTCCAGAGGTAAAGACCAGGAACGCCGCTTTCGGGTCGGAAACACGGTAAACGAGACCCGGGAATTTTTGTTTGTTGTACTCGGCCGTTTGGAATTTTTCAACGATTAAATTCAAATCAAATTCGTTGGCAAGTTTCGTCGAGGCGACGACGTTTTCAATTTTAATGTTCGATTCGCTCATATGGATACAACCATTATAATTACAACAATGATTCAAAAAATGATGTAATTTTAACTAATTGACTTAGATAATCTAAAAAATAAAAACACACGATTTTTGTGAATTGATATTTTAAGTTAGATGAAGTGTAAATGTTTCATCACCTATATAAAGGGCATATATAAATTTTATATACCCTTTTTAAAGCCGAAACTGAACCCTTTTAAAGGAGAAACGCTTTCTGTCGTCCATGGAAATTGACGATTCGTTTGCTTCTCCGGAAGAAATCATGGACGCGCTGTCCGAAGAAGGTTTTACGTTTAAAATCGGTTTTGACGACGACGACTCGGAGCCGGACGATGCGGAGGACCGGACGAACGGCAATCTGTCAGACGCTGTTTTTTCGACAGATTTGGAGCCTGATGAAATTCGAAGGTTGGAGTCGGTGTTGGAAGACGTCGATGAAGAAGAAGCGGAAGATTTTGATGAGTGCGGCGGCGGTGCCGATGAAACCCCGGTACCGGGCTTTGCTCAAAATGAAATCATCTATTTTGATTTGTTCAAATCCAAACGGTACGTCAAAACACTTATTTTTCAAAAAGAAGAAAGTTGCGGAAAATCCGTTTATTATTTGGTCGGCGACTGCGAAGCCCCGATGTGTTTCGGAAAATAAATAAAACCGGAGGGTAGTTTACATCGCCGCCGCCAAAAATGATTGCCATAACGCGCGCGGCGCCGCCGGTAAACAGAAAAACATGACAATTATTTTCCGGCCATCAAAAACGCTTTTTCTTTCGCTTTTTCAAAATCGGTCTCATCGTCCGACTTCAGCAAATCCCAAATCTCGTTGGAATCCATAATTGTCCACAGAATCTCTTGCCGCTCTTTTTGTTCCGAAACGACGGATTTTAAATATTCCCGAATCTCATTTTGAATTTCAATCATTTTTTCAAAATCGGCGCCGATGGCTTTTTCAATTTGAAGGCGCGCGTATTTCGTCACGGCCGGGCTTTCGCCGCCGGATGAAATCGCAATTTGAAGACCATTTCTTTCAATCAAAGACGGAATAATCACTTCGCCGGAGCCGCCGGTTTCGTTGATCAGGCTGCCGTAGATATGGGCGTAATGCACGATTCTCTTATTTTGTTCCGCGTTGTTCATCGCCGGAATGACCAAAAAAACGCCTTTGACGAGCTGACCCAAATCCAAATCGGACGCGTTGAAAATATTCATGTGAATGAGCCGGATATTGCCGGCTTTGGCTTCTTCTTCCAAGCGGGGCGTAAATTGTTTGCTGACAACGACCGTTTGGGCGCGGTTCATAAACCGAAGCGCTTTTCGTTCGCCGACGGCGCCGCCGCCGAAAATCATCACAATTTTGTTTGAAAAATCAATAAAAAGAGGCAGATACGGGTTTTCCGACGTTGGCGCCGGCGCGTCGTCAAAATTATTTTCCGTGTCGTCCTCAATCATTTTCATATCCGGACACCTGTCTTTTTAAATTCCTTCTCGCTGAAAACAAGCTTGTAATCCGCAATGCCGGTCGCGTTTGAAATCTTCGCGGCGACCGCTTCGCAATCGGCTGCGCTTTTTCCGTGAATCATCGTGTACATATTGTACGGCCATTCCGTGGACCACGGACGTTCGTAACAATGGCTGACTTCGTCAAAAGACGCCATCAACCGGCCGGTTTCATCAATCCGGTCCTCCGGAACATCCCAAACGCACATGGCGTTGGCGGTAAAACCAATCACCAAATGACCGACGGACGCGCCGAACCGGCGGATTTTACGGTCCGTCAAGAGCCGCTGAATACGCGCCACGACTTCTTCTTCCGAAATACCTAACGCAGTGGCGTATTCCAAATACGGGGAATGAATAAAAGAAATGCCGTCCTGCATCAACCGAATGAGTTTTTCATCGGTTTCATCCAAACCCGGCAGATGAGGCGGATTGTTTTTTAAGTCGGAGGGACCGACACCGGTTGATTCTTTTTTACTGGGCATGGTTTTCCTCCGTTATAATTTGAATTTGACTTGAATTTTAAACTGCTGAATCGTCGGTAAATTCAGAACCGGACATCCCAGTTTATTTTGAATTTCCGACAAAACCTCGTCCAAACGCTCTTGCGTCGCGGCGGAAACGGTAAACCAGATGTTATATTCTTCATTTCTCAGATAATTGTGGGAAACTTCCGGATAAGCGCTGATGACTGCCGCAGCCGTTTCCACGTCCTTTGCCGGCACTTTGACCGCCGCCAGCGTATTGGAACCGCCGACCGCGCGCGTATTAATGACAGGCCCGATTTTTCGGATCGCTTTCTCCTGCTTCAACCGTTTGAGTTTGGCAATCACGACATCTTCCGTCGTTCCGATTTGTTCGGCGATGGTTTCAAACGGGTGGACCGTGAGCGGAAAATCGAGTTGGATCAGATTAATAATTTGTTTGTCCAAGTCATCCAGCTCAATCGGAGAAATCGATGACATCTGCTGCGGCTGCGTCGCTGTCTGCTGCGATTGCATACCTGTCTATGTCGGACATTCTTTCTTCAGTTCACCGGTCGCCATTTTTCGTCTCTCACCATTTTTGTCAATCGTTTTTTCTTTGAAAATTTATTCATTTTCATTTAATAATCTTATATAAAATGATTTGTTTATTAAAAATATTAATAGGAATTTTTACTATTAATAATATTGTTCTCATTTTTCAATTGTTTTATTCATTTTTTGTTCGGAATTTCGGCGGCACATAAGAACACAGCGGTTCTTCTTCCATGTAATTACCGGTTTCATGATACGCACGGGCGCGGCATCCGCCGCAAACAGTTTTATATCCGCAGGCGCCGCATTTGCCCAAATATTTGGAATAATCCCGCAAATCGTTAAACACCTTCGCATTCGCCCAGATTTCTTTAAACGGCGTTTCCCGAACGTTGCCCGCCGACACCGGCAGATAACCGCACGGATTGACTTCGCCAACGCTGGAAATAAATCCGAAGGAAATGCCGCCGAGACAGCCTTTGGTCATGGCGTCGAGCCCGTGAGTCTTGGGCGTGACTTCAATGCCTTCCTCCTTGGCTTTTTGCCTCAAAATTCTGAAATAATGCGGCGCGCACGTCGGGCGAATCTGAAGGTCCGTCTTTTTGTGAATGCCGTAAAGCCATTCGAGTGCCGTTTCGTATTCTTCCGGCGTGATTTCAAATTCCGTCAGTTCCGCGCCCCGCCCGGTCGGCACCAAAAAGAAAAAGTGGTGCGCCGCCGCGCCGATTTCTTTCGTAAACGCATGAACGTCCTCAAGCTCGTCGACGTTGAACCGGGAAACCGTGGTATTGATTTGAAACTCCACACCCGCTTTTTTCAAATTCTCAATGCCGCGCATGGAATCGACAAAGCAGCCCGGAATGCAGCGGAATATGTCATGCGTCCGCTCCCGTCCATCGAGACTGATGCTGACCCGCTGAATGCCGGCGTCGTGAATCTTTTGGGCGATTTCTTCCGTAATCATCGTGCCGTTGGTGGCGAGCGTCATCCGGAATCCAAGATCGGTTCCGTAACGCGCGATTTCAAAAATGTCGGACCGCATGAGGGGTTCGCCGCCGCTGAGAATAATAATCGGCGTTCCCGTTTCCCGAATGTCGTCCAGCAATTTTTTGGCTTCCGCCGTCGTCAATTCCCCTTTGGCGGAATGAATCGTCGATGAGCCCCGGCAGTGTTTGCAAGCGAGATTGCAAGCCGCCGTTGTTTCCCAAGCTAAAATCCGGGGCGGGCGCACGCCGGCGTCATTGCCGGCGGTTTGCGGGATGTGTCCCGGATGTCCGACATTCTTTTCCGGTGTTTTGTTTTCCTGTTTATTTTCCGTTTTCTGTTCCATTTTTTGACCTGAATGAATTTTATAAATTGTTAACTGTTGATTTTTATTACTTTTATTTTGATATTTATAAATCTTATTCAATTCCTTTGATAATTTCCGATCTGCATCTACAGTTCTCTATTTTTAAATTTCAGTTTGTACCTACAGTTGACTGTTTTTAGGTTCCGATCTGCATCTGCAGTTAACTATTTTCAGATTCCGATTGCACCTACAGTTCACTATTTTTAGGTTCCGATTGCATCTGCAGTTCACTATTTTCAGATTCCGATTGCACCTACAGTTCACTGTTTTTAAATTCCGGTTTGTACCTGCAGTTGACTGTATCAGATTGCAGATGGCGTCGCCATCTGCAATCATTCTGTTTTATTTCCGAACATTTTCTTCAAGTGAAGTTCTGTGAGCAAGATCAGCATGCCCATGGAAACCAGCAGCAAGACCGTTTCAATTAACGTCATTCGGATGATGTTTTCTTCCGTGTGGTCCCACAAGAACCACAACAGAAGAGAAATGCCCAGCAAAATCAACGACATGTCGATGAGCATTTTTGAAGAATAGCGGTTTCCTTCCCGCCAGGCTTCCGGACTTTTTTTCGACCTTGGTGTCCGGTATCCGATATGATAATTCACTTTTTTCGGCGGATATTTGTACAGCCAAACGCCCACAATCAACGTAATGAACGGCGCCGACATTAAAATCAATAAACCCACGACATCCGAAGTGATCATAAAATTCTTCTCTCACACTCATTTTCAACAATTTTTAAACAACTTTTAATTCGATTATATTTAATTCAATTATTTATATTTCAATTATTTTTAATTCAATTATTTTCGTATTCTATTATCGATTGTTCCTATTTTTTATTTTTTCAGCATTCTGTTGCGCATCAGATGATCCAAAATAACAATCGCTGCCATCGCTTCCGCCACCGGCACCAGCCGTGGCGCAATCACCGGATCGTGGCGTCCTTTGATTTCGATTGTCGTGTTTTTTCCGGATTTCAAATCGACCGTTTCCTGCGGACAAGCGATCGACGGCGTCGGTTTAACGGCGGCGCGGAACCGAATTTCCATACCCGTGGAAATGCCGCCCAAAATACCGCCGGCATGATTGGTTTTGGTGACAATGTCTTTGCCGTCGTACATAAATTTGTCATTAAACTGAGCGGCGGTCGCGTTTGCAGCGGTAAATCCGTCGCCGATTTCAAACCCTTTGACGGCGCCGATGCTCATAACCGCTTTGGCAAGGTCGGCGTCCAGTTTGTCAAAAACAGGCTCGCCCAAGCCCGCCGGAACGCCCGAAATCCGTCCTTCGACGATGCCGCCCAATGAATCTTTATTTTCCCGTGCGTCCAGAACTGCTTTTTCCATAGCTGCCGCAGCGATTGGATCAGCGCAGCGAACCGGATTTTTCTCAATCCGTTCCTTTATTTCGCCGACGGACAGGTTTCCCAACAAGTCGACGTCCGCTTTTTCCGGTCCGATTTGGACGACGTGGCAAACCAGATCGATCCCGTACGCCGCCAAAATGTTCTTGGCAACGGCGCCGGCCGCGACGCGTCCGGCCGTTTCCCGTCCGGAACTCCGGCCGCCGCCGCGGTGGTCTCGGATGCCGTATTTGCAGAAATAGCCGTAATCCGCGTGTCCGGGGCGCGGCGTGTCCCGAATGTTGTCGTAAGCCGACGAGTCATGATCCGCATTTCGAATCATCAAGAGAATCGGCGTTCCCGTTGTTTTTCCTTCAAAAACGCCGGACATAATTTTAACGGCATCCGATTCCTGACGCGCCGTCGACATGGCGCTTTGTCCCGGTTTTCTGCGGTCCAATTCCGTTTGAATATCCGCCTCCGTGAGGTGGATTCCCGGAAGAACGCCGTCGATTACGACGCCGACCGCGGCGCCGTGAGATTCGCCCCACGTTGTGATTCTAAATGCTTCGCCAAAACTGTTGCCTGCCATATTATCGCCGGATTTGAAAGTCAATCAATTATATATTTTAAAGATATTTTTTTGTCAAAATCTATTTTTCTATCCTTTCCTTTTTTATTCTATAAAATCTATATGTGCCTTTCTTAGAACTTTATGAATCTTATGATTATGAATTTCATGAACCATTTCGCTTTTCACTGATTTCATCGTTTAATTCACGAATACGGGTCTTAAAATATGGATATTCTTCAAAAATATATGCTTGAGTGCGACCTCTGCGGGGCTTGCGTCGACGTTTGTCCGAGCTACAACGATTTGGGAATCATCACCGATTTATACGATTACTTGGAGGAATCGGCCGGACCGGAGCTTCTCCCGAGGAATGAACACGACATCCGAATGTGTTACACCTGCAACATTTGTACCGTTTCGTGCCCCAAAGACCTCGGCATTCGGAAATTGATTGCGGCCGCCCGTGAGAAAAAGACGAAACAATTCGGAAAATCGGAAGAACAAGGACTGGCGGACCCGTTCGCCCCCAACAATATGTATCACAAAATCGGCGATTGGGAACCGCCGGTGACGTTTAAAAACGAAGGCAAGAAAAGCGACGTCATTTATTTCCCCGGCTGTGCGGCGTCCTGCATGAATAAAGTGGTCGGCAAATCCACGGTCAAAGTCATGGACGCGTGCGGCGTCGATTATTCCGTCATGAGCGGCGTTGACTTTTGCTGCGGTTCGGTGTCTTTTGGCGCCGGCAACCCGTCCCCGCTTCAAAAAATCGGACAAAAAAACATTGATGAAATCAACCGCAGGGGCGCGAAAGTTTTGGTGACGACCTGTCCCGGCTGCTACCGCGCTTTTAAAATCATTTATCCGATGCTGTTCGGCGAATTGGAATTCGATGTTTTACAGACGTCGGAATATCTCATGCAGCTGGTTCAGAAGAACAAACTCGTTTTCAAGCGGGACATGAAAGAATATTTGACTCAAAAAGGATTGATTGCCGATTCCGGCCGCGACGGCGATTTGGTTCTTTATTATCAAGATCCGTGCCATCTGACCCGCGCCGTCGGCATGCATGAAGCGCCGCGCTTGGTTTTGGAAGCGGTTCCGAACGTGTCTTTGTCCAACCCGACGCCGGAAAATTCGGCGTGCTGCGGATTTGGCGGCGGCGTCAGGACGGTTTTTCCGGAAAAATCGTTGGAACAAGCCGCTCAGATTCACGAAATGGCCAAAGCGGCCGGAAGCGACGCCATCATTACCAATTGCGGCGGCTGCATGAAAAATATTATCGAGGGCGGAATGAACGCGAACGGACTTCCGGTCTTTGACTTGGCGGAATTCATTTCACTTGCGTGCGGCAACCCGGCGACCGAGCGGGACGACGAGAAATTGGTCAGGCTGTCCAATAAAGCGTTGATTCATTGTTTGTCGCGTTATGATTTTGACCCGTACGGCGACAAATAATTAAATTTTTTAATTGTTTTTATTTTTATTATTTATTTTATTATTGGGTCACGATAAGAACAACCAAATAAATTGGTGTTCAAATCATGATCATGCAGATGAAAAACAAATACATTTACCGTTCTAAAATTTCAGAATCCAAATTTCGGCAAATTGTGAAGCTTTTTGCCTTAGATCTGGATGCAACCCAAATATCCCAAATTGTTGGTTTAAGTCGGGTTACCATCAACCGATATTTGATGGCAATCCGCGAGCGGATTG
>NZ_JAWDKD010000002.1:0-110051 GCF_032714475.1 Methanolapillus africanus | reverse complement strand
AAATTGAATGAAATTGAATGAAATTGAATGAAATTGAATGAAATTGAATGAAATTGAATGAAATTGAATGAAATTGAATGAAATTGAATGAAATTGAATGAAATTGAATGAAATTGAATGAAATTGAATGAAATTGATGAAATTGAATGAAATTGAATGAAATTGATGAAATTGATGAAATTGAATGAAATTGATATTTTATATATTATTTTCAAATTTTAATTCAAAATACAAAATATAATTCGTCGTCTTGTTTCCTTTTTTTATTTTTCTTATTTGTCGATTACCTTTTTATATTTTAATAATCATTCCCAATAAGGATAGATTTCTTTTAATTAAATTTCAGATATATGAAAAGAATTTAATGTTTTGGAGATCTATATTGTTTCGATTTATATTATTGAAGAGATTTTTCTCTCAATAATAAATTCCGGATCTTTTTCGTGAATGGGGTCGGAATCTCCGGGAAATCAGTGCCGGTCAATCGGTATGATTAAATCGGTCTTAAAAAATCGGTAACAGCTTAAATTTACAGACGTGATATTTTTCGTTAAACAGCACAGGTGACATCTATGATGGATATTATTATGCTCAGCCGTCTTCAGTTTGCAGCCACCGTCTTTTTCCACTTTATTTTCGTCCCGTTGACGATTGGACTCGGACTCCTGGTGGCCGGCTACGAAGTGGCCTTTTGGAGAACTCTCAACGAAAAGTGGAAAAAATCCGCCGCTTTTTTTGGCAATTTATTCAAAATCAACTTCGCGTTCGGTATTGTGACCGGATTTGCGATGACCTTCCAGTTCGGAACCAATTGGGGTCCGTATTCTGAATTCATGGGCGACGTTTTCGCGTCCCCGCTGGCGCTTGAAGCCTTAATCGCTTTCTTCCTGGAAGCGACGTTTTTCGGCATCTGGCTTTTCACCAGCCACAAAAAACCGGCGCTTAAAGCGTTTTCAATGGTCATGGTGGCTCTCGGAACAACCATTTCCGCTATTTGGATTATTACCGCCAACGCTTTTATGCAGCACCCAACCGGTTATGAAATGGCCGCCGACGGCAGCCAGATTTTTATGACCAGTTTCATCGATGTGTTAACCAATCCGTATCTTTGGTACATGTTGATTCACACGCTTCTTTCCGCTTATTTGCTGTCCGCCATTTTCGTCGTCGCTATCAGCGGTTACCACTTGCTTAAAAATAAGAAGTCCAACGTTGACATCTTCCAAACATCTATGAAAATCGGCGTCTACGCTTTGGTGATTTCCGCCCTTCTTTTGCCGGGCCTCGGCCTCCTCTACGGCCACTACATCAGCGACGTTCAGCCGGTCAAAGCCGCTTCCATGGAAGCTGTTTGGACAAGCGGAACCGATAAACCGATGTATTTGATTCAAATTCCCTCGGAATCGCAGGGCAAAAACATTGTCCAGCTGATCGGCATTCCCTATCTCGGCAGTTTCCTGCTGACGGGCGATATACATGGAAATGTGACCGGTCTCAACGATATTCCGGAAGATGATCGTCCGCCGGTGGATATTACATTCTACAGCTTCAGACTTATGGTGATGCTGGGTATGGTCTTTATTTTGGAAGCGTTTGCAGGTCTTTATTTTGTCATCAAAGACAAAACCATGCAATCCAAAAACGCAAAGCGCTACATGAGGCTCATGCTTTACAGCATTCCGCTGCCGTACATTGCCATTATGCTTGGCTGGACCGTTGCCGAAGTCGGCCGCCAGCCCTGGATTGTGTACGACCTCTTCCGGACGTCGGACGCCGTTTCGCCGATTCCGGCCGTTCAGATCATCTTCTCGATGGGACTTTTGGTTCTCTTCTACCTGATCTTGTTCGTCTTGGACGTCTACCTGCTCCGCAAATCCATCATCGCAGGCCCCGAGGGGGTGGCAGACCATGCTTGATTACACACTGCTCATCAACATTTGGTTTGTTCTTTGGTGCGTGATTTGGGCAATCTACCTCGTCGTCGATTCCTTTGCGCTCGGCGTCGGACTTTTGTCTCCGTTCCTGCCGAAAACCGCCAACCAACTGTCGCAAATGGTCCGCTCGATCGGTCCGTTTTGGGGCGGCAACCAGGTTTGGCTGATTCTCGCCGCCGGCGGCACGTTTGCAGCCTTCCCGCTCATCTTTTCCAAGATGTTCACCTTCTTGTATCTCCCGATGATGCTTCTCTTGGTCGGCCTCATCCTGCGCGGCATCTGTATTGAATTGATTTATGAAGACGACAACAAAACGCTTCAAAAGATTTTCAAATACGGTTGGTTCCTCGGCAGTTTGATCATCACCGCCGTTCTCGGCGTTGCGTTCACCAACTTCTTCCGCGGACTGATGATTGACGCGAACTACGTTTACACAGGAACGCTTCTCGGCCTCTTTAACATCTATGCGTTGTTGGGCGCCGCATTGTTCGTCCTGCTCTTCCTGACGTCCGGCGCTTACTGGCTGGCGTTCAAAGTGGCGGGAGAATTGTCGACCAACGCGCAAAAATGGGGCAAAATGTTCTCGATCGCAACAGCCGGTGTGGCGTTGATTTACATTCTCGGCCTCTTTAACACCGACAATTTCGCAATCAACTACAACGCCTATCCGGTTTTGTATTTGATTCCGCTGATTGCCGTCGTCTTTGCGCTCGCGACAATTGCACTCGGGTATTTGAAAAAAGATCGGCCGTTTTTCGCCTTCCTGACAAACCTCGGGACGATTTTCTTCGGTGCGGCGACAGGCGTCGTCACGCTTTACCCGTGCATTCTCAAGTCGGCAATTAACCCGGATTACGGCATCAGCATCTTTGACGCCGCGTCCAGTCAGTTGACGCTCTCGTTGATGTTGTACGGCGCATTGGTCTTTGTTCCGATTGTGATTATCTACCAGCTTTGGTCTTACACGAAATTTAAGGACAAGATCAACTAACAAAAAAGCAATAAACCAATAAATCAAAAACGGAGGCGAATGTAATTTTTGCATTCGCCTTTTTTTATTTTTTATCAAAAAGCAAAAATTACATTTTTTCAAAATCAAGCAAACCATCCCGCAAAATCAGACGCTTTGCGTCTGTATTTTGCGGATTCCGATCAGTAAGATGCATTGATTTTTAGGTACAGATTGCACCTGCAGTTCACTATTTTTCAATTTCAGTTTGCACCTACTGTTGACTGTTTTCAGATTTCAAATTGCACCTACGGGTGACTGTTTTTAGATTTCAGATCGCATCTGCGTTTCTGAAAATACAGTTGTTTCTTGGTCCGATTTGCATCTGCTGTTTCTATTTCCCAATCCATCTCATCGGATTCCGATTAAACAGACGCGAAACGCGTCTGTTTAATCGGGATGGTTTGCATGACATCTTCAAAAAATTGCCCCTCATTTTTGAAAAATTGAAGAAAAAGTGTCCCCATAACGCGCGCGTATGCCGCCCGCCGAAAAAACAAAAAAAGAAATTAATGAAAAAAAGTAAAAAAGAAATGAAAGAATTAACAAAAAGAAAGAAGAAAAACGATTCAAAGAACCGTTTTCTTACAAAATAATTTCAATGTCGAGTTCTTCCGCGAGTTCTTTGTAGCGGTTCCGAATCGTCACTTCCGTCACACCGGCCACATCTGCTACTTCTCTTTGGGTTCTTCTTTCCCCGCAAAGGATGGACGCAATGTAAATTGCCGCTGCGGCAACACCGGTCGGACCTCTGCCGCTGGTGAGTTCCTTTTCGGACGCTTGCCGGAGAATCTCAACGCTTTTCGCTTGCACTTCGCCTTTCAAATTCAATCCGGAACAGAATCTCGGGACGTAGTCAATCGGCGACGTCGGCATGAGTTTCAAGGAGAGTTCTCTGGAAATGAAACGGTAAGTTCGTCCGATTTCTTTTCGGCTCACTCTTGACACTTCTTCGACTTCGTCGAGTGTTCTTGGGACGCTGCACTGGCGGCAGGCGGCGTAAAGAGCGGCCGCGGCGACGCCTTCAATGCTTCGTCCGCGAATCAAGTTCTTGTCAACGGCTTTTCTGTAAACGACGGACGCGGTTTCACGGACGGTTCTCGGAAGACCAAGGGCGGACGCCATTCTGTCCAATTCTGACAAAGCAAATGCCAAGTTGCGTTCCGTGGCGTTGCTGACACGGATGCGTCTCTGCCACTTTCTCAAACGGTAAAGTTGCGCACGGTTTTTGGATGAAATCGATTTGCCGTAAGAGTCACGGTTGCGCCAGTCAATCATGGTGGAAAGACCTTTGTCGTGAATTGTGTACGTCATCGGGGCGCCGACACGCGAGCGTTTCATGCGCTGGTCGTGGTCAAAGGCACGCCATTCCGGACCTTCGTCCACGAAGTCGGCGTCAACGACCAAACCGCAGTCGCCGCAGACCAACTCGGCGCGCTCATAATCGTGAACTAAATTTTGGCTGCTGCATTCCGGACAGCAGTAGATTTCCGTGTCCTTGGTCACTTCTTTTTCTTTTTTGGACCGGATCATCTCTTTAATTTTATCTCTGTTAATCGTGTCCGAGTATCGGACTCTTTCAATTTCTACCATTTCATCACCATCTGTATACGATATCACTCTATTCAAAATGTTATAAAATTCAGTAATAATTTGATAATAAATTCAGTAATAATTTGATAATAAATTCAGTAATAAATTTAGTAATAAATTTAATTCAATATCATAAGAATCAAAATGTTCTCATAAATTCTCAATAATCTGTTGCATCATATCGAAATCCGCTTTTCCTCGACGAATTTCGCAGTCATTATTTTACTTAATATAGACTTTCTCTTTGACCAGACTTTTGATTTGCGCCGCTTTCATTTCCCGATAAATACGAACCAAGAAGTAAGGCTGCTTTTCGGATCCAAATACCGTCACAACTTTTCCGATCGGCTTGACGCTTTTGTCAATGACTTGCGCGTTCATCATCCCAAACAAAGGGGTTGTTGAATCCGCAACGTCGTACTTGACAACAAAACAAGATTGACCATGCAGGTGAGTGACTGTTCCAAGTCGTTTCATGAAATCCTCAAAATCTATATATATTAAAATGTCATGGGATTATCTGTATTCTATTCTTGTTTCATACTTGGTTTCGCTCTTTTAAAGCCTTTTTTTGCGTATACTTTCAAGTATCGCTCGCTCAAGATGAAGACAAATAGACATATATCCTAATATTTGGTATATAAATCTATCGAAAAGATTAATATGCATTTTCAATTTTGCCGCCAAAATATTTTTTAAAAACGATTAATGTCGTCATTCTTTTTGAAAGACCGGGTCGAATCTAATCGGTCTTAAAATTTTTCGGAAACCTTTTCCTTTTTCATTCAAAAAACCGGCTGTTTGAGAAAGCTTTTTATTATGAATTTCATTCCGTCCCGTCCTATTGTTAGAATGCAATTCGAATAATATATTCGACTTGTCTCTGACATGTTCGGAATGGTCTCAAAAAGGTATCTATTTTATACCAACTACCTTGCCAATTTCGCCATTTTAATATATGAGAAATACCGTTTTTCCATTCTGTTAACTCGGCTGGGTTTGCTCGGGATTCTGACGTTTCAGCCGCTCTTATTGATTTTTACTTGGTTTGGTATTTTTTATATAGGTCACATGGCAGTTCTATCGACAAATATTAAAATAACCAATTCTTTTTTATTCAAGGCATTTTTATCATTTTATTAAGTTTTCACAAAAACACAAAATCGGTTTAATCGGAGGATAATTTTTTGTCTCAATACGTTTATTCATTTGGCGCCGGCCAAACGGAAGGAAAAAGCAGCATGAAAGATTTGCTCGGCGGCAAGGGCGCGAACCTTGCGGAAATGGCAAATCTCGGCATTCCGGTTCCCCCCGGATTCACCATCACAACCGAAGTCTGTACGATCTATCTTGAGAAAAATAAGTATCCGGATTCGATTTTAAAAGAAATCAAAGACGCTGTTTTAAGTTTAGAAAAAGCCACCGGAAAGAAACTCGGCGACAAAAAAGACCCGCTTCTCGTTTCCGTCCGCTCCGGCGCGCGTATTTCCATGCCCGGCATGATGGACACTGTTTTAAATCTGGGACTCAATGACGAATCCGTTCTCGGCCTCGCCGAAAAAACCGGAAACGCCCGTTTTGCTTACGACTGCTACCGCCGCTTTATTTCCATGTTCGGCGACGTTGTTTTGGGCATTGAGTTCAACAAATTCGAGCACATCTTGGACGCGCAAAAAAAGAAATCTAATGTTTCTTCCGATACCGAACTTTCCGTCGACGATTTAAAAGCGATTGTTGAAGACTCCAAAAAAATCGTTTTAAAAGAAAAAGGCTTTGCCTTCCCGCAAGAGCCTGAAAAACAACTCTTTATGTCGATCGACGCCGTTTTTGATTCCTGGAACACCGAACGCGCCGTCATCTACCGCCGGATTAACAACATTCCGAACAACTGGGGCACCGCCGTCAACGTTCAATCCATGGTTTACGGCAATATGGGCGAAACGTCCGGAACAGGCGTCGCATTCACCAGAAATCCGTCCACCGGCGAAAACCGCTTCTTCGGCGAATACCTCATCAATGCGCAAGGCGAAGACGTCGTTGCCGGCATCCGGACGCCGTCTGAAATCAGCACGCTTGAAAAATGCATTCCGGCTGCTTACAAACAATTGGTCGACATCTGCACCAAACTGGAAAAACACTTCCGGGACATGCAAGACATTGAATTTACCATTCAAGAAGGCCAACTCTTCATGCTTCAAACCCGAAGCGGAAAAAGAACCGCACCGGCCGCGACAAAAATCGCCGTCGACATGGTGGATGAAGGCCTCATCGACAAAAAGACCGCCGTCACCCGGATTACCCCGGCTCAAATCGACCAGCTGCTTCACCCGATGATCGACCCCAAAGCGCCGCAAAAAGTCGTCGCCAAAGGACTTCCGGCGTCACCCGGCGCCGCCGTCGGTAAAGTCGTCTTCACACCCGAAGACGCCGAATACTGGGTTGAAAAAGGCGAACGTGTCATCTTGGTTCGGACGGAAACATCCCCCGAAGACATCGGCGGTATGCACGTTTCCGAAGGCGTTCTCACCGTTCGCGGCGGCATGACGTCGCACGCGGCTGTCGTCGGACGCGGCATGGGAAAACCCTGCGTCGTCGGCTGTGGTGATTTACTGATCTCCGCCGAAGCGAAAAATTTCAGAATCGGCGACATCGAAATTAAAGAATTAGACTTTATTACAATTGATGGCAGCACCGGCTGCGTTATTTTGGGACAAGTCCCGCTCATCGAGCCCGAAATCAGCGAAGAAATCGAGGTTCTTTTGGAATGGGCCGACGAAATCAGAACGCTGGGCGTTCGCGCCAATGCCGACAATCCGGAAGACGCTCAAAAAGCGCTGGATCTCGGCGCAGAAGGCATCGGACTTTGCCGGACCGAACACATGTTCTTCGAAGAAGCCAGAATCATGGCCGTTCGCGCGATGATTATGTCCGAATCCAAAGAAGAGCGGGAAATCCATCTGAAAAAGATTCTGCCGATGCAAAAAGAAGATTTCAAGCAAATCTTTAAAGTCATGTCCGGAAAACCGGTCACCATCCGGTATTTGGACCCGCCGCTTCACGAATTCCTCCCCAAAGTTCATGAAATTCAGGACAAAATCCGCGAACTTCAAGAACAGGGCGCGCCCCAAAAGGAAATCGACCGGCTGATGAACGTGATCAACCGCGTGATCAATCTGCACGAGCTCAACCCGATGCTCGGCCACCGCGGCTGCCGCCTCGGCATCACCTATCCTGAAATTTACAACATGCAAACCCGCGCCATTATCGAAGCCGCCTGTGAATTACAAAAAGAAGGCGTCATCGTGAAGCCCGAACTCATGATTCCGCTCGTCGGCCACGTCCGCGAACTTGAAATCACCAAAAAAGACGTTCAGGAAGTCGCCGCTCAAGTCATGAAGGAATGCAGCGTCCAAATCGACTACAGCGTCGGAACCATGATTGAGCTCCCGCGCGCCGTCATGACGGCCGATCAAATTGCCAAGGAAGCGGAGTTCTTCTCCTTCGGAACCAACGACCTCACGCAAACCACATTCGGTTTCTCCCGAGACGACGTCGCCAAATTCATTCCGCTCTACATCGAAGACCACATCTTGGCGGACGATCCGTTTGCGGTTCTTGACCGCGAAGGCGTCGGCGAACTGATGAAAATCGGTATTGAAAAAGGACGCAAGACACGCCCCAATATGAAAATGGGCATTTGCGGCGAACACGGCGGCGAGCCCAACTCCATCATTTTCGCGAATGAGCTCGGTCTGAATTATGTCAGCTGTTCCCCATACCGTGTGCCGATTGCAAGATTGGTGGCGGCGCAGGCGACCATTGCCAAAGAAAAGTAAACACATTTACTCAAATATTCAAAGAATCGGTTTTATTGCCGATTCTTTGGTCTTTTTTTGTTTTTGATTTTTGCGTTGCCGGCGCGCGCGTTACGGCAGCAACTTTTGAAAACAAATCAGAAATTTGTTCTCGTTCTGATCTTATTTCTAAAAACAGCGTCTTTTTTTTATTTTTCAATCGTAGAACTTACTTTCTTTTTTATCAAAAATATCTTCAAAGATAACAGTTTCTTCTTTTTTATTAACCATATTTATATCCGATAATGGTTTTATTCAAGATACATCTACTTTATTAATATACAAATAATTCCGGTGTGTCCGAAATGAATCAAAAAGCGGAACAACAAATCACAGAAAAAAAGCCGGAGACCACTTGGTGTTCTCTGGAAGAAATCAGTATTTTCGAACAACTTAAAACGGATGAACAGGGGCTTTCGAATGAGGAAGCCGCGAAGCGTCTTGAAGAATTCGGACCCAACAAATTAGAGGAAGGCAAAAAACGGTCTCTCATATCGATTTTCATTTCCCAGTTTGCCAACTTAATGATTTGGGTTCTCATTGCGGCCGCATTGATTACGGCTTTTATCAGTTATTCCGAACACGAATTTCCGATTGACAGCATTATCATCTCCGTCGTCGTCATCCTCAATGCTGTTCTCGGAACCGTTCAGGAAGCAAAAGCGGAATCCTCGATTGAAGCACTTAAAAAAATGGCGGCGCCCAATGCCCGCGTGCTGCGGCGCGGCACGGTTTCGACAATTCCTGCGGCTGATTTGGTCGCCGGCGACATTGTTCTTCTGGAAGCCGGCGATTCGGTTCCGGCCGATCTGCGTTTGCTCACCTCCTTTTCATTGAAAATTGAAGAGGCGGCGCTCACGGGCGAATCACAGCCCGTTTCCAAAAAACCGGGTGCTTTGGGCAATGTTTGTATCGGCGACCGGACCAACATGGCGTTCATGGGCACGTCCGTCACATACGGGCGCGGCAGCGGCGTCGTTGTCGCCACCGGCATGCAAACCGAAATCGGGCATATTGCCAAACAGCTGACTTCGACCACGAAAGAAATTACGCCGCTCCAAAAGCAGCTCAATACAATTTCAAAAGCGATTTCCGTTTTGGTTATTATTATTGCCGCATTGGTTTTTGTTATCGGCTATTTGGGCGGACAGGAAATTGTCGACGTCTTTTTAACAGCCGTATCGCTTGCGGTCGCGGCCATTCCGGAAGGATTGGTGGCAGTTGTCACTATCGTTTTGGCGCTCGGCATGTCCCGGATGGCCAAACGCGGCGCTTTGGTGCGCCGGCTGCCGGCGGTTGAAACGCTTGGTTCCACCCAAGTGATTTGTTCCGATAAAACGGGAACGCTCACTCAAAACAAAATGACCGTCCAAAAAGTCTGGAACTTTGATTATATCGACGACGCTCATTCGCCTGAAATCGCGCCGCTCCTTGACGCGCTCGGGCACTGCAACGATTCCCGTTTGGACGAAAAATTAAAGTTTATCGGCGACCCGACGGAAACCGCGCTTTTGGATTATCTGGTCGTTAACAATCTGTGGACCATCGATCAAATCAAAGGCCGCAAGCGCGCCGGTGAAATCCCGTTCGATTCCGAACGGAAACGGTCAACCGTCGCTGTTGATTTTGATAAAATTACGGTTCAGGTGACCGAACAATCGATCGGATCCGGTTCCGATGCCGATAATGGTCCCGATGCCGTTCATGCTGAATCTGTTCATGCTGAAACCATTTCCATTTCATCCGAGCCTGTTTTCAAAGAAGAAATCACTCAAAAAGCATCCGGGAAAATCCGCATTTATGTCAAAGGCGCGCCGGAATCCATTGTCGGACGGTCTGATTTTGCTTTCCATGAGGGACAAGTTGTTCCGATGACAGATGATTTAAAGTCCCAAATTCTGTCCGTCAATGAAGAAATGGCGGCGAATGCGCTTCGTATTTTGGCTTTTGGGTACAAAGATGAAGCGTCGATTGACGCGGAAGACGTGGACGGAACGGAAAGTCATTTGATTTTCTGCGGACTCGTCGGCATGATTGATCCGCCGCGTCCGGAAGTTGCGGAAACGGTGAAAACCTGCCGCCGGGCCGGTATCATTCCGGTCATGATTACGGGCGACCACAAAACGACGGCTGTTGCGATTGCCAACGACCTTGGTCTTTTGGACGACGGCCGGATCGCCATTACGGGCGCCGATCTGGAAGCCATGAGCGAAAAAGAGTTGGACGACAACGTGACGAAAATCGGCGTTTATGCTCGTGTTTCGCCGGAACACAAAGTCCGGATCGTGACGGCTTGGCAAAAGCGCGGCAAAATCGTCGCCATGACCGGCGACGGCGTCAATGACGCGCCGGCGCTCAAAAAAGCCGACATCGGCGTCGGTATGGGTATTACCGGAACCGATGTGTCCAAAAGCGCATCCGATATGGTTTTGATGGACGACAATTTCGCCACCATCGTTTTGGCCGTTGAAGAAGGACGCAGCATCTTTGATAACATTCACAAAACCGTCCGCTTCCTGCTTTCTTCCAACATGGGAGAAGTGATCGCCATTCTAACCGCCACCGCCATGGGATTCATTCTTTTGTCGCCGATCCACATTTTGTGGATCAACTTGGTGACCGACACGTTCCCGGCACTCGCGCTCGGCGTCGAACCGGCTGAAAAGGACATCATGGACAGAAAGCCGCGGGACCAAACCGTTCCGTTTTTCAACAAGCGGACTTGGGGACGTATTTTCATGGTCGGCTTGGTGGAAGCCATTCTTGCTTTGGCTGCCTACCATCTCGGAAATACGGTTTCGGCCGCCACCGGCGTTACCATGGCCTTTTTGACCTTGTCCTTGGTTCAGTTGTTTGCCGCCATCGGTTTCCAATCAGAGCACCACAGCATTTTTGCGATTAAACCCAAAGAACATCCGTACTTGTGGCTGGCGTTCTTCGGCTCCGCCGCGCTTCAGCTGATCGTTGTCTTGGTGCCGTTTTTGCGGGACATTTTCGGACTCGTCGATTTGGATATGAAACAGTGGATCGAAGTGCTGATTCTCTGTATTCTCATGCTGGTCTTTGTGGAACTCCAAAAATGGGTTGCCCGGCTCCGGCACGAAGACGCTTAAATTGAAAATGTTGAAAAATTCATGAAATGAATTTTTCATTTCCTTCTTTTTTTCTTTTTCTTTTTCTTTTTCTTTTTGTTTGTGTTTGTTTTTGTTGGCACCGGCGCCGCGCGCGTTATAGCGACACTTTTTTGAAGAAGTCGGCAAAAACGAAAGGTCAATTTTCTATTTTTTAGTTTTAGCTTGCATCTTCCGTTTCTGACAATACAGTTGTTTCTTGGTACCGTTTTGCATCTTCTGTTTCTAACAATACAGTTTTTTCTTGGTACCGTTTTGCATCTTCCGTTTCTAACAATACAGGTTTTTCTTGGTACCTTTTTGCATCTTCCGTTTGCACCTTCTCATCCTGCGATATCCGCTTAAACAGGCGCGAAACGCGCCTGTTTAAGCGGGATGGTTTGCTTGGCTCAAAATTAGAAGTTGCAGTCATCAATTTCCGAACTCAAAAATAGAAATTGCTACGGGTCAATTGACTCAAAAAGAAAATGTGTCGCCATAACGCGCGCGGCGCCGCTCGCTCAAAAAAATCTATTTTTTCCATCCGTTAATATTTAAATGAATGAATACATTAAGCATGCAGGAGTTTTAATCGTGCAAGCTTTATCTTTACTCATCAAACCGGCGTCCGGCAACTGCAACATGCGTTGCGAATATTGTTTTTACAACGACGTCTCCGAATCCCGCGAAATGAAAAACCGCGGACGGATGACGGAAGAAACCTTGGAGCTTTTGGTTAAAAAAGTCCTCTCCGAAGTCACCGGCTGGTGTTCTTTCGGGTTTCAGGGCGGCGAGCCGATGCTCATGGGTCTTCCTTTTTATGAAAAACTGATCGAATTTCAGAAAAAATACAACGTCCACCACATTCAAATTGACAATTCCATTCAAACCAACGGCACGCTAATGACGGACGAGTGGGCTCAATTCTTTGCCCAAAATCGTTTCCTGGTCGGCTTATCCATTGACGGAAACCAAAAAACGCACGACAAGCTCCGGTTGGACGCTGCCGGCAACGCGACGTTTGGCAAATGTATTTCCGCGGCTGAAATTCTGACCCGCAACGGCGCCGATTTCAATATTCTCAGCGTCGTCACCAAACCGTTCGCCGCCGACCCGGACAGCGTTTATGAGTTCTATAAAAAATATGATTTTCACTTCATTCAGTTCATCGCCTGCATGGACAATCTGAACGAACCGCACGGCAGCAACCCGCATTCTTTAGACGCCGATTCGTACGGTCAGTTCCTCAACCGGATTTTTGATTTGTGGTACGATGATTTCATTACCGGCGACTACTATTCCATCCGCCAGTTTGACAATTACGTTCGCATGCTGATGGGCGAGGCGCCCGACAACTGCGCGATGACCGGTCACTGTCAAAGTTATCCGGTGGTCGAAGCCGACGGATCCGTCTACCCGTGTGATTTCTACGCGCTGGACGAATACAAAATCGGCGACGTTCGAACGGGCAACTTTTATGAAATGTTGAATTCGGACGCGTCCGTCCGGTTTATGGAACCGTCCGGTCTTGTTCATGAAAAATGCAAAGCATGCGCCTACGGATTTATTTGCCGTGGCGGCTGCCGGCGTGACCGGGAACCTGTGACGGGCGGCGTTCCCGCACTGAATTGCTATTGTGAGGCTTACCAACAGTTTTTCGCGCACTGTTTGCCGCGGATGGCGGACATTGCCAAAAAAATGCCGAGGCGGACATAAAATTATAAATCGGAGAACGGATTTTATTTCGTTATTCTCTCATTTTCTCATTTTCTCATTTATCACTTTGTTGGAGGTTCAAATTATGGATTACCGTGTCGGGCAAGTCGGCCGCGTTTTCACCATTCGGATTGATCACGGCGAAGACATTTTGGAATCAATCAAAACCGTTGCCGTTCGTGAAAAAATTAAAATCGCCAATTTTGTTCTTTTGGGCGCGGTCGAAACCGGAAACCTGGTCGTCGGACCGAAAGAAAACGTTCGCCCGCCGAATAAACTTTGGATCAGCTACGACGACGCGCATGAAATTGTCGGCGTCGGCAATTTGTTTTGGGAAAAAGGCGCGCCTGTTCTTCATATTCACGCCGGTCTCGGCAAAGGGTCGGACGCGCGCGTCGGCTGCGTCCGTTTGGAAAATAAAGCGTTCATGGTGACGGAAGTTTTCATGTACGAGCTCACCGGATTTGAAGCCGAACGCGTTTGGTCGGAAGAAGAAGGGTTTTCGCCGGTTCAGTTCCGGTAACATCAACCGATTTTCTTCTCATCATTTTTCCGATTATGTTTTAAGAATATGATCTGCCGGTAAAAAGGCATGATCATATCAATTAAAATGGATTTTAAAAAAAGAAGGCGTATCTTATCTATTTTTATGTTTTAACGCCAAATTTTCTCGTCTTTTTCAAAACGGAATGTTCAAAACAGCTCTTTTAAACGATAATCATTATCAATAAAAATAAGCGGTTTGAGTTTAATCTGTGGAAAATGTTGTTGGGGGGCAACATTTTCCGTGCGGGTCTCATAAAAGAGAGGATTGTTTTACGGAGGTTTAAAAGTCGTCAGACGAAAAGAAGTGTAAAACAATTTAATTTACCTTTACCCAATTGCTTCTAATCTTTTAAGGGGTATATATACCTATCTGTTCTGTCAACATGCCGATTCATTCGGAAAACCATAAAAATAACGCAGAAAAGAATAAACAGGCTCAATAATTTTTATCGTTGTTTGCATATTTCGATATCGTCAAACGTGGACAACGTCAGATCGTCTTTCTTTTCTCTTTCGTCCGGCCGCTTTCGTTTGAATATAAAAAAGTAAAAACCGAAAAGATTCGCCATTGAAGAGAATCTTTATTCGCCGGCAAATTTTTCTTGTGCGTCCGATTCTGTTTTTTGAATAACTTTTTGGAGCGGAAGGCCAGTTTCTTTGGCAATCTGTTTGCAGTTTTCATATTCGGCGGAAATATGAACGATGCCGCCTTCCGGCAGCCGGGCGATTTTGACCGGAATCGTGTAGCTTTTACCGGAAAAATCCATTTCAATCGATTTAATCTCTCTGAAAACAGACAGCCTGTGCTTGGACGGAATGACGCGGACGCCCAAAGATCCGGTCTCCGTAATGATTTTACGCGCCAGCTTTTCCGAATCGGCCGGTTTGGCGATGACGCGAATCAAATGAGCCGGGCGCCCCTTTTTCATAAAAATCGGCGACACGGAAACATCCCGGGCGCCCATTTCCATGAGCTCGTCCATCAAATGGCCGATGATTTCACCGGTGACGTCGTCGACATTTGTTTCCAGGATTTCGATGTGCTCTTTGGATAAAACCGGCAGGCTGCTTAAACCGGTCTGCTCGTCAATACCGTTTTCATCATCTGTTTCAACAAGCGACGCCCTCAAAACGTTCGGCAGGTTGGTGTCGGCACAGCCGGCGCCGTATCCGGTTAAAATTTCCGTTCCATAAACGGCTGCCGCCGGTTTTGCAAAATGTGACAAAAGCGCCGCGCCGGTCGGCGTCAGCAATTCAATGTCGCCGCGCGCAAAAAAAGGCAGCCCGCCGGCTCGAAGAATTTCAAGCGTAGCCGGCGCCGGAACCGGAAGTTCGCCGTGCGCGCACCGGACAAAACCGCCGCCGACGTTGATGGGTTTGCAAAGAATCGTTTCGTAAGCGGTTTTTGGGTTTTGCGCCAAATCATAAAAACCGGCGCAAGAGCCGACGACATCCGCAATCGCGTCGTTTTGGCCCGTTTCATGAAAATGAAGGTGGTCCAATGTTTTGTGGTGAATCCGGGACTCCGCCTTGGCAATGATTTCAAAAACAGAAAGTGCGTTCGCTTTGATTTCCGGAATCAAATCCGAGTTTTGGATCAAACCGACGATTTCAAAATAAGTCCGCGCATTGTTTTCGTGAACATCCTCAATGTTGGCTTTGGCGGCGTAAATGCCGTTTTTAGAAACAAGACCGGTCGAAAATGAAACATCCGTTACCGCTTCAATACATTTTTGAATGAAGGCTGCGTCGGCGCCTAAGTCAATCAATGCGCCCAACATCATATCGCCGGACGCGCCGGAGAACGGGTCGAAGATCAATGCTTTCATTTGTTTTTGCGCCCCTTTTTACAGTTATGAGTCACGATTTTTCCGTCTGTTTCATCCATATCAATATCATTTTCCGTACAGGCGGATTTTTTATTTCTCAGTTTTTCCATTCGGTTGGCAATGCGCGCCGCATAAGCGCCCGCCACAAATCCGGCGTCAATATTCACAACGCTGATGACGGAACACGATTGCAGCATCGCCAACAAAGCTGCTTTCCCGTTGGCGCCGGCGCCGTAGCCGGTCGACACCGGAAGTGCGATCACGGGCGCGTCAATCATGCCGGCAACAACCGTCGGAAGCGTTCCTTCCCGGCCCGCCGCCACGACGACGGCATCCGGTTTAAAATCCGTCAATTTATTCATTTCTAAAATCAAGCGGTGATAGCCGGCGACGCCCACGTCGTAAATTTCAATCGTGCGGCAGCCCATTTCTTCCGCTGTCATTTTCGCTTCTTCAAGAACCGAAATATCGGCCGTTCCCGCCGAAATAAAGGCGACGAGTCCGCCGTCCGCTTTGCGTTCGGTTTTGCCGTCATGAACAACGCAGGTCGTGCTGTTTTTTCCCGTTGCGACAAAATCAAATTCATCTTTCAGCGCCTTTAATTTTTTCTTGGACACGCGCGTCACCAAAACGCGGCCGTTGGCGTCAACTTGCGCCCGCACAATTTGAATCAGATTGGCGGTCTTTTTTCCTTCGGCCAGCACCGCTTCCGGAACACCGGTCCGGCGGCACCGGAACGTATCGATTTTGGCAATGTCCGACACGGCTAAAAATCCCATGGAGCGAATTTTTTCTTCGGCGGTCGTTAAATCAATCTCTCCCGACCGGTATTGCTCCAAAACTTTTTGAATATCCATAAATTTCTGCTTTTATCAATCCTTTGAAGTCTTTTATATCTATCTCCAACATCATCCAAATTGACAAATCATGATAGTTTTTGTTTTGTTTTTCGCCGAATATTTGATTTTTATTCCATTTCTGTCAATATAATATATGACAATTCGCTATTCATTTTTTGGCTATGACAAGCCTTTTAAATTATCATTTATTTCTTAATTTTGTGTTTTATTGTTTTTGACAAAAACAAAAAAATTGATTCAAATCATAAAAAAAAGGCTGATATCCATGTCCATGTTACCCGCAGAAGATCACAAATTGATCGTTGAGAAATTAGGTCGTGAGCCCAACACTTTAGAACAGGGCTGCTTTTTGAATCTTTGGAGCGAACACTGCTCCTACCGCTCCAGCGGCGTCTTGCTCCGAAATTTTAAAACCGATGGCGAAAACGTCCTCATCGGTCCGGGCGACGATGCGGCCGTCATTAAATTCGATGACGAATACGTTCTCTCGGTGGCCATGGAAAGCCACAACCACCCGTCTTACGTCGAACCGTACAGCGGCGCCGCCACCGGCGTCGGCGGTATTGTCCGCGACGTTATCTCTATGGGAACGCGCGCCGTCGCCGTTCTCGCGCCGTTTTACGTCGGTCCGTTGGACAACGAAAAAAACCGCTGGCTTTTTGACAACATTTTACAAGGCTCGGCCGATTACTCCGAAACCATCAAAGTCGCAGCCGTTCGCGGTGAATCTTATTTTGACGACCGCTACAGCGGAAACCCGCTCGTTAACGTCGTTTGCGTCGGTCTCGGTAAAAAAGAACATGTGATGACTTCCGTCTCCAAAGCGGCCGGCAACCGCGTTCTCCTTTTCGGTTCCAAAACCGGCAAAGACGGTCTCGGCGGCGCTTCCTTTGCGTCCAACGCCATGGGCGAAGATGAAGAAGTTCCGGAAAAATCAGCCATTCCGGCCGGCGACGCCGAACTTGAAAGACGCGTGATTGAAGCCACCATTGAAATTATCGAAAAAGGGCTCGTGGAATCTTGCCGCGACCTCGGCGCCGCCGGTATGGCCGGCGCGACGTCCGAACTGGCCGACAAAGGCAACTTCGGCGCCCGCATTATTTTAGACAATGTTCCGGTCAAATACGACAACATGACCGCTTATGAAGTGATGCTGGCCGAAACCCAGGAAAGAATGCTGGCGGAAATCAAACCCGAAAACCTCCAAACTGTTCTGGACATTATGAAAAAGCACGATGTTCCGGCCGCAGACGTTGGTTACCTGACCAAAGAACAGGAATATGTCGTGGAATACAAAGGCAAAGTTGAAGCCTCTCTTCCGATTCGGTTCTTAATCCAAGGCGTTCCGAAAGTCGAACTGCCCTCCAAAGCGCCCGCACCAAGGTCAGCCGACTTGGTCGCTCAAAAACCGAAATCTCCGGCAACGGCGGACGAGGTGAAACAATCTGTCTTTAAAATGCTTTCTTCTTACAACCTTGCTTCCCGCAAATGTGTTTGGGAAAAATACACGGAAACAACCCTTCCGTCCGTCGTCGGTGAAAGCGGCGGCGACGCCGGCATCATGAAAGTGACCGACAAAAAAGGATTTGCGATGACCTGCGGCTGCGAACCGGCCATCGGTCTTTTGGACCCGTACGTCGGCGCCACAATTACTGTTATTGAAAACGCCATGAACGTCGCCGTGAAAGGCGCTTCCGGTCTTTGTTTGGTGGACAACCTCAACTTCGGCAATCCCAAAAAGCCGGAACAATACTGGGTTTTAAAACAATCCGTTCTCGGTTTGTCCGACGCCGCCAAAAAATTAAACATTCCGGTTGTTGGCGGCAACGTTTCCCTGTACAACGAGAGCGACGAGTTCGACACCGCCATTCTTCCGACGCCGGCGATTGGTATTCTCGGCATTGTTTCCTTTGAAAAACCGGTTCCGTCCTCCTTCTTCAAAAATGACGGCGAAACCATCATCTTGATCGGAACAACCAAAGCGGAAATGGGCGGCAGCGAATATTACCGTGTTTCCGGCATGGAAACGGCGGGAACCGTTCCATCCGTTCCGGCTGACTACGACAAAATTGTCGCCAAAACCGCAGAAGTTTGCGCTTCCGGAAACGTCACCTCCGCACACGACATTTCCAAAGGCGGTCTCGGGATCGCTTTGGCAAAAATGATCTCTGCCATCGGCGCTGACGTCGACTTGTCCAAGATAACCGGCGCGGCGGATGAAGTTTTGTTTGCCGAATCTCCGGCTCGCGTCATTTTGACCACCAAAGAACCCGCAAAAGTCATGGACATGTTGAAAGGCGTTCCGGCGGTTGAAATCGGAAAGACGACAAAAGCCACCGACTTAAAGATGAAATTGGCAAGCTCAACGGTTATTTTGACCAAAGCGGAAATCGATGAAGCGGCTTCTTCCATTGAAAAAGCGATGAAACTCGGTTACAAGCAACAGGCTTACTGATTTTAAAAATTGAATTTAAAAATTGAATGAAATGATTTCATTCAATTCTTTTTTTATTTTTCTTCAAAAACGAGAGGCGTATTTTTGTCGAGTCATGAATAATGATCGCCATAACGCGCGCGCCGGTCCGCTGTAAATTTATGTGTTTTAATTTTCGTTGTCGGTTCCCTCAATTTTTATTATTGTAATGGTCATTAAGATAACGCGAGTTAAAATAATATTTTAAATCATTTCTCCCACATGTCGTCTCAACATTTTCATTTTTAATGCCCGTGTTTCGAAATGTTTAATTATTGTAATGACTATTAACTTAATACACATTAATTAAATGACTATTAAATATTTGAAATTTAAATCATGAGAGAATGAATCGCGGAGATGAATGACATTGGATTCCGTCAAATTTTATGACCGGCAAAAAGAACTGGCAGCGTTGGCTCAAACGCGCCGCCAATCTGAAAAAAAGGCTTGTTTCACGGTGATCGTTGGACGCCGTCGCATCGGAAAAACATCTCTTCTGCTGGAATCTGTCAAAGGACAAAAGTATCTTTATTTGTTTGTGTCGCGAAAAACGGAGCCGTTGCTTTGCGCCCAGTTTCAAAAGGACGCTGAGCAGCAGTTGCTGGGATTCAAGATTTTCGGGTCGGTTGTTTCGTTTCGCGACCTTTTTGAGCAGCTGATGATTTATGCATCTCAGGAACATTACACGCTCATCATTGACGAATTTCAGGAATTTGAGAATATTAACCCGTCCATTTTCAGCGATCTTCAGGATCTGTGGGACAAATACAAAGACCGATCCAAAATAAATTTCATCGCATGCGGTTCCATTTATTCTCTGATGATGAAAATCTTTGAAAACAACAAGGAACCTCTGTTCGGCCGCCTGACGTCCAAAATCATCTTAAAGCCGTTTTCCGTCGGCGTCATGAAGGAAATTCTGAACGATTACAATCCATCTTATACGCCGGAGGATTTGCTTTGTTTGTACATTCTGACGGGCGGCGTTGCCAAATATATCTTTTTGCTGATGGACGCCGGCGCAGTCACGCAGGAAAAAATGCTCCAAGCAGCAACGTCATCGGATTCTGTCTTTTTGGTTGAAGGAAAAGATCTGCTGATTTCCGAATTCGGCAAGGAATATGGGACTTATTTTTCCATCCTTCAGCTCATCGCGTCCGGAAAAAGCATGCAGAACGAAATCGATTCCATACTCGGTAAAAATACGGGCGCTTACCTGGTCAATTTGGAAAAAGAATATTCTTTGATCACCAAACACAAGCCGATGTTTTCAAAACCGGAAAGCCGCAAAGCCCGGTGGCGGATTCATGACAATTATTTGCGCTTTTGGTTCCGGTTTATTTTTTCCAATCAGCAGTTGATTGAATTGGACCGGCATGATCTGCTTTTGGAATATATTCAACATCATTATGACTCTTACAGCGGTCTGCTGCTCGAAAAATATTTCCGGGAAAAAATCGCCGAAACGGAACGGATCACCGACATCGGGAGCTACTGGGACAACAAAGGCAAAATTGAAATTGATTTGATTGCGCTCAACCGGCTTGACCGGACGGCAATCGTTGCGGAAATCAAACGAAATCCGAATAAAATTGATCTGAATCTTTTGGATGAAAAAGTTCAGCACGTTCCTGATTTGATGAAATTTGACGTGACGCTGAAAGGTTTTTCCATGAACGACATGTGATTCCGTGAGAATATCCCTTGGATCGTATTGAATATCAATTTCAAAACTGAATGCAAAACAGAATATCAAAACAGAATATCAAAACAGAATATCAAAACAGAATATCAAAACTACAATTCAATTTGCCAACAATTAAATACTCTCAGACCTATTTTCCTTTTCGCGGGAGCGGCAGGGCGGCTTCGGGAATTCTCCTGAGGAAAGTCTCCCCACCGTCTTTTGAATTTGCGGGCGTTTGTGAAGAACGCCTGACGAGAGTCAGGGCAATGGCACAGAAACGATACCGGGTCATGAATGCGATGATATGAAAAATTGAGGTCTCATGACGCGCGGATGCAACGGTCAATCCCCGCAGGTGCAAGTCATCGGGAAAACGCGGCTGATTCAAAAGCGCGCCCGAGGTTCAAATACGCATAGCTGAATGCCGCCGTTCGCTTTCGGAAACGAATGGATTCAAAACAAGATTGGTTTTGATGAGAACAGGAACAGAAGGGAGCTTACTCGCCGGACCCGCTTTTATTTTTATTTCGCTTTTATTTAAATCAATTACAAACGAATCATAAGTGAGTTATTCAACGAAATTCTGAATCAGAAAAACAACATCATTCAGGTGTTTTTCCTCTCTTTTTCAAATCGTTGTCAATAATTTTTCTCAAACGGACGATCTCTTCTGCCGCTTGATCGGCATCATATTTCTTTGAAAAATCCATCGTCTTTTTCAAGGTTTCAAAGCTTTTGCCGGCGAATTCATCTTTTAATTCTTCTTTTTGCAGAATGGTCAGCATCTCAAAATAGAATCGGAAATAATTTTCAAGTTCCGCAATCATCCGGTTATCCGACTTGTCAAGATGATTCGATCTATCCGCCGGTTGGGTTTGTTCCGTTCCTTCCGGCTGCGGCAAAATGGACGCCGCCGTCAACGCTTTCATCATCCGGTTCAAGTGGGTCATTGACAAGTCAAGAATGTTTCTTGGGAACGATTCTTTTGAGAAATCGCCGTTTCGGATGTAAGCGGACAAAATGGCCAAATGTGTTTCAAAGAATTTGTCCAATAACGCCGATATATCTTTGTTTTCCGGATTCTTCTTATTTTTCAATTTTTCCGTCAGCCGGTCCGTATAATGAATCAGAGCCTCTTGATAATTCTTTTCAATATTGAAATATTCACTTGTAAAGTCCAAATCCTGCTTCTCATGAATGAATTTGGTCGTGAGGGCCAAGTGGTAACCGCACAGGAAATATCCGCATCGTATTTCGTATTCTTCTGTTTTGTCCGACAAATTTTCATTGCCGGCCAAAACCGCCATCGTGCCGGCTGTATACGCCGCCAGCATATCTTTTGAAAAGCCGTTTCTTCGTTGCGCAGCCATTGCCGCTTTGAAGTCCGTACCAGGATTTTGTTCGTGATCGCGCCGGATGATTTCGGAACTTTCGGTCACGTCTTCATAAATGAAATTTTGCAGATTGCTCTGAACGTGCGCGCCGGCGGGCGGGAGAGCGAACAAGTTGACGTCGTTGTCCAGAGCGATTTCCGTGATTTTTTTGAACAACTTATTTTTGGGATAATCTCTCGGAATCCGGACGCGGAGAAGTTTCATGGTGAGTATTCTGTTTCTTCGGACGATGTAGGTCAAAAGATCCGGATTTTCAAAAATGTCGTTGAACAAGATGATGGTTTGAGATTTCAAGTTCCGGTCAGCTTTCCAAAGCGGAATATTTTTCCGGGCAAGCAGCTGTTCCCGAAGTTCCAATCTGTCATATGTTCTTGAAATCGAGTCGAAATAAGTGTCCAAATCCATCACAAACGTTTCATAATCGGCCCGGTTGAGCTGTTTAATCAGGTTTCGGATAAACGGCGTCATCCGCAGAATTTTGACCGAACTGAGACGTGTGAATGAATAAATCAAGTAAAAGGCGCCCAAAAATAAAGCAACGATTAAGACGAAGTATCCGTTAGCGATTTGAAACGAAAACGTAAAAACGGTCACGCTGATGATGATGTTGTTCAATATGAATGAAAAAAACACCAATCCGACGGCGAGCAGACAAAAAGCGTAGTCGAACAGCCAAATTTGGTAAATGTAATTTCGCCGTTTATAATCTTCAAAGAAAGAATATCCGACGGCAAAAAGCACCGCGACCGTCAAAATTAAAGTCAGCATGCTGATCACTTCGCCGCCGGTTCCGGGACCGAGGGACAAAGACAAATGCAGATTGCCGCTTAAAAAAGCGTAGATGAAAATGAGTACGATGAGGATGCCGATCATTTGAAAATTTCCCCGAAACGGCAAATCGCCGTTGAGTTGAATTATATTCTTTTCAAATGAATCGTTCCAAATTTATATTAATTTAATGCTAAATATATTAAAATTTAAAAAAGAATTTTATTTTTTAATTTATTTTATTTTTTAATTTATTTCCATCCTTTTTTAATACATTTAATTTTTAATGATTGTGACAACATCCGTTGACGACGACATCTAACCGCCGGTTCAAAAACGGAACGTCCAGACGGATCAGGTCCCAAAGTGTTTCCGGATTGAGTCCGTAGGTTGGGTGGACAACTTGCGTTTCGATGGTTTGCAGACTGTTCCAATCTACTTTCGGATTCCGGCTTATAAAATCAGGATCCAGGGCGAGCGCTTTGGCTTGGACTTTTGCGAGAAGCGACGTCAAGTGTTCATGAAGAGATTTATTTTTCATGAAATCTCCATAAGCAGCGCCTTTGGACAATTCTTCAAATTCGGTCAAAAAAGAAATCATTTCCGAAACAACGGCTTTGGATTCGGCGTCTCCCGGATGAGATTCGCAATCATGATCCTGATCGTGACCGTGTTCGTGGTCTTGTTCATAATTGTGGGTGTGCCCATGATTATGGTGTTCACAACTGTGATCATGTTCATGAGCGTTTTCATGATCGTGACCATGCTCATGATTGTGATGATGCCCGCAGCCGCAATCGTGACCGTTGTCATTCAAACCGTCGTCCGCATCCAAATAATACGGATGAGATTCGTCGGAATCATTGTATTCCCGTTCATGACATTCATTCGGCTCGTGTTGACAATCTTTATGACATTCGGTTTTTTTGGGGGCGCTCATTTTACTTCTCCGAAATCGGTGATGTTAAAACGCCGTTTAATGAGATAAATTTACGGGCTCTTCCGTTATATCCGGATAAACATTGGCGCCGGTATTCGCCTGAAGGCGCTGAAGCTCCTTTTCAAACAAGATCATATCAATTTTCGTATTGTAGCAGCCGTTTGACAGAAGCGGAACGCCGTATGTCGTTATTTTTGTTTTCCGAAGTTCGCGAGCGCCTTTGTTTAATTCATAGTGGCAACCGATCGCGAGAACGCCGTCCGTTTCTTTGGCCTCGTCGCTGCTCAAAATGTGGCGGACAAAAGACGAGCCGGTGACGATGTATAATGTGTAGCCGGTCTTCTCTGCAATTTGTTTAATTTCCGCATAATCGCATTTTCCGCAGGAAACGCATTGAATTCCCAAACGGGTGGTTCGGGCCGGGCACTCCATGTGGCGCATGCAGTGGGGCGCGATAATGATTCTGTTTTCCGTTTTTTGGAATTTTCTGCGTCCCGCTTCATTTTTCAGAATGGACATGCGTTCGTGCAGTTTGTCCGGACATTTAAACAAAAACATGTAAACCGCAAGCATCGGCTTATAGAAAAAGTCCATTGTTCTCGTGGCGACGCCGGCGGAAAGAGAATGATTCTTCAAATTGCCGCGGCTGACGTAAAACGCGAAAAAAATCAAAATGATTGAGAGCGCCAGGGCGATTGTCAGCGCTTTTCCGATGAATGAATACATTATTCTTCCCCCAAATTTGCTGCGGCGGCTGACACGGCCGGTGCTGTTCCCGGGAATGCCGGCAAGACAGGTAACGTCGGCAGCATGGTTCGCTTTGCCGTCGAAATGGTTTGCTCCATTTTTCGAATCACGTCTTCAACGTTCACTTTTGTTTCAAAGCAGCCGTCATTTGTCAAATAAACGCCTTGCGCCGGGATGATGGATGTTTTTTGAAGCGATTCGCTCAGCTCGACCGGACACGCCACGCCGATGCAGGACGTCGGTTTGTATTCTTTGAATATTTTTCGAACAAAACTGCCGCCCGGAATCACAAATGCTTTAAAGTCGCGCGCTTCCGCTTCCTGACACAATTGTCCGATGTCGCACCGTCCGCAGCCGGTGCAAATAAATCCGTAAAGCGGATCGCAGCGGGCGCGGCAGTTGCTGCTTCGCAAGCATTGCGGCAACAGCAAAATTTTCCGCTCGCTTTTCTTTTTGAATTTGTCCAGCGCGACTGCGTTTTGGATTTCGACCAAAATCTCGTCGACCAGCTGCTCATTCATGGAGAACGCTGAGAAAACGTATTTCAGCGGCGCATAAAATAAGTATAAAATGAATAAAACGAATTTCGGGAAAAGGATTTTCTTTCTCCGAATATTGTAAATGCCGATGAAGACGGCGAGAATATTAAAAATAACAATCAACGAGAGCGCAATGATTGCCAAACGTCCGATTGTTTCGTAATTGATTTCCATATGAAAAACCTGTTTCGTTTTTGTGAACCACATTTGTTATTGTGTGGTGTTATTGTGTGGTAAAATGAATGAAATTTGGAGAATTGATATTGAATCCAAAAAATTCGAATTGAACCGAATCGATCAAGATGGATTGAATTGTCAATCTTTTCAATAAAAACGATTCAACATTTATGTGCTCATTTATAAATTGAGTGGTGTAAAAATAGGAGCGGACTGAATATAATTAAAAATATAATTGTGTTTTTAATTTATATTTTTATTACTTTTATTATTATTTTCACATTTCTGTTTTATTTTTTCAGACATTTCGGCAGCATTTCTAAAAACGGTAAGCATTTGTCATAATCAAGTTCATAATAGTTGACGCCTAAATCAATATTTTCATAATATGTCGAACGATTTTCTTTGCAGCATCTTTCGGATTCAATTGCCCAAAAGCGTTTTCCCATCATGCTTGCGATAAACCATTTTTCGAGGAGGCGGGCAGATCTTCCGTTTCCATCCGAAAACGGATGAATATGTGCGCATTTCAAATGAATCAGAGATGCATGATAAAAGACTTCTGCGGCGGACATTTTTTTCTGTTTTTCAAGAGATTCGATCTCATCAAAAAAAGCTGCCATCGTTTCTTTGACAAATTCCGGTTCGACAGCTAAATAAATCAAGCCGGATTCGCCGAATACGCCCACACTCTCATTTCTATATTTTCCGCGCCGGTTTTTGGAAACCAATGTTCTTGAAAGTAATTCGTGGCATTTCAAAAAATTGGATTTGCTAAGCGTGTTTTCCTGAGCAAATTTATAAGCTGAAATCAAGTTTTCAATCTCTTCGATTTCTTTTTCTTTGGATTTTTGCCGGGATAGTTTATAATTCATAAATGAATTGAGGTCGACCGTATTTCCTTCAATGTTTGATGAATATACGGCGGACGCTTCCGTCAAATAATTAAAATCAAGTTCGTTGTCGGAAAACGGATATTTTTCAATCAAAGAGGGGATTTGACATCCGATTCTGTTTTGGTAATCGGCAAAGTATTTTAAATCCGTGACATTAAATGATTTTTCGATCGTCATCTCCGTTCCTCCTCTTTTCATTTTTTAAATTTGATTTTTTTATTTTTGACTTTTTGTTTTTATTTTTCACTTTTTCTTCCGTATTTCGTTGCTGATAATGGATTTGTATCTATAAAATGATTCCTTTAATCTGACTGATATTGTTTTTCAATAATCTTTTCACGATTTTTGGAATCTCATCTGAATCTATTTTTTTAAAACAATTTATATATTCTTCGAAACTGTATTTATTTTGTGATTTTTTATTTACACCTTTCAAAGAAAGTAATCTCGAATAATAGGTAAAATTATGAAACAATCTTTTTTAATTTCAGTTTTTTTAATTTCTGTTTTTTGTATTGTTTTGATGGCTCCAATTTCATATGGCAGTTCAAACGATTTTTCGGGTGCAAATTACGGATGTGCTTTGGGATATAATGTTTCATACCACATGTACAGTAATGTCGATGAAATCTCTGAAGCAGCTGACCTAATCCTGATTGGAACAGTCGGCGAAAGTACGATTGTTTGGGATGACGGTGATTTTTTAGATGACGACTATTTCGGCAAAAATTTCGCCAATGCGGATACGGTCATTGAAGTTGATGAATATTTGAAAGGTTCCGGGTTGTCGGAAATCCATGTGATAACAATCGGGTCTCTCAATGAAAGCTGTATCATGGACGGCAGAGTCAATCCGATTTTATCGCCGGGGGATCAAGTTTTGCTTTTTTTAAGTGAAAGTGAGCGCTATCCAAATTCCTACAGTATTACCAGTAATCAAGGTTATCTAATAAAAGACGGCGACCGTTATGTCGGAGATTTCGGACGGCTTAATACAACCGTGGATGAGGTCAAAAACAGCATTGAAGCTGGAGACAAAAAGAATAATGTGCCTCTCTACGGTCTGACGTTTCTCATTGTTATTCTTTTGATAGGCATTGTTTGCTTAGCATACCGGAAAAAACGGATAAAATGATAGATTTGTCAAAGTTTTCATAATTTTCGTGTGTTTTCGATAAGTATCTTTTATATACCTAATCGTTCATCTATGATTCTAGTTCAAACTAATTGAATGAATAAATCAGGTGGAAAATCATATGGAATTAAATGTCGTCGGCAAACCGCCGTCCAAAAAAGTTGTCAGAAGCATTATCAAAATCGATGAAGAGAAATGTAACGGATGCGGAAAATGCGTGTCGCCCTGTGCGGAAGGCGCGATTCAAATCATTAACGGAAAAGCCAAAGTCGTGTCGGAAGATTTGTGCGACGGCATGGGTTTTTGTATCGGCGTTTGCCCGACCGGCGCGCTTACAGTGGAAACGCGGGAAACCGTTCCGTTTGATGAAGAAAAGGCAAAAACACAGCCGAAAATCAAAGACAGCTCCATTGTTTGTTACAAATGCGGCAAAAGTGAATACAATGCGTATTTGCTGCCGATGCGCCATGGCGGCGAAAGTTTGTGGGTTTGCACAAGATGTTTGCCGGCTTTGATTCACGGATGAGTTTTTGGAATCAAATCCTGTTATTTTATTTGATTGATTTTCTTTTTTTCTCTTCTTTTTATTTTTCATTTTTCTTTTGTTTTCTCTCTTCTTTTTCTTTCTTCTTATTTTTTATATTTTTCAATTTTATTTTTTCGTTTCATTTCTCTTATATCTCTTTTTTCATTTTATCAAAATCGATAACGTTTTATTAAATTCCGGTTTCGTTCCTTTGTTCAAAGTTTGGTGGTTTAAAATGGAATGTATGGATCTTTTACTCAAATACGCCGGATTTCTGGCCGGAGCTTTAACAGCTTTTGTCGGATCTTATTTCGGATTAATTCGATGGATTAGCAAACGTTTTCATAAAATCGAATTGCTGATTCAAACTCAGTCCCATGAATCTGAGTTAAAAATTCAACAAGCAAACCATCTGATGGAACTGGAATTTCAATCTTTGAAATTCAAAATTTCAAACCTTTCCCGTGAAAATAAAAAGCGAAAGAATGGGTTAAAAGATTTAAACAAACGAATTGATTTTTTCTTAAATCAAAAGGAATCGAATTCATTTCATCAAAATTATTTGGAATATTTTCATCAAAATAAAAAATATAAATAAATTTCAATAAATTATGAAAAAATTTATAATTATGAATTCATTCTTTATTTTAAAGAACGAGTTGATCAAAATGAGCTTGGAAATTTTTGAAATGGGGCAACACTGGGCGATTTACATGAATCCCCAAACGGCAACGAAAGAAGAAAAAGACGAATTTATGAAGATTCTTTATAAGCGAGACGTCTTGTCTGAGATGCTTTATTTTGATTATGTGTTTGGGAACGATGCCGATGAAATGTTTCAGCATGGTGTCCGACTCAATAACATATCTTGGTTTGCAATCGATTATGCGATTATGAAAGAAAAAATTGATCTTTTGGAGAAAAACCAAGATCTTTTGTTTTCAATGGTGAACGCGAATAACTTGAAATTAAACAATGAAATTGAATCCGAAAGTTTAAACAAAATGGTTGAAGGAGAAATGGTTGAAAGAGTCCGGATTTGAATAAATATTTTAGAATTTTAATAACTTATTTATTCATCCTTTGCTTTTTTAACCTCAGATACTATGAGTTTCCGCGATTTTATTGACAACTTAAAAGCAAACGGTCGGTTAACGGAAGTGCCCGATCCCGTTTCCAAAGACTTCGAAGCGCCTGTGATTGCCCATCAAACCAAAGGTCCTGTTTTTTTCCATGACGTTTCCGGATCTGCAGCCATTATGAACCTTCTCGGCACCCGCGAAGAACTCGGCGCCATGCTCGGCGTTCCACGCGACGAAATTATTCAAAAATTATCCGACATTACGCCCAACGGCACCGTTAAAATCGTTAACGATTCGCCGACCAAAGAAGTCGTTTTGGAAGGCAAAGACGTCGATTTGACGAAATTGCCCATCATGAAACACTTTGAAAAGGATGGCGGACTCGGCTATATCACGGCCGGCGTCGTTGTTTCCGAATACGGCGGCGAAATGAACGCGTCTATCCACCGTCTCATGCTGATCGACAAAACCCGGTTGGCTGCCCGGTTGGTTCCGCCGCGGCATACGTTTGTTCTGCACAAGAAAGCGTCCGAAAAAGGCGAAAAATTACCGGTGGCGATTGTTCTCGGCGCCGATCCGGTCATTACGTACGCAAGCACCACCCGCGTCGCGGCGTCCAAAGAATTTGAATATGCAGCGGCTCTCCGGGGCGCGCCGGTTGAACTTTTCAAATGTGAAAACGGCGTTCATGTGCCGCATGCCGAATATGTTTTAGAAGGCTATATCGATCCGACGGGGCGCGTGCCGGAAGGACCGTTCGTGGACATCACGGGCACTTACGACCACATCCGGCCGGAGCCGGTCATTCACATTACCCGGATTTACCACCGGAAAAATCCGATTTATCACGGTATTTTGCCGGGCGGCGCCGAACATCTTTTGATGATGGGCGTGCCGTACGAACCGAAAATTTACAAAGCGGTCAGCGAAGTGACGACGGTCAAAAACGTCGTTTTGCCGGAAGGCGGCTGCTGCTATCTGCACGCGGTCGTTCAAATCAAAAAGCAAACGGAAGGCGACGCCAAAAACGCGATCATGGCGGCTTTTGCGGCGCACACCAGTTTGAAACATGTCGTCGTCGTGGATGAAGACATTGATATTTTCAATCCGGACGACATCGAATTTGCGATCGCGACGCGCGTCAAGGGCGACATGGACATCTTGATTGTTCCGAATGTGCGCGGCAGCTCGCTGGACCCGCGGGGCGCGCCGGACGGCACGACCACAAAAGTTGGCGTGGACGCGACCAAAGTTTTGGCGAACAAGGAAGATTTCGAACGGGCAAAGTTTCCCGTTCTTAAAAAGTAATTCACGTTTTCATTAAAAACAGCAAAGCTGCGAAAAGCAAAACAGCAAACAGCACTTCAATAATGGTGGATTTTGAATTATGTATTTAACAAAAGAAGAAGAGCGGACTCTGCGCGGCGACGACGGGGCAACGCTCCAAAAAGCGATTGAAATTTTAGTGGCGCTCGGCGACATTTACGGCGCCGACAAACTCATTCCGATCAAAAGCGCTCAAGTGTCGGGCGTCTCTTACAAAACAATCGGCGACGCCGGTTTGGAATGGATTTCCGATTTGAAGGGAATTGTCAAAGTGCCGACCGTCCTCAATCCGGCCGGTATGGATCTCCAAAATTGGGAACGCATCAACATTGACGCTCATTTTGCCAAAAAACAATTGGAAATCATTCAGGCGTTTAAGAATCTCGGCATCGAATCCAAGTGCACTTGCACGCCGTATTATTTGGAAGGATTTGACGTTCAATACAAAGATCATTTGGCTTGGGGCGAGTCTTCCGCAATCTCTTATTCCAATTCGGTTCTCGGCGCCCGCACCAACCGGGAAGGCGGTCCGTCAGCGTTGTCGGCAGCCTTGGTCGGGAAGACGGCCGACTTTGGTTTACACCGGCCGGAAAACCGGATTCCGAATATGGACATCACCGTCGACTTTGATTTGACCGGTTCCGATTTCGGCGCGCTTGGATTCGTCGCCGGAAAACTGGTCGGGAACAAGATTCCGATTTTCCACCTGACAAAAGCGCCGGCGAAGGATGAAATGAAAATGCTCGGCGCGGCGATGGCGGCATCGGGCGCCGTTGCACTTTACCACATTGACGGCGTGACGCCGGAAACGTTGGACAAAAATATTTCCTTTGAACGCCCGGCTGAACGGGTTTCTATTGACAAATCTCAGATTGATTCGGTTTACGCGTCGGCAGACTCATCCGTTCGTCCCGACATCGTGACAGTCGGCTGCCCGCACTGTTCTGTTGACGAACTCTCACAAATTGCCAAACTGGTCGCCGGGAAAACGGTTGCCAAAGAGTTTTGGGTTTTCACGTCCCGAGAAGTGGCGAATAAAAATCCGGATTTGGTGGCTCAAATTGAGAAAAGCGGCGCCAAAGTGGTGTGCGACACCTGTATGGTCGTATCGCCGGCGGGCGACAAATATTCTTGTATGATGGTAAACTCCGGAAAGGCTTATGCTTACGTTCCCGGCATGTGCGGCATGAAATCCGTTTTCGGAACGGTTGATCGCTGCGTCAAAGAAGCGCTGGGGGAATCCGTATGACCAATGAAAAAATGATTGTTCACGGACGCCCGATTTCCCGCGGCGTTGCTTCCGGTCCGGTTCTTTTGACGAAAGACCCGATTTCATTTTTAGGAAACGTGGATCCGAAAACCGGAAACGTCATCGATCCGGCTCATGAACTCTACGGGAAATGCATTAAAGACGCCGTTTTGGTTTTTCCGGCCGGAAAAGGCTCAACGGTTGGCTCTTACGTGATTTACCAATTGAAAAAGAACAACGTTGCGCCAGCGGCGATTATCAATTTGGACTGCGAACCGATTGTGGCGGTCGGCGCCATTATTTCCGAAATTCCGCTCATTGACCAGTTGGAGAAGAACCCGTACGACTTATTGACAGACGGCGACGTTGTTGTCGTGAACAGTGCGGACGGCTTTATTGAAATTTCAAAATGAGGCGTGATTTTTGATAACCAAAGATTCCGGAACGCCGAAAAAGGCGGTTCCGGTTCATTTTCGTTTTTTAAAGAAAAACAGTTACAGTTTTTCAGCCTTGGCGCCGGTTTTGCCGCAAGCCGATCTTTTAAACGAGCCTGCGCCCGGAATTATGGTTTACAGTTTTTTCACGCGGCAAAAAGAAGAGATCTTTTCAGAAATGGCGGCGGTCAAAAAAATGTCGTCGGTTTCATCCGGTTCTGCGCCGTCTCATTTTTTCATTGCCGGCGGCCCGCATCCGTCCGGCGCGCCTCAAGAAACATTGAACTATTTTGACGCGGTCGTCGTCGGCGAAGGTGAAGTCACGCTTCCGGAATTGGTTTCTTACGTTCAAAGCTCCGGCTTTTTTGAAAACGGCTGGTCCCAATCGTTTTTGGAAGGACTTTCTCAGATATCGGGAATTGCTTTTTCAAATCCAAATACTAAAAATATGATTCAAACATCACCCCGTCCGCCGATTCATTTGGATTCGTTTCCCTGTTTTTCGCCGGACAACATGTGGCGCCCGCTTGAGATTTCGCGCGGCTGTCCGCACCGCTGCAAATTCTGTCAAACGCCGCAGCTTTTCGGCCACAAAATGCGGCACAGAAGCATTCCTGAGATTTTAAAATTCGCAACCTATTATGATGATTTGCGGTTTATTTCATCCAACGCGTTTGCTTACGGCGGAAACGGCGTGACGGCCAAGCCGGAAAAAGTCAAGGAACTGCTGGTTGCGCTTTCAAAAATCGACAACAAGCGGATTTTTTTCGGGACATTTCCCTCCGAAGTCCGTCCGGAATTCGTGACGGAAGAACTGATGGATATGATTGTGAATTACTGCGCCAACGATTCGATCAGCATCGGAGCGCAATCCGGCAGCGACGCCGTTCTCAAAGAAATCGGCCGCGGACACACATCGGAGGACGTGTATTCCGCCGTTGAAATCTGCGTCGGCAAAAAGATCACGCCGATTGTGGATTTTATTGTCGGATTTCCGAGTGAAACGGAAAAGGACCAGCAAGAGACGCTGGATTTAATTGACTGGATTTGCAAAAAGAACGGTGAAGTGCGGGCGCATTATTTAACACCTCTGCCGTCGACGCCGTATGAAAATATTATTCCGAGTGACGTTCATCCGGATATTTCCAACAAATTGGGAAAACTGGCATTGGGCGGTAAACTGAAAGGCGTTTGGGAAAAAGGGAATTTTACAAATTCGGATTGATGAATTCTGATTTTTGTTTTTTTTTGGCGGGCGGCCGGCGCGCGCGTTACGGCACACATTTTTTTGAATTTTTGAAAATTGGAGCCTATTTTTTTGCATTTTTCAAGCAAACCAACCCGTAAATTCTGACGCAAAAATTCCGTCGCTTCGCTAGGAATTTTTCAGGGCGGTTGGAGTCTGCTTCTAAAATTCGCTACGCGAACGGCTCCCTTCGGTCGCTAAAAATATGATTTTGCTTGTTCCAACTTCCCGTGCAAACCATCCCGTAAAATCAGATGCGAAGCATCTGTATTTTGCGGATACCGCTGACAAGTACAGTTTTAGTTGTCAACAGTAGAACAGTTCGGATTAGGAAAAACCTGTATTGTTGGGGACAGTAGGTGCAAATCGGAATTTAAAAATAGTAATCTGTAGGTGCAAATCGGAATTTAAAAACAATGAACTGCAGGTACAAACTGAATTCTAAATAAATGAACGATCAGCAGTTTATTTCATCTCATTTTTGGATTTCCGCACGTTCAAATTCTTCACGCCTTCGGCGTTCAGAATTCTGAACTTGCGGGATAACATTTGGAATCAGAATGTGTCGAATCGGTTGAGCTTTCTGTCTGGTGAATTGCGGCATACGCGCGCGTTACAGCATCGTTTTTCCTTCATTTCTCAAATCCACCGGCTTGTTTATCTTTGCCGGTCTAAAATAAAAACCAAATACGCATTTTGCAGAATTTTTGATCTGGTCAATTTATATTTGATATTTTATAGTAATTTTTAAATATATTATGCAAATATATATTATTGTTTCAATTATACTTTGCATTTTGCTTTGTCCATTGAAACATTTACAAAACTCATATCAAACGAATTTATTGACTCGAACGAATTGTCTGTAATACTTGTCCCCATCCCGCAAAATTGAATAGGAGAAATTAAAATGAGTATGGAAATTTTTAAAGAAAGCGTCAAGAAGGCTTTCGGTTCATACAAGATGAACTTTGTTTCCTTCTTCGTCGGCGCTTTCGTTTTGTTATTGTTTCCGCTGATCGTCATGGGCCTGTACACCTATGCCCTTTATGCGGATATTTTGTCATTCACCATGTTTGTCGTCATTACGGCGGTCGCATTGATTGGCGTCATTTTGCTCATGCCGCTTTTATACGGCTTAGCTTACCAAGGCGTTAAAGGAACGCGCAGTCCCGACGTGGCGGCTTCCGACATCTTCTTTGCTTTCAAATCCGGCGACCACTTCATCCGGAGTTTGGGCTTTGGCGCGATTGCGCTCACGCTCGGCGTCATCGTCTTCATCATCGCTCAAGGCATTTTGTATGTGTTCAGCTTAAGCCCGGCCCACTTGGACTGGCTGTCCTTCAACATCATCATCGCTCTGGCGCTTCTGGTCTTGGTGATCTTCATGTACCCGCTTGCGATTTACGTGATGGATGCGCCCAAAGGCGTTAAATATTCATTCTCAGAAGCTTCCGGCATTATGAAGTCCTATTCCGGCGGAACCATTGTCGCTCTCATCTTCGCGACCGTGCTGAACTGGATCAGTTTCCTTATCCCGGTCGCGGTTGTCTGCGGCTACTTGGACTTTTTGGGCGGCAGCATTGCCTATCCGGAAGAACTTGTCGCGATTGTGACGTTAATTCTGCTGATCCTGACATTGCCGTTTACGGCGGTCTTTTTGGCGTACATGGTCAAAGACACAAGACCGACCATTCATGATACGGCTGAAGAAATTTAATTAAAAATCAATCATTTATTTGTCAGTCTGATGAAAATCAGACTTTCATTTTTTTTGTTTTTCAATTTATCCGGTTTCGTTTTTGTTCTTTTTTATTTTTTGTCTTATTCATTTTCTTTGTTCTTGCGCCGGCGTGCGCGTGCGTTGCGGCGTCAGTTTTGATCCCATTTTCAGAAACAAATTTTATATTTTTGCCGTTTTCAAAAAAGCGATGAGCTGCTTTCGTTTTTTAATTTTTAAGTTGATGTATTCTTGCCTATGATGATATACTCATCACATAAAAATCATAAAAACATATTAATAGGTTTACTTATTATAAATAAATTCAAAGCATTTTCAACGGACTTTTGACTCTCTTTTGGGTTAACAATTCTGAGACTGCTTTGTTTTGTAACATTTCGTAACATTCGTTTGAGTATTAGTTTTAAGGAGTTATCTTTATGAGTTTTGATTCAGGTTTAATTACCACAGGTCTTAAGAAAGCATGGGGTGCCTTCGCATCAAATGCTGTCGCATTAATTCTCGGGGTCTTAATTGCTGTTTTTGGATCCCTTTTGATTGTAACATCTGCACCGCTTGCATATGGCTTCTGTTATATGTGCATTAAAGCCACCCGTGGCGAAAAAGTTGCAATTACAGATGTTTTCTACGGCTTTAAATCCCTCAGCGTCTTTATCAGAAGCTGGATTTATTTCATCATCGTGCTCATCATTCTCTTCATCGTTGGTATTATCAACAGCATCTTGAGCATCATTCCGTACCTTGGCGCTATTGTTGCTTTTATCTTGGGTATTTTTGTATACATGTTCATGATATTCACTTTGTACGTCTATGTCATGAGAGCAAGTGAAAACATTGTTTATGCCCTTAAAGAAAGTTTCAACATCATCAAGAGCAACATCTTGATGACTTTGGTCGTCGCCATTATTGCCTATATTTTGATTTTAGTAGGCGTTTTGTTCATTATTGTTTGGTTGGTTACAATTCCGATCGCTGTCGTTTTCGGTGCGTACGTATTGAAGGAAATTGCCCCGTCCACAAAAGACGAATCTTAAATTAAAAAACTGAAAATCAAATGTCTGATTTTTCAGACATTTCTTTTTTCTTTTTTGTTTTTCGCTTTTTTTTGTTTTTTCTTATTTGTCTCTCTGTTTCCGCTTTTCTAAAATCTTAATCATAAAAAGATTTTAATAGAATTATTTTTGTATATTATAACGTATTTTAATGACAGTTTTTGACAACAATATTTTCAAAAGCATCATTGAAATTCATTTCTTTTGTTATTGTTTTGGTTCTTTTAAACGGAGTTGTTGTTATGGAGTTCGATTTCAAAATAATTGAAGAAAGCCTCAAAAAAGCATGGCAGGCTTTTGTCGACAATATTATCGCTTATATCGTCGCAGCGATCATTTTCATCATCGTTGCGTCTGTCGCTTCCCAGTTTATCACCGGCGTCGCTCTGATTTGGGCGGTTCTGTCGCTGAGTCTTTCCTTTGCAGCGTCCGCCATTTACGGACTTGTTTTGGCGATTATTGGTATTGTCGGTCTCATCATTCTGCCGCCGGTCGCCTACGGTTTGTATTATATGTCTTTGAAGGGGCTTCGCGGCGAAAAAGTTGACATAAAAGACATTATGTACGGGCTGAACGCAAAAACAATTGTCAGAAGCTGGATTTATTTCATCGTCCTTTACGCGATTATGTTTGTTTTCGCCATCATCAGTGCGATCTTGGGATTCATTCCGTTCCTCGGCGGCCTCATCGCCTTGATCCTGATGATCATCGTTTACACGTTTTTGTTCTTCTCACTCTACATTTATGTGATGACGCCCAACGAAAATGTGGTTTACGCGCTCAAAGAAGGTGTTGAAATTGCGAAAAAGAATTTCCTCATGACATTTGTCGCCATGATTTTGTCGGGAATCCTCTGTATTCTGATTGTGACCATTCCGCTCGGACTCGCGTTCGGCGGTGAAATACTCAAAAAAATCGTCCCGACTCTCAAAGATGACTCTTAAAAGTAAATGAAACTTTCATTTACTTTCTTTTTTCTTTTCTGTTTACACCTGCTGTTTTCAGATTTGCCGTTTGCATCTACAGTTGACTGTTTTAAGATTTCAGTTTGCACGGTTGTTTTAACAATTAACTCCCATTTTGCGAACATTACGGTTTCAATAATATTTCAGTTTGCACGGTTGTTTTAACAATCCAAATTCCGATTGTTTGTGATATCCGCTTAAACAGGCGCGAAACGCGCCTGTTTAAGCGGGACGGTTTGCTTGATTCAAAAGAAGAAATTAATATGGGTCACAGGACTCAAAATTTTTTCAGCCACATCTTTTTATATTTCCAAATCAATTTGAAATCCAATCTTATTATTCAGTTTTCAGAGGCGCTCCATGATTTTTCCGGAAGAATACAAAAATATCGGTTTCTGTCATCCCGAGATGCATCCGGGCGCTGATGAAAAAATTCACGTCTACTTTTTGTCCAAATACCTTCTGGAAGAAACCGCGTCCGGCTTTCGCTTGTATGAAATTTCTCATTCCGGCGCCGGCTTTTTGCGGACAGTCGAATCGGTCCGCCTTCTGGCGTCCGAAAATGACATCGCCGTTTGCGACGCCGTTCTCAACATCAAAAACCGGACGCTTCTGATTGAAAAAGCGGCGGGAATCTGCAAACAAACCGGCGCGACCACTGTTCTTTTTACCGGGTTTGACCGCCACGTCACGTTTATTCACGAGCCGGATCCGTCGGAAATTCTGGACATTCAAGTCATTGACGTTTTCCCGCCGAATCCGCCGTGGCTGTCCGATTGCATTGATCGCCTCGACCAAAGCGGAATTTTCGGCGACCTTCAGATTCGTTTTTCAAAAAAATTGATTGATTTGTCCGTTCACCAAGGCGAAAATACGATTTATCCATGCCGGTCGTCGGGTTTGACGGGAAAGTTTTTGGACTCCGACAAAATCGAAGGAAACGGCTTTAAGCTCGTCGGCTGCGATACCTCGCGAACGGTTTTTGAAACACTTTACCCGAACACGGATTATGAATTTATTGAAATGTGTCCGACAAGATCGTTGGCGGCAAAACCCAATAAACCCTTTATCATGCGGTGCTGCAAATCCGAAAATTCCGGAAATATTATTGAAATCAACGGACACAAGGGCATTATTGTTCATTGGGGCGCCGGCGAATATCAAATTTCTGAAAATATTCGGAAATTGGTTGCAGAACTCAGAAAATAATTCGTTTTTCGTTTATTTTTATTTGTTTTTCGTTTATTTTTTATTCCCTTTTTTTATTGATGTCAAGCAAACCATCCCGCAAAATCAGACGCTTTGCGTCTGTATTTTGCGGATTACGATCAGTAAGATGCATTCCAACTTGCAGTACAGATTGCACCTGCTATTTACTGTTCTGAGTTGTACACACTGTTTTTTAATTTACAGTTTGCACCATCCGTTTCTGACAATACAGTCTTTTCTTGTTCCGTTTTGCATCAACTGTTTCCAACAATACAGTTTTTTCTTGTTCCTGTTTTGCACCATCTGTTTCTGACAATACAGTCTTTTCTTGTTCCTGTTTTGCACCATCTGTTTCTAACAATACAGTTTTTTCTTGTTCCTGTTTTGCACCATCTGTTTCTGACAATACAGTCTTTTCTTGTTCCGTTCTGTATCAACTGTTTCTGACAATACAGTCTTTTCTTGTTCCAATCTGCGCTGGCCGCCAGCTATTCCAATCCCGACAGTGTGCGGTATCCGCTTAAACAGACGCAAAGCGTCTGTTTAAGCGGGACGGTTTTCTTGAGATAATGAAAGAAGAAGAACCCGATATTAAAAACAAAAAGAAAAAAGCAGCCGCAAACTCAAAAAATAAACAAAAAAAGAACCCATGGTTCTGAAACGCAAAAAGAAAAATGGACGCCGTAACGCGCGCGCACGTCGCTGCCGCAAAAATGAAAAAACGAAACAAAAGAAAAATAAAAAAGGAAAGGTGAATCGTTTTTTAAAAAATATTTAAAAAAATAATATTTAATTAATCTTCGTCGTCGACGTCATCGAAGTTCTTGTAACTGTCGGTTCCGACAAGCGCGGCGGCAATCGAATCAATGCCGTCGAGCCACTCGGCGACGATGCTGTCTTCCGGGAGAATCGTCAAACATTCTTCATCAAACGGCTGTCCGGAAATGACGGCGGCCCCGAGCGTTGCCATAATGGCGAACGCAATCTCAAGCTCTTCGTCTTGTTCGGCGGCGCCCGCTTCTTTGATGAGCGCTTTAAAATCGGCCTTTTGGTCGTAGTCGCCCATGAAATACGCTTCAAAAGCGGCCATGGAGCAGCTGAGCGAGTCTTGGACGGAAAAAATCATCATGTCGGCGTCTTCCGAAATGGCGGGAACTTCCGCGAGAACAATGTCGCGGACGCTGTCCAAAATTTCGAGTGCTTTTTCCTCGTTGAGCGCTCCTTTGTCAAAGCGCGCCGCGATTTTTAAGCAGGATAAAATGACGTCGTCGGCCATGTTGACAAAAATGGCCGCGCTTTTTTCGGCTTTTTCTTCGTCTTGAAGCGAAAAGCCGGCGCCCTGAATCTGGGAAACCCAGTTGTCCCAGCGGGGCTTGGAGTAAAATTCATAATAAGGAAGTGATTTTTGTTCTGCCATTGATTCACCTTTTCCAAAAACAATGATTTGTATTATATTTAAAAATTATGACTCTAACACAAGATAAACGCGTTTATACGTTTTGCCGTCCAGCTCAAATCCTTCAAACACATCGGCAACGACGCATTTGTCGCCCTTTTCCAAACCTTTCGGAGAAAATAATGCGTAATCTAAGCCGCCGTCCTCGTCATCACCATTTTCCGCGCTGTTCTTTCTCACAAAAACCGGTTCGTAAACGATTTTAGAACCCGAAACCGCTTTTTTGGAATCCACATACGCTTCCACCGGCGCATTCTTGACGACAACCGCCAAAACGCCTTCGTCGTGAAGCGCACAAGACAACAGATTCGCGTTTTTGACGGACTGAATCACATACTTGCGTCCCGGTTCTAAATTGAGGCACGTGCCCCGGATTTGACATTTCTTGCACTCTTCCATTTCTTGCATAAAGAAAAATTCGCCGCCCGGCTTAGCCAAACGCGAACCGATCACCGTAATTTTAACAGCTGCCGCCATTTCTCCACCTGATGAGTTTGATTTTTGATTGAATTGATAAATGAATTGATAAGAATAGTTGATGAATTGAAATTAATCGTTGATAAATTGAAATTAATCGTTGATAAATTGAAACGGTTGAATAAATCGAACGACTTGAATCATTTGTTGCAACAGGTCATTTATCTGTTTATTTGATTTTAACCTTTGGATAACAAAATCAAACCGAAATAAACGACATATCGGTCGTGAACGATTTTACTGTATAACCTTTGTAACCGCAGCAACCTTTTCGGCAGCTGACGGCGTGAGTCCTGTGCCCAAAATGGTGTACCGCTCCGGCCGAATCGTGTGCGCCAGCAAAAGCGCGTCAATGATTTCCTCATCAGCAATTCCCATTTCGGACGCCGACGTCGGCACGCCGATTTGAATCAAAGCGCTGCGAATCTTTTCCCAGTCGCCGCCGTGCAAATACATCATCATAATCGCGCCGATCGCACACTGTTCACCGTGAAGCGCCGGTTTTTTCGCAATCCGGTCCAGCGCGTGGCTGAACATATGTTCCGAACCCGACGCCGGGCGGGATGATCCGGCAATGCTCATCGCAATACCGCTCAGCACCAGTGCTTTCACAACCATCCGGGCGGAACTATCCAGTCCCGGGCGGATGAGGTCCGCCGATCCCATAATCATTTCCGCGCTCATTTTAGACATCAAGGCTGCCGATTCGCTGAACGGTTCGTTTTGATGCCGGCTGGCCAGTTCCCAGTCCAAAACGGCGGTGCAGTTGGAAATCACGTCGCCGCAGCCGGCCGCCAGCAACCGGAACGGCGCCTGCGAAATGATGCCGGTGTCGGCAATCACGGAAATCGGCGCTTGTGCCGCATAAGATTCTGATTTTTCGTCCGAATGAATGGACGCGCGCGACGACGCGATTCCATCGTGGGACGCCGCGGTTGGGACGCTGATAAACGGAATGTCGCAGCGCTTGGACGCCAATTTCGCCAAATCGATCGACCGGCCGCTGCCGACGCCCAAAAAGCATTTCGGTTTAAATTCTTTGGCCGCCGCTTCAATCTTTTCCACTTCTTCCAATGTCGCTTTTTCCGACTTGTAGATATAGCATTCGTTTTTTTCCTTTTCCAACAGAGCGGCGACATCGTTGCCGGCGACGCCCGCCGTATTTTTGCCGGTGACAATGAATGTTTTGCCCGTCAGTTTCAATTTTTGAAGAACGGCGGGCGTTTCCTTGAGCACGTCGTTGCCGATGAGAACTTCCCGGGGAAACTGCATCCATTTCGATTCGCGCATCTCATCCTCGCGCCAGCGGCTGCTTTCGGAAACCGCCTGACCCTTTTGACCTTTGAATTTGCTCATTTTAATCCCGGTTGATTTTTTAAATAATTAGAATTTTTAGAAAATTTTAGTTAAATAAAAATTTTTAGTAAATCGTTTATTCATATTTTAGTAAAGATGATTCATATTTTAGTAAAAATGATCCATATTTTAGTAAAAATGATCCATATTTTAGTAAAAATGATTCATATCCTATTTTTATTTATTTGTCCATATTTTTCAATATTCAAAACAATAGAAACAATATGAGCGACTAAATATAAAACATGTTGTCATTTCAGCCTATTTTTGCTTGATGTTGCTTCCTTTTTATCGTTTTTGTTGTCTCTCTTTTATCATTTTTGTTGTATTGTGTATCGTTTTATAGTATTAATGCCGTCATGTTTCTATAAGTTTAATTCTCTTTGATTTTGTTTGCTAATCCTTTTAATCATTTTCAGCTTGGGATAACATGTCATTTACGGAAACATTAACGGAATTCATTTACACCAATTACATCAACCCGGTGATTTATGATTCCGGCTACAACGTCTTTAACACGCTCACATGGGCGGTTATTTTAGGAATCGCGGTTTACTTTATCATTTATTCCCTGCGGAAAATGAACATCGCCGTCGACAAATATTCTCTGGGCGCGACCTTGCCGTTCGTGGTGGCCGGCGCGTCTTTGCGTGTGGTCGGCGATTCCGGCGTCATTCAGCCGCCGTTCAGTTATGTTTTGATTACGCCCAACATTTATTTCTTCGCCTTCTTGGTCACAGCGCTCTGTTTATTCGTGTCGCTTCTCCTTCAGAAGTTTAAAATCGTCAAATCATTTTATTTCGTGTACGCCGGTCTCGGCTGCCTGTTCGTCGCAGCGGTTTTCATCGTTTTGTTCGCCGTCAATGACGTCGTCCACTGGTGGGTTCCGTTTGCCGTCGTCGGCGTCGGTCTGGCAATCACCACCGTTTTCGGACTCGTCGCCAAAAAACTCGGCAGCAAAATCTATTCCGATAAATTCAACCTGACGATCCTGCTCGCGCATTTGATGGACGCCACGTCAACCGTCATCGGCATTGAAGTTTTCGGCTACTATGAAAAACACGTCCTGCCGTCGTTTTTAATCGATTTGACCGGCTCGGCTTTGGTCATGTACCCGCTCAAAATTGCGATCTTCATGATTGTGGTTTGGATTTTGGACAAGGGTCTTGAAACCGAATCCCAGGGCGAAGACAAAGATCAGATTGAAACGATCAAAAATGCGATCAAGTTCGTGATCATTATTCTTGGACTTGGGCCGGCGATCCGCAATTCGCTGCGCGTCTTCTTCGGCATTTAACCGGACAGGCAAACCAAAGAAAAAAGTCAAAATAAAACGATGTGCCCGTTTTTGTTTGCAGCGGCAAAACGTGCCGCTGTAACGCGCGCGGGCGGCGCGTCCAAATCATAAAGATAATAACGATGAAATGAAATATAAAACGCAGGAGGTCAATCATGGAACGCGGAACAGATCCCGAGTATGAACAAAATACGAATTCAGGTACAAATTCAAGTACAGACACGGGGTCCGAACCGGTTATTTTAGATCCGTCCTGGGGCGATCCGATTCCGACGCAGACGCCCGGATACAAAAAACATCTGCGTTCTTTCCTTTCCGTTCATAAAGTTTACACGTTGTGGATGGCGGTTGTTTTTATTCTCTGCTTCGCGGTCGGTTACATGGTTTCCGCGTCCAACACGGAACTGTCGGACCAGCTGATGGAAACGATTTCCACCGCGTTAGGCGCTGTTGACACGGACAGTTCGTTTCAGCTCATGATTCAAATCTTTTTCAACAACGCGCAAATTGCGCTCTTCGCCATTGCGTTTGGCGTCGTTTTGGGACTCTTCCCACTCTTCATTATCCTGGCCAACGGCATCATGGTCGGCGTCGTTTCCGAATACATTGCCCGAACGGCCGGCTTTGCCTATTTGCTGGTCGGCATCGTTCCGCACGGTATCATTGAATTGCCGATGATCATTCTGTCCGCAGGCGTCGGTTTCCGTCTGGGCGCCGTCGTTTTTTCAAAACTCTTCGGCCGAAACGTCACTTGGAAACTGTTTGCCCAAGAAGTGTCGGAAGCCGGCTGGGGATTCTTTTACTTTATTCTGCCGCTTCTGCTGTTGGCGGCCGTCGTTGAAGTTTATGTCACGGGAACGCTCTTGAGCGTTTTGTTTGTTTGATTTTTTTAATTTTTGATTCAAATCGAAGCAATCAAAATCAGAAACATTTCAAACAAATATTTTTATAGGAATGTTTTATTTACAAAAACGAATTTTGACGCAATGACTGCGTCAACTCTTCTGCAAAAACGAACGAATTATCTTTAGAACCACTTCTCTTTACGATCTTTATTTTTAGGTGTTTGGTCATGATTTCAAATAACGATACTCAAAAAACGAATGATTTTGGCGCTGATAATAATAACGGTACGGTCGGCAACAACGATCATCATAATAACAGCGATTACACAGACGGTGATTTCCATTTTGAACCGTCTTTTTCTGATTCCGGCAGACTGTCTGCCGGTCAAAGTCCGTCAGACCTGAATTTAAACTTGGATTCGAATCCAAATCCGTCCCATGGTCTTGGAAAACGGTACAAAACAAAATTGTTCAAATTCTTATCCGACCACAAAATTTACACATTTTGGATGACCGCCGTTTTTGCGGTTTGTTTTGCGGCCGGCTACCTTCTTTCAGCTGCCAGTCCTGAATTAATGGACGAACTCATCAAACTTTTATCCGATTCGATGGCGTCTGAATCGGAAAATTCATTTCTGAAAACGATTGATATTTTTCTGAATAATACGCGCGTGACAGTTTTAGCCGTTGCGCTCGGTTTTGTTTTCGGTTTGTTTCCGCTCGTCACCATTGCTTTCAACGGTGCAATTATCGGCATGGTTTCGGAATACTCTATCCGGATGATCGGTTTGGATTTCTTGCTGGTCGGACTCGTTCCGCACGGTATTATTGAACTTCCGATTATTATTCTCTCCACAGCAGTCGGTTTTCGATTAGGCGTTCGGACTTTTTCAAAAATCATCGGCAAAATCACTTGGGACGCGCTGGCCAAAGACTTCTTGTCGGCCGGCTGGGGTTATTTGTTCTTCATGCTGCCGCTCTTGCTGGTCGCCGCCGTCATTGAAATTTATATTACGGGTACGCTTTTGGATGTTCTGTTTACATCGAATTTGAGTTGATGACCGGTTGGATGATTATGCCGATTGTTTGATGATTAAATAATAATCATTTCAAACAATTCCTTTTTATAATTCAGCCTTATTTACAAACTCAAACATTTTTTCTTAATTTTATTTTCATTTTTATTTTTCATCATCTGACGAACAGGAGTCATCTTATGATTTCAAAGAGCCAAATTAAAGAAACAGTTGACCAATATTACAACAATCCGGAAAAGGTTAAAATCGGAACGATTGCGTCCCACTCCGGTTTAGACGTTTGCGACGGCGCCGCCGAGGAAAATTTTAAGACGGTTGCCTTTTGTAAAAAAGGACGGGAACTTACTTATTCCAAATATTTCAAATCCCAGCGCGACGCCCAAGGAAATTTGGTGCGCGGCATCGTGGACGAGGCGGTCATTTACAATAATTTCAATGAAATCCTCTTGCCCCAAAACCAGCAAAAGATTTTGGACGACAGTGTTCTCATGGTCCCGAACCGTTCCTTTACATCCTACTGCAGCATCGACGCGATTGAAGACGATTTCAAAGTCCCGATTCTCGGCAGCCGCAACATGCTCCGCAGCGAAGAACGCTCGGAATCCCAAAGCTATTACTGGATCCTCGAAAAAGCAGGTCTTCCGTTCCCGGAAAAAATTGACAATCCCGAAGATATCGACGCGCTCGTCATGGTGAAGTTGCCGCACGCCGTCAAAACACTCGAACGCGGCTTTTTCACAGCCGCCAGTTACGACGAATACGTGGAAAAGTCAAGCACGCTCCTGAAACAAGGCGTCATCACCGAAGAAGCACTCAAAGGCGCGAGAATCGAGCGCTACATCATCGGTCCGGTTTTCAACTTCGACATGTTCTACTCCCCGATTGAAGAAGAAATGAGCCCGATTGAAATCCTCGGTATCGACTGGCGCTTTGAAACCAGCCTTGACGGCCACACCCGCTTGCCGGCGCCTCAGCAAATGAAACTCCAAGGCGCTCAAATCACGCCGGAATACACGGTTTGCGGCCACAACTCCGCCACCCTGCGTGAATCCTTGCTTGAAAACGTCTTTGAGATGGCGGAAAAATTCGTCGAAGCCAGCAAAAAACACTATGATCCGGGCATCATCGGGCCGTTCTGTCTCCAAACATGTGTCGACAAAGACTTGAACTTCTACATTTATGACGTGGCACCCCGCGTCGGTGGCGGAACCAACGTTCACATGTCGGTTGGCCACCCGTACGGCAATGCGACTTGGAGAAAACCGATGAGCACCGGACGCCGGATTGCTTATGAGGTCAAACGCGCGCTTGAAGCGGATAAATTAGAAAAGATTGTGACTTAAGGTCACAATTTTCTTTTTTTAGAATTTAATTTTTCTTAATTTTTTCGTTCTCTTTTTGTTTTCACTCACTATATTTCCATTTATTTCATCTGCTCATTCTTATTTTTCCTTAAATCCGATTTCATTTTTCTTTTCATCCTTAATCCTTTATCCGTCAGCCGATAGCACTGGTTGGGGTGAGTCGGTTTAGCGGGGTATGTCATTTCAATATATCCAAATTTCATTGCCGGGCTCAAATATTTTGACATGAAATTGTTTTTATCTTTTAGTTTCATGAGATCTTGAAGTTCTGTTCTTTTCAAGTTCTGAGTCATAATTTGAACAATTTTCTGTACGTGTTTTAAATCTTCTTTTTGAATTCTGTTTGTTTGAATATCTCTTATCCGATGTGTATTTTGTTGATCTTTTTGTTTGGTTGTTTGGTGGGTTGCTTGTTGGGTAGCTTGTTGGGTAACTTGTTGGGTAACTTGTTGGGTAACTTGTTGGATTGTTGGGGGGGTAACTTGGTGGGCAAATTGGGGATTTATTTGAAAGATTGCCGATTGCAAAGATGCAGAATCGGTTTGAAAGCCGACTTGATTTTGTTCCTCTTCTTCACTTTGGTTGCGCCGGATGATTGTTCGGAAATATGTTTCTTGAATGAATTCCGGCTCCGGGAGGTCTGCTTCCCGGCATAGGCGGATTATGTCTCCGGTTCCTGTTCCCATTCTCTCAATATATCCGGACAGGTACATCGCTTCGGCAAGCAGCGGATTTGTCGGAATGGAGCGGTGCGGACCGCGCAGTTTTTCCGGCGTCAATCCGTATGGTAAATATCCGGGATTCCAAATCTCCAACCGGTCTTTAAAAAGCATGATCTGGATACTTCCGTTGTCCGTATAATCTCGGTGAACAATAGCGTTGACAATGGCTTCCGTTACCGCCGCCACCGGCAATTCATAAAGAATGGGGACTTGCACGCTCTCGTCGCGGGTTCCGACAAAAACGTTAATTTTAGATAAAACGAAATCAACCGCTTGGTCAACCAATTGAAAGACGTCGCCTTTGTAAACTTGATAGGATGGAATGGGTTTTCTGATTTCAGTTCCATGGAAATGGGCGCATTTAACTTCGGACGGCAGGAAAAATCGCTGTGGTTGCTTTCCAAAAAGCAAAATTGCCGCGTTGGTGATGCGTCCGTTTTGCAGCAAATTCAAGTGCGTCAACACATTTTCCGGTGATGATTGAATTGATCCGGGAAGCCTTCGTTTTTTGTTGGCCAAATCAATAAAATTTTTAATTTTATCCATGTCTAAATCATCAATCGTTGCCGCCGAATTAAAAGACACATCAAACGGCATCGTTCGGATGTATTCCTTCTCTTCCAAATAACGAACCAGCGATGCGTAAACGGAGAACTTAAGTTCCGTTGCGGTTGAAAACTGTTTCCAAACAACATTTTTTTCAGCCTTCTTGATGAATTTTAATTCTTTTGGATTTCTTTCGGAATCCGCGTGACGGGTCAAAAAAACCAATCGTGTTTTGCTCATTTTTCCGGCGTGGTTGAATTCCTGCTCGGTTGGGGATATTTCACCGTTGACGGTTCCGTATTCTTTTCCAAAGAGGCCGATGTAAATCTCGCTTTCCTCAATTTCTTGAAAATAAACACGGTCCGCCGAAAAATCCATGGCAGGAACGTTTTCAAAAATAAACGGATCAAAGTATTTTCCTAAAAGCGGATCGGACGTCAAATATTCGAAAAGCATTTGACGTTCGTCTTTGAATTCGGATTGAACGCTGCTGATAAATATTTTAATTTTCTTCATGTTGATCTCCTCTTTAAAATTTAATATGTTCTAAAAAAGAGATAATGTGAAGACATATTTAAAATTTTCATAAATCATCTAATATTTTTAATTTATTTTAAAAATGTTTATTATTCTGAAAATAAAATCAAATCAACAGCCGGAATTAAAATTTAAAAAAGCAGTTTGGAAATTCAAGTATAATTTATTCCTGTAATTTTTTCAAGTTCATTTGAAAAAAGTTCAAAAAATTGGAAAAATTCAAATCTATTTGAAAAAAACTCAAAAATCGGGAAAAATTCAAACAGACTTGAAAATTTATCTGATATTTAATTTTCAATCAAATTTCAAATAAAACAGGCGTATTTACCATAACCTTTAAGAATCATTATATAATTTAAAATCCCTTACTACTCAAACATGAAATTGCATTGCCGTTTCATACGGAAAATGAGAACTTGAAACATGAATTGGAATGAATTCGAACATGTTTTCAATCGGTTGAGTCTTTTTTGATATCAATCACCTTTATTTTTTCACAATTTTATTATTATTTTATCTTTTATTTCGGCGTTTTATTCGCCGGAGGGAAATACCATGGCGCAACCCAGTTTAAATATCGGCATGGTCGGACACGTCGACCATGGAAAAACAACACTTGTTAAGGCTTTATCCGGTGTGTGGACGGACACGCACAGCGAAGAAATTAAACGCGGTATCTCAATCCGCCTCGGCTATGCCGACACTGTTTTCAGAAAATGTCCGAGCTGCGCCGAACCGGAATGTTACACGGTCGAGAAAAAATGTGCGCACTGCGGCACCAAAACCGAAGAAATCAAAACGGTGTCGTTCGTCGACGCGCCGGGACACGAAACTTTGATGGCGACCATGTTGTCCGGCGCCGCGATCATGGACGGCGCGATGCTTGTCATTGCCGCCAACGAAAAATGTCCGCAGCCGCAAACGAAGGAACACTTGATGGCCTTGAACATCATCGGCATCAAGAATGTCGTTATTGTTCAAAACAAAATCGACCTTGTCTCCCGGGACCGCGTGCTTGAGCACTATCAGGAAATCAAAGAATTCGTCAAAGGAACCGTTGCGGAAAATGCGCCCATCATCCCCGTTTCCGCCCAGCAAAAAATCAACATCGACGCGCTCATTCAAGCGCTTGACACCTGTATTCCGGTGCCGGAACACAAAATGGACAAGGAAACGCAAATGCTCATCGCCCGCTCGTTTGACATCAACCGTCCGGGTTTTACATACAACGATATCAAAGGCGGCGTCATCGGCGGAACGCTGACGCAAGGCACTTTTAAAGAAGGCGACGACGTGGAAATCCGCCCGGGACTTAAGATCACTTCCGACGGATCAACCCGCTGGGAGCCGATTTTTACCAAAGTGACCGAAATTCACGCCGGCAAATCCAAAGTGAAAAAAGCCTTGCCGGGCGGTCTTTTGGCGCTCGGAACCCTTCTGGACCCGTCGCTCACGAAAGGCGACTCGCTCACCGGACAAGTCGTCGGAAAGCCGGGCACGCTCCCGCCGACGCGCGAAGGATTTTTGATGAAGCTCGACCTTCTGAAACGGGTTGTCGGCGTCACCAACGAAGCTGAAATTAATGAAATCAAAACCAGCGAACCGCTGATGCTCAACATCGGCACCGCGACGACCGTCGGCGTTGTCACCAGCGCTCGAAAAGACGTTGCCGAAGTGAAGTTGAAGCGCCCGGTTTGCGTGCAGAAAGGCGCGCACGTGGCCATCAGCCGGCGGATCGATTCCAGGTGGCGTTTAATCGGTGTCGGTATTATTGAAGACTGATTTTGAAAAAATGGTCGTGGAAAAACCGTGCGTCCTTTTGGACACCAACGGTTTCATGGTTCCGATTCAATTCGGAATCGACATTTTTTCGGAACTCAGGCGGCTCGGATTTTCAAAATTTATCGTCCCGGACGTCGTCGTTGCGGAACTGGAACATATTTCCAAAAAAGTAACCGGCGCCGACAAAGCGGCGGCGCGGGTGGCGATTTCTATGGCGACAGGCGCACAATGCGTCACGATCGCCATGTGCGATTTTCCCGCAGTTTCCGGAAAAACGCATGTCGATGATATTATCTTGGAAATTGCGGCCGGCTACCGTCTTCCGGTGCTGACCAATGACGCAGGATTACGAAAGCGGTTAATGGCGGCCGGAATCCGGGTTATTTCCATGCGCCAGTCCAGCAAATTGGATTTTATTGATCAAAAGTAAATTATAATGTCATTTATCATGAATTTCATGGAGTTTAAATAAAATTCAAAAACTCTTTTATATCAATTCATTTATTTATGCACATTTACCATCAATTTTTCAAATTAATTTTATCGATTCATTCAACTTGATTTATTGGAATTTTATGTTAAGGGCTTTGCGCTTTTGAAAGGTGAACAAATTTATGTATAAATTAATGACACTCGTTGACACCGTCCGTATTGATCCGACCCTTCTTGGCGAAGATGTGGAAGAAAACGTCAAGAAAGCATTAAAAACAAAATTGGAAGGAAAGGTCGACAAAAAAATCGGTTGTCTTGTCGCGGTTTGCGGTGTGGACGAAATCGGTGAAGGTCACATTCTTTACGGCGACGGCGCGGTTTATTACGACGTGACGTTTAAAGCGATTCTGTTTATGCCGGAAAACCAGGAAGTCATCGAAGGCGAAGTTTTGGAAACGGTCAGCTTCGGTGTTTTCGTCGGCATCGGTCCGATGGACGGTCTTTTGCACGTCAGTCAAATCACGGACGAATTTATGTCCTATGACGCCAAAAACGGCCGCTTGGTGGCCAAAGTCGGTAAAAAGGCTTTGGGCGAAGGCGACCACGTGCGCGCCAGAATCGTGGCGGTCAGCATCAACGAACGCGACCCGCGCGAAAGCAAGATCGGTATGACCATGCGTCAGACCGCGCTCGGCAAAATCCAATGGATTGAAGAAGATCGCGACAACGACAAGGGCGGCAAAGGCAAAAAAGGAAAGAAAGAGAACAACTGATTGATTCTCTCAAATCTTTCAATTTATTTTATGATTAATAACAGGTGATTTATTATGGCAGAAAAAGTTTGCAGAAAATGCATGCGGCTGATTGTCAACGGCGACACATGTGAAATGTGCGGTTCAAGCGACTTAGCGGACGAATGGATGGGGCTTGTGATCATTTTAGATCCGCGCAACTCCGAAATCGCAAAGCGCATGAATGTTGACTTGGCAGACAAATATGCATTGAAGGTGCGATGAGTTGAATTTGTATTTCGATTTGCCGAAAGAGTTACGCCCTTTTTTGAAAAACCCATACGGCACACTTTATCCGGGAAACGGCTCGGAAGTCATCGATCAAATCCGTCCGCTTCTCTCTGACGCGGCCGGTCATGATGTGCCTGTTGTTTCCGTCGGCGACGTGACGACTTATAATCTGATCAGCGCCGGTATTTTTCCCAAATTATGTTTGGTCGACCGCCTGACAAAACGTCTGCCGGTTCCGGAACACATTTCTCCGGCGTCGCATTCCAATTACTGCGACATCCGCGTCAAAAATCCGGCCGGAACGATTTCAGACGAAATGGTTTTGGCGGTTCAAGAAGCGCTTTTATCGGATTCAAACATTCGGATTTGCGTCGACGGCGAAGAAGATTTGGCGTCGATTCCGGTGATTGCCTTTTCAAAACCCGGAACGCTCGTTCTTTACGGCCAGCCGGACGAAGGCATGGTGGTTGTGACGGTGACCGATGCTAAAAATGCGGAAATGACTCGGTTTTTCCGTCAAATATTGGACGTTAAAAACGCCAAAACGGCGGTTGATGATGTTCCTGCAGATATTTTATCCGTAGAAGTGGACGCTTTTTTGAAAAAAGTGTTTTGAAAATTTGACCTGTTTCTTATTTTCAAAATTTAATTCATATTCTCAATTATCTCTTCAAGTATTTTCTTTTCAAATATTTTCTATTTTTTGAGTATTTTCTATTTTTTAATATAATTCTATTATTAAGAATTTATAATGAAAGATTTCTTTTAATAAGATTATTTCTTATTTCTTTTTAAGTCCTCTTTTTTCCAAGCTTATTTCCGATCGTTTGACAAACTCTTTTTGGAATTGAGAGGAGGAGGCGTTATTCAACTGATCTGTAAGCAAACTGATCCTTGATTTTATAAAAAACGGCTTTTGCGATGAATTTCGGATTTTTCGAATTTTTCGGATTTCATTGACGCACCCGAAGTCTGTTCTCTTTTTTGACTTGGCGAAAATTAACACATCACAGGAGATTTCATGATGAACACAATTTTCAAAAAAGCCTTTCCGCTTATTCTTCTTTTATTGCCGGCCGTTCTTTTGCTGTCCGGCTGTATTGATTCCGATGACAATATTTCTGCCGGTAACATTTCCAACGGGGCCGGTTCTGTTCTTCCCAATGATTCCAATCATTCCGCACCCGGATTTGAATCCGGCAACAACTCGGCGGCAGCATATATTCAAAATCAGCTGGCTGCACAAGATCATGTTTATTATGTTTACAAAGATTTCGCCGACGGACAGAACAGTTTTACCCAAAAAGCGTGGATGGGGAACAATAATTCCGGTTCCGCCGCAATGTTTGAAGCGGCAGAGCCGTATTCCGGAACTTCTTCTGTTCGCATGAATATGAAAGTGGTATCGGGTGATTGGAACGGTTTTATGTTTCTGACCGGGTCGACGGATCGGAACGGACAACCGCAGCTTGATTTTGGGGAACACGATACCGGAATTGATTTGACCGGCGCTTCCAAACTGACTTTTTATGCGCGCGGTGAAAACGGCGGCGAACGCGTTGAATTTTTTATGGGCGGTCTCGGGTATGACGAATACGGGCGGACAGATGTTCCTTATCCGGATTCCGCTCGAAAAGTGTCGCTCGGATATGTGACTTTAACGGATGCGTGGACAAAATATGAAATTGATTTGACCGGCAAGAATCTCAGCCGAATCGGCTGCGGATTTGGCTGGGTCAGCAACGATCGGCAGAATCCGGGCAAAAGCAACATTACTTTTTACGTGGATGAAATCCGTTACGAATTTGACGACGCCTCCACCTCTGCCTCTGCCTCCTTAAATCCGATGTTTCTGCAAAGCTACGCTTCCGAAAAACCGGGAACTGACGCGTCGATCATCAACAATTTTGCGTACACGTACGATAATGCGCTGGTCATTATGGTTTTGACGAACGCCGGCGAATATGAACGCGCCGGACAGATTGCGGACGCGATGGTTTACGCGCTGGATCACGACCGGTTTTATTCGGATGGCCGATTGCGAAACGCGTACATGGCCGGCAATCCGGAAAGTTTTCCGGGATGGTTTTCCAAAGGTCAGCCGTTTGCGAAAATGCCGGGATTTTACGATCTTGACAAAGGCGTTTGGTACGAAGATTATTATGCCGTTTCCACGTCAACCGGAAATATGGCGTGGGCAGTCCTGGCGATGTGCGATCTTTACGACGCCACCGATAATGAAAAATATTTGACCGCTGCCGAAAAAATGGCGGGTTTCATTCTTCTTCAAAAAGATGAAACAAACGGCGGTTTCATGGGTGGTTACGAAGGCTTTGATGGGAATCAAACGCGCATGACTTACAAATCGACCGAGCACAACATTGATTTGATTCCGGCTTTTGCCCGGCTTTCCGATATTGAAGCCCAACGGGGGAACGCCGAAAAATCAAAAATGTATGCGGCGGCATCCGGTGATGCCAAAAAGTTCGTGCTGTCTATGTATGACGCGGACCGCGGCTGTTTTTACACGGGAACCGGCCTTGACGGAAAAACAATCAACCGAGACGTTTTGCCGCTGGACTGCAACACGTGGGCCATTCTGGCGCTCGGGGATGATTTTTCCGATTCGGAAAAAGTCATGGCGTTTGTCGAACAAAACATGGCGGTTGAAAACGGTTATGATTTTAACGCCGACAAAGACGGCGCTTGGTTTGAAGGAACGAGCCAGATGGCGGTTTGCTATGCGATGCTCGGGAAAGACGACGATTATCGCCGCGTCATGAACAAATTGAATGCGAATACATTGCCGGACGGAAGCATCACCGCAGCCGACCGGGACGGCGTTTCCACCGGATTTAAGGTCAGCGGGCTGGATCTGGATTGGGAATACAACAAACGCGTTCACTTAGGGGCGACGGCTTGGTTGTCGTTTGCGCAAACGGGATACAATCCGTTGAAATATTAATTTCATCATAAAACTCAAGAATTGTTTCTAAAATATGTGTGCCGGTTCTGTGCCGTGAAACGGCACAGAACGGCTTAAGGGGGTAAAATATGGGGTTTGTTTGTCAATTATCAGGTCACAATTGGAACGGCTGTCAATGCGGCCGCTGCGGCAAAACGCGCGATGAACAGCATGACTGGGGCCGGGATCGCTGCAAACGATGTGGAAAATATTGTCAGCACCATTGGAATTACTGCACGTGTACAATATGCGGCGGAAAGAAAATCTTTTTTGAAATATATTGTCATTTACAGCAGGTTGCCGGCGGATGTAAAGTCAAGTGTTCAGTCTGTGGTTACGAAGCAGAAAGGCATGATTGGGACAAATGCGTTTGTCGGAAATGCGGGATGAAAAATGATGATGCGGCAGATCCTCATGACTGGAAACCCGTTGAGGACAAATGTGAAGAGCAATGTTCTCTTTGCGGAACAACGCGCGAGGTGCATGATTGGAATGAGCTTTGTGCTTGTCGCAGATGCCGGAAAAAAAACGATAAGAAAATTTGGCTCATCAATCACGAATGGAAACCGGTCGTTGGCAAATGTGCGGAAAAGTGTTCTTTTTGCGGGGAAATGCAGGAAGCGCGCCATGACTGGCAGCCTATTGAGGATGAGTGCGCGGAAAAATGTTCTTTCTGTGGAAAAATGCGGGAAGCACACATTTGGGAAACCGTGTATCATTATGTCGATTTGGGCGGAGACGACAGCTATTGCAATGTCAGTTCAAAATGCAAAAAATGTAATAAAACGGGGGATGCGGCCGGCATCATTGATTGATGGCGTATCAATCAGACCTCTCCTCTTGGGGCAGTTTAATCAAAAAATGATTCTTAGCCTGCCGGTTTAATTATTCAGCTGATTGACTGCTTCATTCATTTCCCTTTTCATTTTCCTTTCTCTTCTTATAGTAACTTTTTCTTCTTATAGTAACTTTTTTTTAAACAACTTTTCTCCAATCATTTTCTCTCCAAATAGTTATACTAATAATACCCTATTAGGAATTATTAGGATTAGATATTTATATCCATAAAACTATTTGATTGAAATTAATATTAGATTTGTTGATTAGGTGAATAGTATTCTAATCAAATAACAAAAATTTAAAAAACATGGGTTGAATTCTTTGTCTCTCCAAAAAAGCACATTCAAAAGACGGAATATTATTCTTTTAATTATTCTGATTCTTTTGCTTCTCTTGCTGTCGACGTCATGTTTGTCGTATGGCAGCAACACGGCTCAGTATTGTTCATGCTGCAACGTCACTTCCGGGTCAAACATCGCTTCCGGATACACTGCTGTTCCTGAAAAAGGCGGCAATCCCGCGGATCCGATCAACGTCACGCCCGGCGGAAACGGAACAAAACCGGAAGAAAAGCCGCTTGCCATCGGTTTGGAACTTTATGATTATAATGAAAATACCGATAACTTGCGTGTGGTCATGACTCTTCCGGACGGAACGCCGGCGCCGGATGCAACCGATTTGGCAATTTCTTATCAGCAATTGAGCGGCGCTGATGCCGGAACGATATCGACGGCAATCGGCCTGGCGGATTACAGCGCTTACGTTCCCTCATCTTACTCGGCTTATTTGGTAACGTTCAAACTTGATGGAGATCGGTTGCCGGGAAATGAAATTCCGTATGCTTATAAAATCGGATATAAGGGCGGCAACGCAACGGTCAATTATCCGTTTGAATCCGGAACCGGTACAACCTCAAGTCCGTTTGTTATCCAAAATATCGTTCAGTTCGATGCTTTGCGGTATGCGGAAGGCACCGGTATGAATTTCAAATTAAACAGCAGCTTGGATTATCCGGACAATTGGAATAACAGGTCGAATGCGGAATTTATTCAATTCGAACGCGCCGGTGCAAATACAACCTGGACGCCGGTCTATTTTGGAGATGGGTGGCGCGCTGTTGGAAACAACACGATCAAATTTAACGGCAATCTCAACGGCAACGGAAAAACGCTCAGCAAATTCACTTATAACAACGCAAGCCAAGACGACGTCGGTCTTTTTGGTGTGACGGGCATAGATTCTTCGTTTGAAAACATGTCTTTAGAAAATTTCAGTATGACGGGTTTTATCCGGGTCGGCGGATTTATCAGCAACAATTTCGGTCGAGTCAACGATGTGACTCTTTCAGAAATCACGGTCAACGGACATAATTCTGTCGGAAATGCCTTTGGCAACAACAGTGGAAATGTAAATAATGTTCATGTTGTCAACAGCACAGCCTCCGGATTCAGCTATGTCGGCGGTTTTGTTGGGTCGCATGAAAAAGATTTGATTTCAAACTGTTCGGTTTCATGGGAGAATCCGGCGGATATAAAAGTCAGTGGAACTTCTCATTATTTTGGTGGTTTTGCCGGTATGGCTCATTCTGATATTGCAGATTGTTACGCCGAGAATTTTGATGTGCGGGTTGATCCGAGTTATGACAGCCAAGGGATTGGCGGTTTTGCAGGAAGTGCTACCGGGCGGGCCGGCATATCCGGCTGCAATCTGACAAATGTTTCTGCAAGAAATGTTAATGTGACGAACTTGGCGGCCACGTCCAGTTCCTATCCTTCTATGTATACCGGCGGTTTGGTCGGTGTTGTAAGTAATGCCACTGTTCAAAAATCCTATGCTACCGGGGATGTTTCCGGAAGATGGTATGTCGGCGGGCTTGTCGGCGGAACCGCTGACGAAGGTTCCATTATCAAGCAAAGTTATGCGGCCGGCAACGTCACCGGAAACTTCGATGTCGGCGGATTAATCGGATTCTGTGGTGAGACGATTGAGGATTGTTATGCAACAGGGGATGTTGAATCTGTGAGTTATCTTTCCGGTGCCGGAAATGCCGGCGGTTTTGCAGGCCGCGTGGGCTGGGGAACTTCAGGTTCCAATCCGGCGCTTTACAAATGCTACGCTTCAGGCAATGTCAAAAGCGATGGTTATGCCGGCGGTATCAGTGGGTCCACCGCGTACCCTATCCATCATTGCATTGCTTTGAATGAAAATGTTGAAAGCACAACTTTTGCCTTATCCGCAAAGGTCTCTCCCTATTTCGGTATGAATGTGCTTGAAAATGATTATGCGCTCAACAGCATGACTCTGGTCGGAGATGATACTCTCTTCAATATGTTCTGTCCTGATGCGAATGGAATCGGCATTGATCGGGATGACGCCGATGAAACATTCTTCAGCGGAACCGGTTCCGGACAACTCGGCTGGGACTTCACTGATATCTGGGAATGGAATTCGACGCTCAACCGCCCCGTTTTAAAAGGAATGCCTGCAGCATAATCAAAAAATTCGTTAAAAGCAATTTAATTGCCTGCTTTCAGCAGGCAATTTTTTCTATTTTTCCCTTTTCCTTTTTTTGTTTTTTAATTTTTTGTTTTTCCTTTTTATTTTCCTTTTCTTTTTTGATCCAACATCATGCTAAAAGTTTATATTTGATTATCTCCTTTGAAACTCGCTTTATCCAAATAACACATCATGTCAAAATTCAAAAAGTTTTGATTTTGTGAGGAATTATTATGGAAATTACAATCGTTAAAGACTACCAAAACAAATTATTAAATCGGAGAGAACTGGATTTTACCATAAAATATGAAGGTCCGACCCCGTCTCGTATTGATGTCAGACAAAAATTGGCCGCTCTTTTGAACACCGACCTTGACTTGACCATGGTCCAAAAAATGGAATCCGTTTACGGTCTTCAAGAAGTTCGCGGATATGCGAAAGTTTACGAATCCGCCGACCGCATGAAACAAATCGAAAGAGAGTACATGATGAAAAGAAACGCATCGCCTGTTGTTGAAGGCGAAGGCGAAGCCACTGAGGAGTGAGTCTGATGTCCGTTAAAAATTACTACAAAGTCGAAGGCGACTCGATCACCAGAACGCACAAATTCTGTCCGAAATGCGGACCGGGCGTTTTCCTCGCTGACCACAAAAACAGAAGCACCTGCGGAAAATGCGGCTACACCGAATTCAAAAAGTAATTCGGAAAATGAATGCGCAAATTATATTTTCATATATTTGCTCCTAAAACAAAAAAGCCCGATGAATGAAAATTCATCGGGCTTTTTTTATTGATTTTTTCAGAAAATATCTTCAAACATTTTGGTTTTTTAATCCTTCTGTTCATTTCACTTTTCTTATTTTTTTCGATATTTTTGGGTGTTCTTCTGATTTTTTTCATTTGACGGCCGTAAATGTAACGGTTTTTTTATTTGATATATCTCTTTTTTCAAATAGTGCATGCGCTTTATTTTTTTTCATTTATTTTATTTTTTTGAAAATAGGAAATATTATGATTAAGTACTTATATCCTTCAAACTATTCCTATATTGTCCATATTCTATATGGTTATTTAAAAAACAGTATATTTCTTAAATAATATATATTTAAAAATGATTGGGTTGATTTTCTTTGTCGATTAAAAAAAGCACATTCAAACGGCGGAATATTTTGATTCTAATTATTCTGCTTCTCTTACTCCTCTTGCTGTCAACATCTTGTTTGTCGTTTGATGGCAATGCCGCTCAATATTGCTCATGCTGTAGCGTTACTTCTGCAACAAGCGACGCTCCCGGATATTCTGTCGTTCCTTCAAGCGGCGGCAATCCGATTAACGTAACGCCCGGCGGAAACGGGACGAACACGACGCCGTCAACACCGCCCGATCCCGAACACATTGGGTTGGAGCTTTATGATTACAACAACACAAGTAAAGAACTTCGTCTGATTATGACAATTCTGGATGGGTCGGACGCGCCGACAAAAGATAACATAACTGTTACTTATCAGGAACTGAACGGAACAGATAACGGACCAATCACGGTCGATGTTGATCCGGTTGATTACGGCACTTACAAGTCGTCTTCTTATCTTGTCAAATTTGTCCTTCCGGCAAATGCACGGCCGCCGATATCTTCTTCCTTGAATCCGTACACATATAATGTGACGTTTGACGGCACGAGCGCAAGTGTCAATTATCCGTTTGAGTCCGGAACCGGGGCTGGTACAGATTCCTATAAAATGAATCATGTTGTTCAATTTGATTCGCTTCGATATTACACGGAATCCGCCGGCAGCGGGAAATATTTTGAGTTGACAACGGATATTGTTTGTCCGACGGCTTGGAACAATGTTTCAGATGCGGAATATACGGCTTTTAAGCGCTCCGAAACTGATGGAAAAGGATGGCAGCCGGTCGGAAATTCGACGACGAACGCGTTTAAAGGAAACTTTAACGGCCGCTCTAAAAGCGTCTCTGATTTCTCAATCAATCGCTCCACCGTCAGCTATGCCGGACTTTTTGGGTCTTCAAGCAGTGGTTCCTTCAAAAATGTCAACCTTGAAAATTTCAATATGAATGTGTCCGGAAATTCCGGTGGTTTTATCGGTCAAAATACAGGCAGTTCCGTTGAAAATGTCAACATTTCAAACTCAACTGTCCGCTCTAATGCATCGAATGCGGGCGGACTGATCGGAAATAATACAGGTTCCGTTAACACTGTTAACTTAACAAATGTCGCTGTCAATGCCACCTACTGGGCCGCTGTAAAATCCGGCGGAATGATTGGAGATAACACAGGGTCAATCGATAATGTGACGATGTCAAACATATCCGTTAAATCAGATTTCTGTGAACTGCTCGGTGGAATGATCGGAAATAATGCCGGGGCGATTAACAATGTCAATTTGACAGATGTGATCGTTGATGAAACGTGGCAGTATTCCGGCGGCTTAATTGGCAATAATACCGGTTCAATAAACAACGTGACTTTAACAAATGCGACTGTCAACAGCAGTAGTTATTCCGGCGGTTTGATCGGGGGGAACAATGCGACGGTCAACTGCGTAAATCTCAAAAATGTGACCATTAACACACAGGGTGGTCAGTATTCAGGCGGTATGGTCGGATACAATTCCGGTTCCGAGATCAATCAAATTAATTCTACCGATATTGTGGTTAATACAAGCTCAGTCACGTATGTCGGCGGTTTAATCGGGTACAGTCATAATTCCACGCCTATTCGAATTAGTTCCGTTAATTCGACAAACGTTACGGTCAATGCAACCAAATGGCATTCCGGTGGGATGATTGGTTATTGTAATGGGTCGCATTCTATCGATGTTGTTAATTTGACAAACGCGACGGTCAATACGTCCGGTGCATCCATTTCTTACTCGGGCGGTTTGATCGGTTATAACGATAATGATGGGTCAATCAACAACACACATCTTTTAAACTGCGCCGTTTTGGCTCCCGACAACGCGCCTTATATCGGCGGGTTAGTCGGTGATAATCGCAACGCGAGCATTAATAATTCCGATTTTATTTGGGATCAAACGGCCGGCAAAAAAATTAATGGCGGAAAGGAAGTCGGCGGTTTTGTCGGCATGAGTACTTTCACGAACATTTCCAATTGCTATGTCGCGAACTTTTCTGTTTCGGGTCATGGAGACGCCGTCGGCGGATTCATGGGGTCCACTTCAATTAGTGGGGTTCCTACAGCTGAATGTACATTGCTTAATATTTCCGCCAGAAATGTGGACGTTTCCAATACCGGTAACAGAACCGGCGGTTTAGTTGGCCATACGTTCGGTACGTCGGTCCGGCAATCATATGCAACCGGGGATGTAAACGTCGTCGGGTCAAGTTTAAGCTCAACGGGCGGCCTTCTCGGTCAATCGTCAACGGCCAATGTTAAAAAGAATGGTAATGTTGAACAATGTTATGCCACCGGAAACGTCACCGGTGATAAAGAGGTCGGCGGTTTGATCGGTTATGGTGAAAGTCATATATCGGATTGTTATGCCATGGGGGATGTTGACGGGGACGCTAAAATCGGCAGTTTGATCGGCGCATTTGCCTATAACTATACCGTTGATAATTGCTACGCCATCGGAAACGTTACCGGCTCGGATTACGTCGGGTTGTTTGGTTCGATTCAAAGAATCATGATTCCCAATGTGACAGGTGTTAATAATTCGGTTATCTTGAATGGAACGATTACAGGGTTGACCAACGTTTCGCGAATCGGAACGCAAGTCGGTTCTAACACGCCTTATTATAAAAACAACTATGCAATCGATACAATTCCCGGAACGTGGACCCCCGATATAAATGGAAAAGACGGTGGAACAAAAACAGCGGCGGAGTTGGTTGATACATTCTTCAGCGGGACCGGTTCCGGACAACTTGGCTGGGACTTCACTGATGTCTGGGAATGGAATTCGACGCTCAACCGCCCCGTTTTGAAAGGAATGCCTGCGGCATAATATAAAAAAAGGAAATGCAATTGCCTGCATATTCAGGCAATTCATTATTTTTTACTTTAATTCTCGTTTTTATTTTATCTTAATCTCATTTTTTCTTCTGATTTTCTTTCAATTGGCTGCCGTAAATCGAACGGTTCATTTTTGTTTGATCCGGGACCGGTTTTTTTCTCCTTTGTTCCGTTTGCGACAGTTCTGTTTCAATACTCAATTTTCGGATGTAGCCGGCAAAAATCAAATCCAAAAAGATGAACATAAACATGTACAGGGAATAAGTAATGTTGGTGGCCGCCATCATGCCAAACGCGTAGGCTGCGTTTTGAATAAAGTCGCCGCCGGCGGAATTGTATGCGTCAATCGGATTGACCTCGGTCATGGCTCTGACGGCCCAGATCAAGAATAAAGCAACGGCTGCGACAAACATTATTTTGTAAATGAGTTTCAAGTCAAGAAAGCCCTTTCCGTTCAACCGTTCTTCTTTTGGTTTTGCTTTTTCCGAACGTGCCGCCACAAGCCAGCAAATCATTCCCAAAATGGCAGCGCTGAACAGAACCGGCCAAATGAAACTGCCGACGATGCCGACGAGAAAGAGAACCCAGCCGCCGATGATCAAATTTTTGTTATCCATAACATTTCACTTTTGATAATCTGTTAAATTAATGAATCATTTTATGATTTTGATAAAATGTTTGGAATCATTAATTAATTTTCGGAAAACTATTCCGTAAACTTTCATTTTTGAGTTCAAGCAAACAACCCCGCAAAATCAGACGCGTTGCGTCTGTATTTTGCGGAATTCCGTAAGTAAGGTACATTCCAATTCACAGTGCTGAGTTGCATCTGCAGTTGACTATTTTTAGATTTCAGTTTGCACCTGCAGGTTCCAACAATACAGTCTTTTCCTGATCCGATTTGCATCTGCAGTTAACTGTACCAGATTGCATCTGCTCAGCAGTATCCGTAAAATACAAACGCTATCGCGTTTGATTTTACGGGTTGGTTTGCTTGACTTGGTAAATGAAGTAACGGGTTGGTTTGCTGAATTTGATAAATGAAATGACGGGATGGCTTGCGTGATGTCTTCAAAAAGTGTCCTTCGGTTTTTAATCCAAACGAAATGTGTCCCCATAACGCGCGCGCACGGCGCCCCCGCAAACACAGCAATCGGTTTATACGATGAAGATGTCTATTAATAATCAAGCCTTTACGGGTTTTGTCCCAAAAGGTTTATATGTAGAAGAAATATGTAACACCATTCTTTATAGATTGTGAACCGGTTTTGCGCCGTCTTTCAAATATGTTTTTGAGAGGCGCGTGACGAATTATCTGTTTCTGACGATTCGAAACGTTACGCGTGATTGGCAAAATCGGGGAGAAGCGAATCCCGGTGGGGTTTGTAGTCTATGACTTTGGTCTGTGACTTTTTGGACAGACTGGTCTATCGCGCAATTTGATAAAGTTCCATAGATTAGAGGTATAGAAAATGGATATCAATATCGATAAAGCATTAATCAAAGCCGTTAAGACGGGAAAAGTCGTCATGGGCTCTAAGAAAGCAATCGAACTTTCCGAGTCCGGCAGCGCTAAGATGATCATCTTGGCCAAAAACTGTCCCGAAGAAACGAAAGCAAAGATCGAAGCATCAAACGTTCCGGTTTATGTTTACGACGGAACCGGCCGTGAACTCGGTCCGGTTTGCGGAAAGCCGTTCATCATCGCCGCCATGGCCATCCTGGACGCCGGCGAATCTGACATTTTGTCATTGGCTGACAACTAAATTGAAAAATTGACTTTGAAATCAACATCCGCATCAAATATTTAACGCATCAACTACCGTCAAATCATCAAAAAGAGGATCGATCTCATGAGTGAAATTAAAATCACTTTCGAAGAAATGCAATACATCGCCCGTTTTGAAGACATCACAAACGCGAAAGTCTTGGACTGCATTGTCGAAAGCGACCGGATTATTAACGTCATTCGCCAAGGAGATATGGGACTTGCCATCGGAAAAGGCGGCGAAAACATCAACCGCGCCAAAAAAGCCATTGACAAACCCATCGAACTCGTCGAATATGCCGACGACCCGGTCACGTTTATCAAAAACGTGTTCGGACCTGTCATTTCGATCAAAAGCATTTCCGTCACGGAAGACGGCGACAAAAAAATTGCCGTCGTTGAAGTCGCCGCCAAAGATAAAGGGCTGGCCATCGGAAAAGGCGGAAAAAACATCTCCAAAGTCAAACTCCTGGTCCAAAGACACCACGGAATCCACGACGTCATCTTAAAATGAAGACGGACTCACGTGAAAACGGCTCAAATGAAAACGACTCAACTATAAATGATGATGCAAACGACGACATGAATAAAAATGATTCAGTTAGATTCAGTTCATGAATAAAAACGATTCAGTTAAAATGCGTATTTCGATGTTGAAAAATCAAAAATCAATCATTCTCTCAAATTATTATTAAGTTAATCAATCAAAATCAGAAATCGGAGATCTAAATATATGACAAACGGAAATTATGCCGGCCAAATCTTAAAGAAACAAAGATTGAAGGCCAGATGGAAAGACCACGAATACAACAGACGCATGCTCGGTTTGAACGTTAAAGCCGACCCGCTCGGCGGCGCGCCGCAAGGCCGCGGCATCGTTCTCGAAAAGATCGGTGTTGAAGCCAAACAGCCGAACTCTGCCATCCGTAAATGTGTCAGAATTCAGTTGATCAAGAACGGCAGACAAGTGTCCGCCTTCTGCCCGGGAGACGGCGCCATTAACTTCATCGACGAACACGACGAAGTGACCGTTGAAAGAATCGGCGGCCGCATGGGTGGTGCTATGGGAGACATTCCCGGCGTTCGTTTCAAAGTGATCGCCGTCAACAACGTCCCGCTGACCCAAATGGTTATCGGAAGAATGGAAAAACCGCGGAGATGAGACAATGGACGCAAAAATGTTTGGAAAATGGGACATGTCCGAAGTTCAAGTGACGGACCTCGGCATTCAGAGATATGTTTGCTTAAAAGCGGTTGTCGTTCCCCACTCCGGCGGACGCCACGCTCACCAGCAATTCAACAAATCCGAAATCTCAATCGTTGAACGCTTGGTCAACAACCTGATGAGAACGGAAACCAACACCGGAAAGAAACAAACCACCATCAAAGCCGTGGACGAAGCCTTTGACATCATCCACGCCAAGACCAAGAAAAACCCGGTCCAAGTTTTGGTGGACGCGATTTCCAACGCCGGCCCCCGCGAAGAAGTTGTCCGTTTGAAATACGGCGGCATCTCCGTTCCGAAAGCCGTCGACACCGCCCCGCAAAGACGCGTGGACTCGGCCCTTCGCTATATCGCGGTCGGCACCCGGCAATCCGCATTCAAATCCAAGCGCTCCGTTGCCGAATGCTTGGCGACTGAATTAATTGCCGCCTCCAACGGTGACGCAAAAGCCTTCTCTGTCGGCAAAAAAGACGCCAAAGAAAGAGTGGCCAAAGCGGCACGTTAATCCGTATCAGCAAAATGATGAATTTCCGGTTTTCCGGAAGTTCATTTTTTTATTTATGCGGACTCAAATTCATATTTCAAAATTAATTCATTATTCATTTCATATTATCTAACTATCAAAAAATAACCATTTAAGGTCAGGATTATGGGAAAAAGAAAGAAAATGGTCGAGCGCGTGACGGCGCTCATGGGAAACCCTGAAATGATTCGGAACATCGGTATTGTCGCGCACATCGACCACGGCAAAACCACTTTATCCGACAACTTGCTCAGCGGCGCCGGCATGATTTCATCCGAACTCGCCGGAAAGCAGCTCTTCATGGACTCCGACGAAGAAGAACAAGCCCGCGGTATCACGATTGACGCGTCCAACGTTTCAATGGTGCACACCTACAACGGCAAAGAATATTTAATCAACTTAATCGACACCCCGGGTCACGTTGACTTCGGCGGCGACGTGACGCGTGCCATGCGCGCCGTCGACGGTGCCGTCGTCGTCGTCGACGCGGTCGAAGGAACCATGCCGCAAACGGAAACCGTTCTCCGCCAGGCCCTTCGCGAATACGTTCGCCCGGTTCTCTACATCAACAAAGTGGACCGTTTGATCAATGAACTCCAAGTGAACCCGCAGGAAATGCAGGTCCGCCTCGGAAAACTCATCGACCACGTCAACAAACTCATCAAAAACATGAACCCTGAAAGATATAAAGAAGGATGGCGCGTGGACGCAGCCAACGGCAGCGTCGCATTCGGTTCCGCTCTTTACAACTGGGCCATCAGCGTTCCGATGATGCAAAAGACAAACATCACCTTCAATGACGTTTACGACTATTGTACCAAAGGCGACATGAAAGCGCTCGCTCAAAAATGCCCGCTTCACGAAACCTTAAACGACATGGTTATCAGCCACTTACCGAACCCGATCACCGCGCAAGCCAACAGAGTGAAAGCGATCTGGCACGGCGACAAAAACTCTCCGATCGGCATCTCCATGAACAAAGCTGACCCGAACGGCGATTTGGCCTTCATGGTCACGGACATTTCGATGGACCCGCACGCCGGAGAAGTCGCAACCGGCCGTCTTTTCAGTGGTACGCTCACCCGCGGTCTTGAAGTTTACACATCCGGTACGGCCAAAAAGAGCAGAATCCAGCAAGTCGGTATTTTCATGGGCCCGGAGCGCCTTGAAGTGGAAAACATTCCGGCCGGAAACATTGCCGCCGTCACCGGTCTCAGAGACGCGATCGTCGGCTCGACCGTGACAACGCTTGAAGGCATGACGCCTTTTGAAAGCATCCGCCACGTGAGCGAACCGGTCATTACCGTTTCCGTCGAAGCGAAACACACCAAAGACCTGCCCAAACTCGTTGAAGTTCTCCGGCAAGTCGCGAAGGAAGACCCGACGCTCCAAGTGACTTTGGACGAAGAAACCGGCGAACACTTGATGGCCGGTATGGGCGAACTTCACTTGGAAGTTATTGCGCACAGAATTGAACGTGACAAAGGCGTGGAAATTATTACCAACCCGCCGATTGTGGTTTACCGTGAAACCATCAAGAAGAAGGTTACAAACGTCGAAGGAAAATCCCCGAACCGCCACAACCGCTTCTTCATCAATGTTGAGCCGCTCAACGATCAAGTCGTCGAACTGATCAGAAACGGTGAAATTTCCATGAGAATGGAAGAACTTGAAAGAAGAGAAAAATTGATGGCTGCCGGCCTTGACAAAGACGAAGCGAAAAGCATCGTCGCCATTTACGGCAACAACATCTACCTCGACATGACGAAAGGTATCCAGTACTTGAACGAAACCATGGAACTCATCTTGGACGGATTTGAAGAAGTCATGAAAGCCGGTCCGCTCGCCAGAGAACCGGTTTCCCAAGTCAAAGTGACTCTCATTGATGCGAAACTCCACGAAGACGCCATCCACAGAGGTCCGGCCCAAGTTATTCCGGCCTCCCGCCAAGCCATTCAGGCCGCAATGTTGATGGCTGACGACGCGCTCCTTGAGCCGTACCAGAAAGTCTTCATCCAAGTGCCGCAAAACAACATGGGCGGCGCCGCAAAAGAAATTCAGGGACGCCGCGGCATCATCATTGATATGAAGAGCGAAGGCGACTTGACCATCATCGAATCCCGCGCACCGGTGTCCGAACTCTTCGGATTTGCCGGAGACATCCGGTCCGCAACCGAAGGCCGCGCCATGTGGAGCACCGAATTCGGCGGCTTTGAAACCGTCCCGTCCAGCTTGATGCCGGAAGTCGTTGCCAAGATCCGTGAGAGAAAAGGTCTCAAGAAAGAACTTCCGAGAGCCTCTGACTTCTTGGAAATGTAAGAAGGCTGATCCCTTCAAAAATAAATTTGAATTTCAACATTCAAATTTTTCAATAGAATTAAAATTCGAATAATTGAATTCATTTATTCAATTTGATTCATTTTGATTCAATTTGGATTAATTAAATCCAATTTGAATAAATTGAATCATTTAAATTAAATTCAATTTGAATCAATTTTGATTTGAATTAATTTTGATTTGAATTGAATTAAAAAATGAATAAAATTCTTTAGATTAATTAAATTGAAAAATTTGGTGAAATTCATTTCAATTTCAAAAATTTAACCTTCAAAAACAAAGAATTTGTTTGTCGAAATGGTTGACAAACATATTCTTTTTATATAAGAGTGGTTATTTAGGGTTACTCGAAATGCCCCTGAAAGAGTCTTTTTGGCGAAACAGTTTAATACTGAAATGTATTTTCAGTAGAACACGTGCCGGCAAAGAAATATAATTTTCTTTGACGATCCAAAAAGCCTGCAATAAACCGGGCAACCGATCACACTTAAATTGATCACAATCCGCATACAAAACAGCGGCCTTATCTGTCGTATAAGGGTCTTTGTTGTATCGGAATCCAAAAATATTGATTATTGACTATCGGCGTAATATCATAAATATTGACGTGAATCAGTTGAATCAATTTATTTAATTAAACCAACTATATTAAACCAATATCAGGAGATAAATTATGGCAGCAGATAAACCGCACATGAACTTAGCCGTTATCGGTCACATTGACCACGGAAAGTCCACCTTCGTCGGAAGATTAATGTTTGAAACCGGAGCCGTTCCGCCCCACATCATTGAGAAATTCAAAGAAGAAGCAAAATTGAAAGGCAAAGAATCCTTCGCTTTCGCATGGGTTATGGACACCTTGAAAGAAGAAAGAGAGAGAGGTATCACCATTGACATCGCTCACAAGAGATTCGACACCGACAAATACTACTTCACCGTCGTGGACTGCCCGGGTCACAGAGACTTCGTTAAAAACATGATCACCGGCGCTTCCCAAGCTGACGCCGCTGTTCTCGTCGTCGCTGCACCCGATGGAGTTATGGCTCAAACCAAAGAACACATCTTCTTGTCCAAGACCCTCGGTATCAACCAATTGATCGTCGCCGTCAACAAAATGGACGCTGTGAAATACGATGAAGGAAGATACAAAGAAGTCGTCGAACAAGTTTCCCAAATCTTGAAAATGATCGGATTCAAGCCGGACCAGATTCCGTTTATCCCGACCTCCGCCTTTGAAGGCGACAACTTCAAAACCGCCAGTGCAAACACCCCGTGGTACAAAGGCCCGTCCGTTCTCCAAGCCCTCAACAACTTGAAAGAGCCGGAAAAGCCGACTTCCCTTCCGCTCAGAATCCCGGTCGAAGATGCGTACACCATCTCCGGTATCGGAACTGTCCCGGTCGGCCGTGTCGAAACCGGTATCATGAAGAAAGGCGACCAAGTCGTTTTCATGCCCAGCGGCGCCGGTGGAGAAGTTAAATCCATTGAAATGCACCATGAAGAAATTCCGCAAGCAGTTCCGGGCGACAACATCGGCTGGAGCGTTCGCGGTATCGGCAAGAACGATGTCAGACGCGGTGACGTCTGCGGTCCGAAAGCTGCTCCGCCGTCGGTTGCCGACGAATTTACCGGACAGATTGTCGTTCTCCAGCACCCGTCTGCGATTACCGTCGGTTACACCCCGGTTTTCCACAGCCACACCACCCAAGTGGCCTGTATGTTCATGTCCATCGACCAAAAGTTGGACCCGAAGACCGGCCAGCCGAAAGAGCAAAACCCGCCGTTCATCAAAGCCGGTGACGCAGCCGTCGTTACCTTCAAACCCACAAAACCCATGGTTCTCGAACCCGCAAAAGAAATCCCGCAACTCGGACGCTTCGCTGTCCGTGACATGGGTATGACCATTGCGGCCGGTGTCTGTCTCAGTGTTAAGAAGAAGGATTAAATTCCTTCTCTTCTCTTATTTTTAAGGGGGACGACATCATGCAAAAAGCAAGAATCAGATTATCAGGCATCAGCCCGACCGACTTGGACAGCGTTTGCGACCAAGTTAAAGCCATTGCCGAAAGAACCGGCGTCAGTATTTCCGGTCCGGTTCCGCTTCCGACGAAAAAACTCATCGTTCCGACGAGAAAAAGTCCGAGCGGCGACGGCACGGCCACATGGGATCACTGGGAAATGCGTGTCCACAAAAGACTCATTGACCTCGCGGCCGATGAACGCGCACTTCGCCAATTGATGAGAATTCAGGTGCCCAAAGACATTAATATCGAGATTGTTCTCGAGAATTAATTTCTTTTTCTTTTTTCTTTTTAAAAACAACGAAAGTTATTTCTTTTTGATTATGGCTATGATTTATTCATCGACTTTTATAAAAATCGTTAGCGATAACGCTCTTCTTCAATATCGTTTTATACTATGGAATTGTATTCATTATTATCGTTTAAGCGACGCTTTATTTGTGCGGATTGCCGTGTAAATTGTTATCGTTGCTATCGAATTTGCAATTATTTGTCGTATTTCGTAATTGTATTATTGTTATTATTGTTACCATTGTCGTTATTATTGTGTTATCGGTATTACCGGTGTTGTTGCATTATTGTGTTATTACCGTTATTGTTATTATTATTGTGAGTTTTTACCATGGTTATGAAAACGCTTTTCCGCGAAACCTTGCGCTCCAAATTCAGGGCGCTTGAAGTCATTAACGCGTTTCTCGGATTTTATATCATTCTGATGTATGCGATTTTGTGGAATCTCCACTTTATCCCGAAAGTCTTCGTTTATTTGACGCCGCTTGTCGGTCTTGTTTTATTCTTGTACCACGTCAAGATTTCGTCCGATTTAAAAAAGACGCTTTTGGATCTCACGAGCCCGCTCAATCCCAAAGGGTTGGCGCCGGCCGGAACTTTTGATCTCATCAATCCGAAGCTGGCTTCAAGACTCGCCTCTTCCACGTCGATTTGCTTAGGCTTGTTTTTTGCCGGCATCGTCTGTTTGGTCGCCGCCTGTTACTTTGAACTGACGCCGCTTTTCATTTTCGCGCTTCTCTTCGATTTGGACCACTTGCTTTTCGTCAGCATCGACAAAGGCCACATGAAATCCGAAGAACGCAAAGAGAAAGGAAAACCGGTTCGGGCGCTTTCCGCAGCGGTTTAAGAAAAAAATTCCGTCGCTTCGCTAGGAATTTTTCATAGGCGGTGGGAGTCTGAATCCATAAAGTTCGCTGCGCGAACGGCTCCCTTCGGTCGCATTAAGTTTGGTTTGGCCTGTTTCAGTTTTTCAAGCAAAACATCCCGCAAAATCAGACGCAAAAATTCCGTCGCTTCGCTAGGAATTTTTCAAGATCGGTTGGAGGCTGTTTCCGTAAGTTTGCTTCGCAAACGGCTCCCTTCGGTCGCGAAATATTTAATTTTGCTTGTTCCAACTTCCCGTGTAAACCATCCCGCAAAATCAAACGCGATAGCGTTTGTATTTTGCGGAATCCGATCGTAGATATATTCTAATTTGCAGTCAGATTGCATCTGCACTGACATATTTTCAAATTGCACCTACTGTTGACTATTTTTAGATTTCGGTTTGCACCAACTGTTCCAACAATACAGTCTTTTCCTGATCCGTTTTTCATCAGCTGTTTCTAACAATACAGTTTTTTCCTAATCCGATTTGCACCAACTGTTTCTAACAATACAGTCTTTTCCTAATCCGTTTTCGTGTCTGTTGCTGCTGTACCAATCTCATTTCATCGGATTCCGAGAAAATCAAACGCAAAGCGTTTGATTTTTCGGGAGGGTTTGCGTGACTCAAAAATACAAATTAGATGGCGGTTTTCTTGACTCCAAAACATAACTTGGAAGACAGGTTTGCTTGATTCAAAAACAAAAATCGCCATCAGTTTTAAAAACGCAAAAAGAAAAAGTGTCGCCATAACGCGCGCGCCCGCTGCCCGCCATAAAAAATGAAAAACAGAATGACAAAAATAAAAAAACAAAAAAAGAAAAGAGAAGTTGATTATTTCTTCAACTTCACTTTGGATTTCAAACCGGAAAGCTTACCGGTCAGGCCGGCTAATCCGGACGTTTCGGTTTTTTCTTCTTCTTCCGGATCCATGTAACTCCAGCCGTGCAGCTTGGAATAGGTCGGCGGAATCTTTTCGCCGGAAGCCGCCCGGGTTTCGTATTCTTCGTGCAGACGGCGCAGCTCTTTGATTTCACGCACGCGGCGGTACACGACTTCCGCGAGGAAAATCACAAGCGCCAGCAAGAGGAGATAGACGTTGAGGCCGACCACTTCTTTGACCTTGTAAGTCGTGTCGTCGCTGACTGATTTGATGAAGAACGCTTTGGCTTCATTGGCAGTATAAATGTTGCCGCCGGTCGATTCAATCAGTTTCCTGAAATCCGGATTGACGCCGATTTCCTGGTACTCAATCGGATAGTTGACTGCAATCGGATATCCGGAAATATTGTACGTGCCGGACTGGTTGAACAACAGTTCCGACGTGTACACATTTTCAGATTCCATCGTCAGCACCAGCTTTTTGCCGTCCAGCGTCAGCACCGGAATTCCCTGGTCGTACATGTTGACGCGAAGCGTTGTCGGCAAACCGACGGACGTGTCCGGCGCGTCAATCACAATACCGCTTTCCCGATTCGGGTCGCCCATCGCCCAGTTGATGGTGGACGAAATCAGCTTCGATCCCGGGGACGTATACAAGTCGGGCGCCCAGTAGTTGCCGCGGCCGACGCCGTTGTCGGTCGTCACGGAAGCGACCCGGCCCAGACCGTAACGCCACACCGTCAAAACCGGCGCGCCGTCCGACGCGATCACCAGTTTGTCGGAACCGGCTTTCGGCGTCACGCTGTTGTAGCCCGACACCGACGTGTTGGATAAATCCAAGCCCTGAACAATGAAATGCTTCGGATTGGAAACATAAAGGCCGGATTCCGTCCGGTTCGTGTTGTTGCTGCTGCTTGCGCCAAACATCTCCTCAAAGTTCGGGTCAACCGGCAGCCCTTTCGGAGACGAGACATAAACGCCGTTTTTGCCGTAATCGTCCGCCAAATCTTCCGCATAAGGCGTTCCGCTCTTGTCCTTGAATTGATCCGGACGCGTCGAGCCGCCCGTATAAATATTGATGTACACGATCGTCGCGCCGTAATCTTTCATCTTGTTCTCGGCCGCCAAAATTTCCGAATAAGAGTGGCGTCCGACAATATTTCCGTCCGTCATGACAATGATGAGCGGCTGTCCGGAACGGTTTTCCAGGACAACGGCAGCGTCCTCAAACGAGTCCAACAAATCGGTTTCTCCATCGCCGGTTTTCAAATTCTCAATCTGAAGCTTTAACGCGTTTGCCTCTTTCGGATTGCCGACGTAATAGAATTCCCCGTCAATGTCGCGCGTCGGATCGCCGATGGTCAGGTACGTCATGTTGGCTTCTTTGAAATAATCGTTGTCAATGATGTTGATCGCCGTCTTTTTAATGTTCGACAAGATCGTCTCATTGTTCGCGGCATACGAATTACCGCTGTCGGACACGTCGATGAACAGCAAAACATCTTGCGTGCCTTCCCAATCCGACGGAATGGAAACGACCGGCAGAAGCTTCTCAAAGGACGAATTCAGATAGCTGTTGCCTTCCGGATAACCGTACGAGCCCGTTCCGCCGACAACAACCAAACCACCGCCCTCGGAAACATAATTCTTCAGCGACGCCACTTCTTTCTCCGTGATGTTGCCGATATACATGTTATCGATGACAACCGTCTTCGTCGACGACAGCGCTTTGTCCAAATCCGTAAACTGCGACAGCGACGTCACCACCGTCACGTTGTACAGCGTGCCGACCACTTGCGTCAGCGACGCGTTTTGTTCGGACGTCACCACGATCACATTCGGTTTTTCAATCACGTAAACCGATTTCGTATAATTGTTGTTGATTTTATCGGAATCCGCCGCCGACGTCAACGAAACCCGGAGCGTGTGCGCGCCCAATTTTGTGAAGCGGGTGGTGAACGTCGTCGTTTTTTCAGTGCTGTTGAGAGTACCGCTGCCCCGTTCGATCAGGGTTCCGTCCGCATAAATTTCATAATTGTAGCTGGCATTCGCGTTTCCGGCCTGCCGGACCACAATGCCGAACTCCTGTTCGTTGCCGACGATAATCGATTTATCGCCCGTAATCTCCACACTCAAATCGTTTTGAATCAAATCCGGAATCACGGCGGAAACCGTCGTGTTCGTTTCTTTGGAGAAATTGATGGCGTCCGTCAGACTCGTGCCGTAATTGCTGTTGCCGTCGGACACGATCAATATTTTATTTTTCCCGTCCGCGTACTGAATGATTTTTTCACCCAGCGCCGTGTAGTTGCCGGTCAGCGTATCATACTGAACGTTAATCGTTCCCGTAAAGTAATTGTATAAATCTTGGCCGACGCCGCTTTTGAAATACTTCATGCTTTGCGTCGTATCCGAAACCAAAACCAATTCGGGGTGATCGTTCGTTTTCGTGACGTTCATAAACACGAGCGGATTCGCGATGGCCAACACCAGCAAGACGGCGATGATTCCGCGCGTCCCGAACAAAATCTTTTGTTTTCGCCCGGCGGCCTTTTTGAAATAATAGCCCGCCAAAATAATGACGGGAATCAGCAAAACCAAAGCCCACGGGTAACTGAAACTGACCATTAAATATCCCCCCGCTTTCTCAACAGGTAAAGTTCAAGCAAAATAAACAAAGACGCCAAAACCACAAAGACGGCCACCAGCTCTTTTTTAACTTCAAAGAGCGTCGGCAGCTCCGATCCGGCGTTTGCGCCGTCCACGCCTTTGAGCCGTTCCAGCATCGTATTAGATTCCTTGTCATTGTACATGTTGACGGCAATGCTCTTTTTGTTCACGACGTAAATGCCGGCCGTGTCCAAAACCACTTTGTGGGCTTTAATCGTGCCGTCCGGCGTCACAATGGTGGTTTCGTTCGCAAACGTCAGCACCGTTCCCGCCGGCAAATTATATTCGGAGACGTCGCCCGTTCCGGCAATAAATTCCGTCAGCCGGACCCAAAAGATGGGGAATTCCGGGAAACTGGCGAAGTTGTTCCAGGCGTTTTCACCGGCGTGATCATTGAGGCCGATGTAGAAAACGGTTCCGTTGCCGTACGGTCCGTAAGCGATCACCGGCGATTTATCGGCGGCGGCCACCAAGTAAGATGAATTCACCGTATCGCGCGCTTCCGCAATCAAGTAAGTCCGGACGAAAACATCGCTGTAATTCATATCATCCGTCATTTTGTTGGACGTCAGCACATAAAGCGGGAACCCGACGGTACTTGAATTGATGCCGTTGATTTTGACCGGAAGCATCTTTGACGTGTCCGTCGATTGGTTTTTCGGATCCAAATATTCGCCCGCGACAAACACGACGCTTCCGCCGGCGTTCGCATAAGCGTTCAAAGACGCCGCTTCGCTGTTGCTTAAAATCCGCGTTCCCAAATCCACCACGACGAAATCATAATCCTGGGAAATAGACCCCGGAACAGTTGACGCGGTGGTGGTGGTCAGCTCCGGCTGCAGGGACAGCGCAATGTATCCGGGCAGGTCTTTTCCGGACGCTTCGTCATAAATGTAAAGCGCCCGCGCGGAACTGGTTTCCGGAATGGAAATAAACGCGCTGTTGTCGCCGGCAAGGCCGTCGCCATTCTTAATCCGAATTTCTGTCGTTCCGCGGCTGATGTTGTCAAACTGGAAGGACGCAACATCATTTCCGGGGACGGACAACGTGACGGACGACGAGTTGGTTTTCTGGCCGTTTGATTTGGTGGTCAAAACGTCAACCGATATTTCTTTGGTTGCTTTTCCGTAGTTTCTGACCATAAAGTGGTAATTGTAGTTGCCGCCCGATTTTTCCAGATAACCGTTCACAATGGCGACGTTGTTGTCGGTCGGACTTCCGTACGCGAAATATGTCACATTTAAGCCGCTGCCGAGCAGGTTTTTGGCAACCAGCGGATTCATACCTTCCCAAGACGTAAAGTCGGAATAGACGTAAATTGATCCGCCTTCCGTTGACAAGATGTTCGCGCCGGAGGCGACGGCGGAGCCGATGTCGGCGGAAACCGATTTGGGTTCCAGATCGCGCAGAATATCTTTGGCTTTGGACGCGCTGACGTTTTCGGCGACGATCACCGGGACGGATTCCGCCAAGATGATGGTGTTAAATTGACTGAGGTGGTTTTCAGCGTCCTTTTTGGCCTGGTCGAACCGTCCGTTGGTTTGCATGCTGCCCGACGCGTCCAAAATGACGACGGTTCGCTCTTCGCTGTATGTTTCCATAGACAATATATATGGGCCGGCAGCGGCGAGCGCCAGTAAGATTAAAACCAAAAGCTGCGCCAAAAAGAGCGGGTCTTTGACCAGTTTTGTCAGGGTGTTGTAGATTTTGTCGCGCGACTCCTCGACTTTCATCAAGAACATCACGGACGGAACGCTCATCTTAAACGGCTTGGGCAAAAGCATGTACAAGATGATGAGCGGAATGATGGAAAGAAGCCCGATCAAGGCCCACGGGTGGATAAACGGAAGATCTAACGCCATATTATCCGCTCCTCTCGATGGTGGTTAAGAACGATTCCAAAATCGGCATGTCCGTTGTGAACGAGTAGAAGTTCGCGCCCGATTTTTTGCAGATGTGGTCGATGTGCGCGATGTGGTCTTCCAGTTCTTTGATGTAGTTTTTACGGAAGGAGTCGCTCAAAAATGTTTTCATTTCTGCGCCCGTTTCCATATCGTAAAAGAGGGAATCACCTTTAATCGGCAGGCGGCGCTCAAACGGATCTAATATTTGAACCAGCATCAAATCGTTTCCAGAAAAACGCTTCACGGTGGACTCAATGTGGTTGATGTCGTCCAAAAAGTCGGAAATAATCACGACCAATGAGCGGGATTTAATGAGTTTTTCGTATTTGTGGGTCACGGAATCAATGTCCGTTGTGCCGGATAACGGCTGGTCCGCCAGCCGGGAAATGATCGACAGCAAATTTTTTATGCCGCGCCGCGGTTGGTTGATGTCGATTTCTTCGTTAAATGTAGAGATCGAATATTTGTCGTTCTTGCGGGAAACGATATATGCAACGCCGACGGCAAACATGGCGGCGTACTCAAATTTGGAAACGCCGCTGTCGGGATAGTCCATGCTTTTGCTCGCGTCGAGCAAGATGTGCGCTGTGAGCGTCTTTTCTTCTTCAAATTGGCGCACGTAAAGCTTTTCGGTTCTGGAATAAATCTTCCAGTCGATGTCTTTCATTTCGTCGCCTTTGTAATATTCCCGGTAGCCGACGGTATCGATGCCTTTTCCGATCCGCGTCGACGGCCGGTTTCCGGCGTAAACGGTTGACACCCGTTTTCGAACGTACATATTGTAGCGGTCGAGCTGCCGGAGGAATTCCATATCAATTTTATGTTTTTTGTCCGCCATATTTCATGCCTGCATCCGTCTGTTTGAGGTCTTTGCCTCTTTTCTTTTGTCTGCCTGTTCCTGCATTGTGTGCCATATATGATATGCCTGTTTGCTGCGGACTTATTTGCCCTTGGGTGAAATCAACGCTTTAATGGCGTCGTCGGGCGTCATGCCGGATCTTTCCGCTTCAAAGGTCAGAATGATTCTGTGTCTCAAAACGGGGTAGGCCATGGCGTGGACGTCTTCTTCGGCGACGAAGTTGCGGCCGTGGATGAGGGCGCGGGCTTTGGCGGTTAAAATAATGGCGATGGACGCGCGCGGAGAGGCACCGTATTCAATGATGCCGCCTTCACGGGTTTTCATGACCAATTGAATGGCTTTTTGTTTCAATTCGTTGGAAATCGGAACTTCGCGTGTTAATTTTTGGAGGCTGAGCAAGGTGTCTTTCGTAATGCCGCGTTCGGTGGACGGGTTGGACAGCGCTGTGTAGCGGTTCACAATTTCAAGTTCTTCGTTAAAGTCCGGGTACGGGACGAAAATTTTTAAGAGGAAACGGTCGAGCTGAGCTTCCGGCAAGGGATAAGTTCCTTCCTGCTCAATCGGGTTTTGAGTGGCCAGAACGAAGAACGGTTTTTCAAGCGCGTGGGTGACACCGGCGACGGTCACCTGCTTTTCCTGCATGGCTTCCAAAAGCGCGGATTGTGTTTTCGGGGAAGCACGGTTGATTTCGTCGGCCAGAATGATGTTTGAGAAAATCGGTCCTTTTTCAAACCGGAAAACTTTGTTGCCGCCGTGTTCTTCGACGACGGTGGTTCCGGTGATGTCGGCCGGCATTAAGTCGGGCGTACACTGGATACGGTTGAAGGATAAGTCGATCACTTTGGAAATGGTGGAAATGGTCAAGGTTTTGCCGAGACCCGGATTGCTTTCAAGGAGGGCGTGACCGTTACATAAAATGGCGATCATGACTTGTTCGACGGTTTCGTTTTGTCCGACGATCACTTTTCCGATTTCGTCAAACAATGTTTTAAAGATCCGCTGCGCGTTTTCATATGTTTTGGCGGACGGCGCGTTGTCGATGTTGTTTTCTCTGGCCATCGGTTTTTCGCGGAATTCCGCCATGTCTTGTTGTTGTCTGTCTGTTTCAACACTGTTTTCCATGCTCATATTTTTTCCTCTATGTTCGTCTGTTATTTTTATGAATTGAACTTGAATCAATAAATCGAATCTGAATAAATAAATTGAATTTGAATAAATAAATTGAATTTGAATCAATAAATTGAATGGTGAATGAATGTAACTGATTTTGTCATAAAATTAATAAAAAGTAATGCGGACTCCGCTTTTAGCTGGTTTCCGCTAATTTTTGGAAGTAATCTTTGATCAAATCGGCGTATCCTTCCGGCAGCGTGTCATAAAAGTGGGTTGAGCTGAGGCTTTCGGGCGGATAGTATTTGGACGGCTCAAACGTTTTGTTGTCGCTTTCGTTGAGCAGTTCTCCCGGTCCGAATCCGGATCCCGGGGGCAGCGTCACGTCAATTTCAACGCCGGGATCTTCCGAAATGGGCGGCGTTCCGACGGCGGTCGACGACGCGCTTTCGTTCACGGTCGTGCTGTTGTCCGGATCAACGTCCGGGCGGTCGACCGCAAAGCTGGGCAAGCGCTCGGTGACGGCGGAAGCCGGGTCAAGGGGCGATGTAAATCCAGTGAAAAAGATGGCCAGCAGAATGATACCGCAAAAAGCGACGGCAACGAGGCCGGCCCGGATTTTCTTTTTGTTGGTCAGTTCTTTGCCGGAAATGCCTTCAATGTCTTTGGAAACGTGCTGTTTCAAATCGGCAGCGATGATGTTGTTGTCGTCCAGATTGTCGTACGCGGTCCGGAGACGGTCTTTCAGTTCCGGGTGAAGGCGTTCCATGATGTCGAACGAGTTTTCATCTTTCGGCGGCGTTCTTCCGGCCCAGATGTATATTTTTGACCGGTAGCGGCGGTACAAATAAAGGCCGGCGTAAGTGACAATGGCGCAGATGAAGAATAAAATTATCGTATCGTAGCGGATGTACAGGAGCGGGATGTCCGGGGACAAACCGACGTACGGCTCCAGCGGCGGAATGAGTTTAAACAAGTCGCCGAGGTTTAACAGGACCGCCACAAGAAGCAAAAAAAGAGTGACGGACAAAAAGTCCAATATTTTGTAAAGCCGTTTGTTTTTTCGGACTCCGGCTTCGTTTTCAAGAACAAAATTTTTTATATCCAAAAATATCACTTCTTTTCGTGAATGAGAATAAATTCATGAGACAAAATCATGAAATAATAAAAGAAATGTCAAAGGCTTTTATTATTATGGTTCTGAAAGAATAAAAATATACGCCATTGATTTTATTTTAAAACTTTACAGGTGATATACTATATAATTATTGCTCATATACGCTTCTATTGTTCATTATTTTTCATTTGTGTGTTCCGGATGGTTGTTCGCCGGCACTTTTTTTTATTGTTGTCCATCCGGTTGATTTCGGGTCGCGAACAAAATCTTTTTAATTTTAAACGGTATTGTCGATTGAATTTGAAATTGAAAATATTCTTTAAAAATTCGTGATTTTATGACAGAGAAAGAGATTGTGGTTTTGCGTTTGGGCCACCGGCCGGAGCGGGACAAAAGAATTACGACGCACGTGGGGCTCACGGCGCGCGCGCTCGGCGCCGACGGGATGATTCTCGCGTCCGACGACCCGAAAATTGAAGAAAACATCAAAGAAATTGCTCCCCGCTGGGGCGGAGAGTTCTTTATCAAAAACGACGCGAACGCCATGGAAGAAATCAACAACTGGAAAAAAGTCGGCGGCAAAGTGTGTCACTTGTCCATGTACGGCATTAATTTGCCGGACGCCGTTCCGGAACTCAAAAAAGAAAGCAAGCTGATGTTCATCGTCGGCGCCGAGAAGGTGCCGGGGGAAATCTATGAGGTTTCCGATTGGAACGTCGCCGTCGGCAACCAGCCGCATTCCGAAGTGGCAGCACTCGCGATTGCTTTGGACCGGATTGCCGACACGGATCCGCTCTTAAAAACGTTTGACAACGCGGAACTGACGGTCATTCCGATGGAAAAAGGGAAAAAAGTCGTTCATGATAATGAATTGATTGAAAAGAATAAGCAAAATAAAGTGTGAAATAAAGATTCAGGTGAATAATATTCTCTTTTTCTCACCAATCTTTATTTCGTTTTTGTTTTTCATGTTCTGTTTTCCTTTCTCTTGTTTTCCAATTCTTTTTGCCGAACATATTCATCATGAATTGAATAACATTGTCCGGGTATGCGTTCGGCTGTCCCATATTTTTCAAAGATGGCATCCACTTCTTCTTGGGATAGACTGTCAACCCACTCGATCATTGCTTGGTATAATCCTTTATTTTTCAATTCCGCATCTTCAATATTGACATCTTCAACAATTTGTTTTTTCATCATTAATCACCTCTGTTTTTTCGGAATAACTGTTCCTTCCGGATCATAAATTCCAGACAGTATTCAATATTTTCCGGGGTCATATATAACCTTTTTCTTTTTTTTAGAATATCTATATTTTTAACGCAATATATTTTGTACAAATACGCTTCATGAGGGAGCATTGGGTTAGAGGGAGATCGATTTTTGCTAAAATTGTAATAATTTGTGGTCATGCTTGCCATATCAATTTCATTTTTAAAAGGGGCCCATTCGAAAAAAACATTGTATATTGACCTGTTGTTGAGCATTTGATTCTGTTCATTCTTTCCCTTCAGTTTTTGATAAAAATTCTCGAATATTCTTTTATTGGCTGAATCATCCAAACTCAAATGTTTTGCATTCTCAATTTCAACAACGATGATCTCTAAATTTTTTAAAAAACATTCAAACACGTCTTTACAAAGAGTTAAATCTTGTTCGGAAATGTATTTTTTCAACCTGTCTTTTGGAACTTTACAAACCGGTTTTTTAATAACCCACCAAATGGCGTAAGTTTCGTTGTCATAAAAATAAACGCCGTCTCCCAAATGCAAATTCGGGTTTGAAGAGGGGAGAAAATTATTTTCCAAAATATTCGCAGCGTTTTCTTTTGTTGTTCCGTGATAAAGCGTGCCGGAAAAAAGCTGAATGTTTTCGTCAGGCGTTATGTAATAAAAATCCGTCATCGTATCCTCTCCTTTTATTTGTAAAAGTTGAAAACACATAGACATTATTAATATTTTCGATTTTCTTCAAATGACACAGTTTTTATAGGAGAAGTGCTCCCTTTAAATTTCGCAAACGTGCGGCTGTTTCTGTTCCGGTATTGAAACCGAATCATTCTTTCAGAAAATTAGAAAAAGACAATGCTATAACGCGCGCGCCGCCGCCCGCCAAAAAAGCCAAAAACAATAGAAAAAGAAAGAAAAAAGAAAGTTAATTCTTTTGTTCCGAATCGGCCGGAACTTCCACCGTTTCAACAACGGTCACTTCTTCGACAAAATCGGCGTCAACAGCAGTTGCTTTTTCCATTTGGTGAAGCCGGTGTTCAGCAGACGTCTGATTCACTTGCTGACTCATTTGTTTTTGCCGGGCGATCATATTTTTTCTTTTCATCAGCCGGTTGATATCAAACATAATTTTGAGCAGCAACAGGATGATTAAGACAAGGACGACTTTGTCCAGTGTGGATAAACTTTCAAGAACCATATTTCTCTCTCAAACATTTTATTAAATAAAGCAAATAGAGACAAATAATATAAAAATGTGAAGCTTTCAATTTGGTGTTTTGACCGTTAAGGATATATTGAATTATTTCATTTGTAGCAGTCAGTCAATGATTCGGGACGCGTGTAACCGTCCGCGGATGATTGTTTTTAAGGGGCTGTGGCCTAACCTGGTAGGGCGATGGGCTCCAGCGGATATTTATGATGAGCAACGGGTCACCTGAGCATATCCCGACGGGGATACGCAATGAAGAACCGTTGGAGCGCTGAAGTTTTTGCGCGGTACAGAGTCGCCGGACAATACGGCAATTCGGAGAGACCCGTCGGTTGTGAGTTCAAATCTCACCGGCCCCACGTTTTTTATTTTTTAACTCTTGTTTATCTTTGATTTTCAAATTTTTTGGTTTTTTCCGGTGGCACCCGCGCGCGTTTATGGTACACATTTTCGTTTTGCGTTTTCAAAAATCAGGGATCAATTATTGATTCTGAGCTAAATATTGTATTCCAATTTCTATTTTGTGTCAAGCAAACCATCCCGAAAAATCAACCGAAAAATTCCGTCGCTTCGCTAGGAATTTTTCAAGGGCGGTTGGAGGCTGTTCCCGTAAGTTCGCTTCGCGAACGGCTCCCTTCGGTCGCGGAAATATGTTCGGCAATTTCAATATGTCATAAAAGCCAACCCGTAAAATCAAACGCGATAGCGTTTGTATTTTACGGATACCGCGAACAGATACAATTGAGGTGGAAAACTGTAGGTGCAAAACGGATTAGGAAAGAACTGTATTGTTGGAACAGTTGTGCAAACTGAAATTTAAAAATAGTGAACTGTCGGTACAAACTGTCAATTTAAAAAATAAAAATTGAATTGTTATTCATCATAACTCTTCAAAGCCAAAGCAAACGCTTCCGTGACAACCAATCCCGCTGCCGGCAGCCCGACCAAAACGGCGCTTTTGATTTCCTCGCGCGTGGCGCCGGCCGCTTTGGCCATTTTGACGTGAAACGTCAATCCGCTTGTCATTCGAAGCGCCGCTAAAACCGCGATATAGGCTAATTCTTCCGTTTTTTGATCCAAGGCACTGGCCTCGGCTGCCCGCGTCGTCAAATCCATAAACGCTTTGCCGACGTCGCCGGATTCTTCCATAAAGACTTGAAAATTATTGCTGACATTGCTCATGCTATCACTTTATTTTGCTGCGATTGTTTTGTTTACTTTCATTCCGATTTCTATTACTTACTTTTGTGCCGATTTTGTATTATTTACTTTGTTCCGATTCTGTTTTTTATTTCTGCTGCTTTCTGTTTTCCGTTGCCTGCGCCATGGCGACCATATCGGCGGCGCCGGTTGTATTGGTCACGACGATCAAATTCTTTTCCCGGGCGATTTCGGACAGCGTCTGTAGTTCACGCAGACGGATCGCAACCGGAATCTGGTCATACAATTCGGCCGCTTCTTTCATTTTGACGGCGGAAATCTGTTCGCCTTCCGCCAAAATAATTCTGGAACGCTTCTCCCGTTCGGCTTCGGCTTGTTTGGCAATCGCGCGCAGCATGGAGTCGGGCAGGCTGACGTCCCGAATGGTGACGGAAGACACGCGAATGCCCCACGGATCGGTGTCCCGGTCCAGCAGTTTTTGGAGTTCTTCGTTGACCTTTTCCCGTTGGGTGAGCACTTCATCGAGTTCCATTTGTCCCAAAATGTCGCGCAGCGTGGTCTGAGCCAGCATGGACGTCGCATATTTGTAGTCTTCCACTTCCGTAATCGCCATCTGCGGGTCGGTGACTCTGTAATAGACGATCGCGTCGACGGTGATCGTTACATTGTCTTTGGTGATGATGTCTTGTTTTGGGACGTCGATCGTCACCGTTCTCATATCTATTTTTTCGCAGCGGTCGATGAACGGCGCCGTCATGACGAGTCCCGGGCCGCGGATGCCGTTGACGCGTCCCAAACGGAAAACAACGATGCGCTCGTATTCTTTTATCATGTGAATCATATTTTTTCCTCCTGATGTGGGCAGCGGATTATTTTGCCGACACATTTCGTTTTCTTTTCCATCCGTTTTATTTAAACATCAATCATCAATGAATTTTGTCAAATTTAAAAGTTTTGAAAAAATTTATTTTTGTTTTCTTTTTTTGCAATGGTTTATATTCTAAGATTTGTTTACTCCAAAGAGAGTAATTATGAGTGAAAAATGTTCTAAATGCAGAGGTGAAGGATTCCTGATTCTGGAGTCCGGTCCCTGTCCGAAGTGCAGCGGCACCGTGTCGGCCGGGAAATCCAAATCCATCAATTTGATGGACCTCTCCGAAAAAAATTTAAGTTCCTTTGTCAACGGCGCGTGCGATACGTGCGGCGGCTCCGGAATGTATGAAAAGAAACAAAAATGCGAGGATTGCCGCGGAAAAGGGGAAACCTACAACTGTACCCGCTGCGGACGCTCCATTCCGTATTTGAACACGAACGGTGAAGAAATCTGCAACGCTTGCTTGTCATCGTCGGTTGTTTTTGTTTTGGATAATTCTTGCGATTATGACGATTTGGAAAGCGGAAAGCTTTACAAAGGCTGCGTCGACGGTATGGTCGCCGGTCTCGGCGCTTTTATCAAACTCAACGACAGCATCAAAGGGCTCATGCATGAGAAAAACTTTGAAGCGCCGCACGCCAACCTTCAAAAGGGCGATGAAATCATCATTCAGTTGAAAAACATCAGCCGCCAAGGCCGCGATACCAAACTCGATTTGGTGCCCAAAAAACCGTCGAATTTCCAAACGGTGACGGTGGAAAAAGAAATTCCGGTGACGCTGATCGGTGATTTGACTGCCAAGGACAACGGCAAAACCGTTAAGATGCTCGGCGAAGTTCTGCAAATCAAGCAAACCGGCGGTCCCACGATTTTCACGATCGCCGACGAAAGCGGTCAGGTTCCGTGCGCCGGGTTTGAAAGCGCCGGCAAACGTTCTTATGTTGATATTCTGAACGGAATGGCAGTGGCTGCTGTCGGTGAAGTGAATTTGCGCGACAATGCGATTCAGATCGAACTGATGAGTCTCAAACAGCTTTCCGAAGATGAAACGGCTTCTCTTTTGGACCGCGTGGAAAAAGCCATCGACATTAGAGCCGAGCCGCATGACGTTTCCTTTTTGGTGGACAGTCCGGTTCTCGAAAAACTCCGCCCCACGATGCTTCAAGCGGCCAAGGAAATCCGAAAAGCGATTCTCCGGTCCCGGCCGATTATTCTTCGGCACCATGCCGACGCTGATGGTATTACTTCCGCGATTGCGATTGAAAAAGCGATTTTGCCGCTGATCCGCGAAACCGGCGGCTCCGACGCCGAATACCGGGCTTATAAACGCTCGCCGTCCAAGGCGCCGTTTTACGAATTAATGGACGTCGTCAAAGACGTTTCTTATGCCGTCGAAGATGAAATCCGATTCGGTCAGCCGATGCCGATGGTCGTCATGGTGGACAACGGTTCCACCGAAGAAGATATTCCGGCGTACAAACACACGCAAGTGTACGGCATGGACATTGTCGTCATCGACCACCATCACCCGGACGACGCGGCGGACGAATACTTACTCGCCCACGTCAACCCGTACAAGGTCGGCGGCGATTTCGGACTCACGGCCGGCATGCTCTGTACGGAAGTCGCCCGCATGATCAATCCGGACGTCTCGGACCAGATTGTCCATCTGGCCGCCGTGGCCGGAACCGGCGACCGTTCCGCAGCGCCTGAATTTGAACAATATGTGGATTTGGTTCTCGGAAAATACACGCCGGAGCATCTCAAAGAAATGGCGATGGCATTGGATTACGAACAATATTGGCTGAAATTCGGCAGCGGTGTCGGAATTATCGAAGATATTTTAGATATGCGCGACCATGAAACACACCTCAAATTGGTCAAAATGCTTTGCGAGCAAGCCAACGGCATGATTAAAGATCAGTTGGATGTGTCGCTCCCGAACGTCAAAACGACGACGCTCAAGAGCGGCGCCATTTTGAACACAATCGACGTGGAACAGTTCGCCCACAAATTCACGTTCCCGCCGCCGGGAAAAACGTCCGGCGAAATCCACGATATCATGTGCAACGTCCGTTACCCCGGACAGCCGGTCATCACGCTTGGACTCGGTCCCGATTTTGCCGTGATCCGGTCCAAAAAAGTGCTCATGAACATTCCGCAAATCGTGCGCGAGCTTCGTGAAGAATTGGTCGGCTCCGGCGTGAACGGCGGCGGCCACTTGGTGGTCGGCAGCATTAAGTTCGTGGAAGGCGCGGCTGACGTCGTGATTTCCAGATTGATTGAAAAATTAGGCGAAGCGGATGTGGAAACGGAATAATCTTTCGTTTCAATTCGTTTCTTTTTTTATTTTTGTTTTTTATTTTCTTCTGTTTTTGTTTTTTTCTTTTTTTGGCGGGTAGCCTGCGCGCGCGTTACGGCGACACTTTTTCTTTTTGAGTCTTTAAAAACTGATGGGGCACTTATTTCAAATGTCAAACAAACCATCCCGAAAAATCAAACGCTTTGCGTTTGATTTTCTCGGATTTCGATGAGTTGGATTGGAGTATGGAACAAAAGATGCAAAACCGGACCAAGAAACAACTGTATTGTTAGAAACAGTAGGTGCAATCTAAAATTTAAAAATAGTGAACTGAAGGTGCAATCTGAACTAAAAATAGAAAACAGAAGGTACAAATCGGAACAATAAAACTGAATGTGTAATCCGTATTTGTAAATTAAAATGTATCTTGAATACGAAATTCCGCAAAATACAGACGCAAAGCGTCTGATTTTGCGGGGCTGTTTGCTCGACTCGATAAATATGTTGTTTTCCGGTTGTTTTCAATGTTGTTTTCAGTGTAATTTCGGTTCAGTATCAGCTATTATGTTGTTTCCGGCTTGATTCTGTTGTTGAATCTTTTCATTTTTGCATGCTGCCGCCTATTTCCTTATCTGTTACAGACCGACGGTTTTTTATAGAACTTTAATCAGTTATTTGTTATATTTTATCGATTTTTCTTCTCAAAACAGTTTTAGAAGAACGTTGACAATGACTTATTATTCAAGTTTTATTATTCTATCACTCAAAAATCAGGAGATTATTTTATGGCAAAAACAGGCCCGATTATTGTTTTAGACCCCGGTAAAGAGAGAACGAAAGGCACAGAAGCGATTTTTATGAACATCACGGCGGCGAAAACCGTCGCCAGTTTGGTTCAAAGCACGCTCGGTCCCAAAGGCATGGACAAAATGCTGATCAACAAACTCGGCGTTGTCAGCATGACCAACGACGGCGTCACAATTTTAAAAGACATCGGCATTGAGCACCCGGCCGCTAAAATGATCGTCGAAGTCTCTAAGACGCTTGAAAGCACCGCCGGCGACGGAACCACCAGCTCGGTGATTTTCTCGGCAGCGCTTCTCGACAAAGCCGAAAAAATGATTAAAAAGGGATTCCACCCGACTGTGATTATTAAAGGATTCAAAATTGCCGAAGAAAAAGCGCTTGAAGTTTTAAATGACCGCGCGACTGACGTCAAAGTCGGAACACCGGCCGGCCGTGAAATCTTGAAAAAGGCCGCCATGACGTCCATTACCGGAAAGGCGCCTGACGTTCACAAAGAACACCTTGCCGAAGTCTGTGTGAAGGCTGCCGAAATCGTTGAAAAGCGCGGATTCGTTAATGTGAGAAGCGACGTTCTCGAAATCGTCGAGCTCAACCGCCGGATGGAAGAAACCGAAGTTCTTGAAGGCATTGCGCTGTCCACCAACTCTTTGAACAAGAATGCGCCCAGCCGCATTGAAAATCCGAAGATCGCGGTCTTGAACGCTGAAATTGAAGTTCACAAGACCAAAGCCAAATCAAAAATGGTTGTGGGCTCGCCGGAAGAGCGCAACCGCATCTTGGAAAATGAAATCCAAAATATGCTGGACGTCGCCAAACAAATTGCCGACACCGGTGCGAATGTCATTTTCTCCACCAAAATGGTCAAACCGGTCGTTTTGGAATATTTCGACAAGCGCGGCATTTATGTGTCCCGCCCGATTGAAGAAAAAGACGCCGAACATGTTTCTTATGCTACCGGCGCGAAAATTATCAAAAACGTTCGTGAAATCTCAAGCGAAGATTTGGGCGAAGCCAAACTCATGGAGCAGGAAGTTAAAAACGGCGTCGGAAAAACATTTATCCGGGACGCCAAAAACTCTAAAGTAGCGACAATCATCGTTCGCGGCGAAACGCTCCAGCACGCCGACAGCGTCAGCACCTGCATCAACGACGCTCTGTGGGTTGTCAAATCCATCATCGAAGACGGCAAAGTCGTGGCCGGCGGCGGCGCTTCCGAAATGGAAGTCGCGCTGGCGCTTCGCGCTTACGCGCCGACGATTGGCGGATACGAGCAGCGCGTCGTGGCCGCTTACGCCGACGCGATTGAAGAACTCCCGAAGACGATTATTAAAAACGGCGGTCTTGACGTCATCGACCTCACGATTGCGCTTCGCGCCGCCCACACCAAAGACAAAAACGCCGGCGTCAACGTTTTCACCGGAAAAGTGGTGGACATGGAAAAAGAAGGCGTCATCGACCCGCTCCGTGTTAAATTGAACACCATTAAGTCTGCGACGGAAGCTTCCGTCATGATTCTTCGGATCGACGACGTTTTACGCGCCAAATACACGCGCGAAATGCCGGACGTCAAACCGGAACACATGGCGACCTCCTACAGCGGCAAAGCGCCGCCGAAAATGGACGACCGCCGCTGAGAATTGACAATTTGTCAATTCTTTCTTTCCTTTTTTTTATTTCATTTTTTATTTCATTTTTTATTTCATTTTTTATTTCATTTTTTATTTCATTTTTTATTTCATTTTTTATTTCATTTTTTATTTCATTTTTCTCTTTTGTTTTGCATTTTCTTTTTGTTTTTTATCATGCAGCAGCTTGCGCGCGCGTTATGGCGATGGGCTTTGAAGATTCGAAAAAAAAGCATTCGGTTTCCAAAGATTTAAATGAAAACAAAACATTGTTCGTTTTTATGTCATCCTCTAATTTTATATCATTCTTCTATTCTTTGTCCAAATCCAAAAAAATACTCTCTTCCGTTTTCATTTTTGGGCTTTTATTGATGATGGTCTTTGCCGTTTTCTTGTCACCGATTGCGCTCAATACAGCATTGGCTGCAACAGACGCGTCGGGACAGAAAATTGTCATTGAATATTTTTACCAGCCGAGCTGCGGTACTTGCAAAGAAACAACGCCGATTATTGAAGGTTTAGCGGAAAAATATAATGTAACGCTGGTCAAATACAATGTGGACCGCCCGAAAAATTACGATCTTCTCAAAGAAAAAGGCTATCCGTATGTTCCGGTGGCGTATATCGGAAACGAGCGGTTTGAGCATAACAAAATACAAGATGGTTATTTAGAAGATTATATTCTCAAAGTTATCAACGGTGAAGTCGTTCCTGATTATTCTGCATCGGACAGTTCCTCCGGTGTTCCGGAAGGTTCTGCTGATATTTTGACGATTTTCCCGTTCCTGTCCGTCTTTGGAGACGCCGCCGTTTGGTTTAACAATTTTGTCGCCGGGTCCCCGAAAATATTTGCTTACGTTCTCGGCTTCTTTGCGGGATTGTCCACTTGTCTGATGGCGATGCTCGGATTTATTTTCGTGTATACGGCCAACGCGGATGGAAAATCGGTTCAAGAAGAAAAGAATAAACGAAATGTCGCCGCCGCTTCGAAATCTGATCTCGAAGACGAGCTGAGCCGCTCAAACGCAGAGGCGGATGAAGATGAAACGTTGTCGTTCGGATTTTTGGACGCCAAAGAAAGTATTCTCCGGGTTTTGGTTTTTGCCGCCGGTCTCATTATCAGTTATTTGGTTCTGGGCATGGTCTTTATCATCTTTGAAAAATCGCTTTCCGGTACCATTTTCACACTGTTCGGCTATTCCGTTTCCGGCGCGGATCTGATTTCCGTTTTAGTCGGAATTATCGTCATCGTCATCGGTCTGCACTTGGTCGGCCTCTTTTCGCTGCCGGCGTCCTGGGATGAGAAATACAAAAATGTTTCCCGAAAATATGTGACGTCTTATCCCGGACTTTTTGTTCTCGGCATTCTGTTTTCGTTCGTCAAGGTGCCGTGCACGTTCCCGTTCTTGCTGGTTCTGATCGACAAAACAATTGAAACCGGTACGGAGATTGGATTTGCGGTTTCCGTTTCGGATCTCGGCATGCTGCTCATTTTCTGTCTCGGCGTTATCACACCGCTGCTAATTGTCGGATTCTTGGGCGGATACGCGCTCACCAAACTGATTCGGAAATACAAAAAAGAGATTCGGGCGCTGAGCGGCGTCGTGTCGATTCTTTTGGGACTCTGGGTGATGTTCTATTAAAAATTTGTTCCCTTCGGTCGCAAATTTTCAAGGGCGGTGGGAGACTGTTTCCAAAAGTTCGCTTCGCGAATTGCGGCTGCGCCGCTCTGCCGTTTTATTTTTTTAATTGCGCCGGCGCCGCGCGCGTTATGGCGATGAGTTTTGGCCGCTGCGAAAAAAAGAAAGGGTTGTGCCTATTATTATTTTCTATTTCTCATTTTTTCAGCGATTTCCGTCACCATTTCTTCCACTGTTTTTTTGTCGCCGTCAACGGTGATGTCTGCATATTTTTCATAAAGCGGGCGGCGTTCTTCGTATAAATCTTCCAGGCTTTGTCCGTCGTGAAGGGCGATGCCGCGGGTGGAAATATTTTGAATGCGGCGCATGATTTCGGGGAAAGAGACGTTGAGGTAAACGATTGTGCCGAGGCTTTGAAGGTGTTTCATGGCTTTTTCGCTGTAAATGACGCTGCCGCCGGTGGAAATGATTGTGTTTTTCGGCGAAATCTCTGAGATGATTTCTTCTTCGATTTTTGTAAAACCGTCAAATCCGTATTTGTCGACCAAATCCTGAAGGGGGGTGCCCGTTTTTTCCTGAATGAGCAGGTCGGTGTCCGAAAAGGACATGCAGAGGGTTTTGGCGAGCAGAACGCCGGTCGTGCTTTTGCCGGCGCCGGGCATGCCGATTAAAATAATGTTTGACGGAGACATGGTTTCAACTCTTTTCCATGAATTTATTTGATTTGTCATTATGATTTATTATATTCTATTTTTGAACTTGTTATGCATTCCTTTTCATTTATACCTTCTTTTTGATTCTTTTTTTGTTTTTAATGGTTCATGATTCGGAATCTTTGAAATATATAGTCTATATATTTTATAGAAATAAGTTTTATAACCAATCCCAACAATAATCCAAACTTCAAATAATTAGGGTTATTCGATTGTATTTTACATATATTTTCGTGAACATTTGTTGTTATTTTGATTCGGTTGGGTTAATTTATGGATTTAGTATTAGGTATTGCTCTCGCTCTGGCGGGTTTTTACATGGCGTGGAACATCGGCGCCAACGATTTGGCCAATGCGATGGGGACGTCCGTCGGGTCAAAAGCGCTGACGATTAAACAAGTGATTATTATCGCTTCCTTTTTTGAATTGACCGGCGCCTTGTTGTTCGGCGGCAGCGTCACCGACACGATTGCCAAAGGCATTGTTCCGTTGGATTCCATCATTGCCATCAGTCCCGATATCGTCGCCGTCGGCATGCTTGGTGCGATTCTGGCGGCCGGGTTTTGGATTACGATTGCAACGCTTTATAATTTACCGGTTTCGACCACGCATTCGATTGTCGGATCTGTTTTAGGATTCGGTTTGGTTTGCGCTGTTTACGGCATCATTTCTTTTTCCGACATTCATTGGATGGTTATGGTTGGTATCGTCGGCAGCTGGCTTTTATCGCCGCTCCTCGGCGCTGTTCTCGCTTACATCATTTTCTATGCCGTCCGGAAATTGTTCCTGAAAAAAACGGAAGAGGTTCCGCGGATTGAGAAAAAATTCATTCTGCTTCAGGTGATTACCGCTTGTTTCGTCGCGTTTTCCCACGGTTCCAACGACGTGGCCAACGCGATCGGTCCGCTTTACGCTGTTTTCAATATGTACGGTCCATATTCTTTTGACTTGCAGACGGCGCTTTTGCTTCTCGGCGGTCTCGGCATCGTGACCGGTCTCGCCACCTGGGGTTACAAAGTCATTGATACGGTCGGCAGCAAAATTACGGAATTGACGCCAACGCGTGGCTTTTCCGCCCAGTTTGCAACGGCCGCTGTTGTTTTGGGGCACAGTTATATCGGACTTCCGATTTCAACCACGCACATTTTGGTCGGCGCGGTCATCGGCGTCGGTTTGGCCGGCGGTCTTTCCGGAATCAATTTAAAAGTGCTCAAAAATATCGGCTTGTCTTGGATCGTCACCGTCCCGGTTTCGGCCATTACGTCCGGTATCATTTTCTATGTTTTGGCTATCTTCTTCTTGTGAAGAGGCCTTTCATTTTTCTTTTCTTTTTTTTGATTTCTTTTTTCTTTCCTTTTTTTTCTCTTTTTTCCTTTTCAGATTTCTTTTTTCCACTTTTTCTGCGTTCTCTTCTTTTCATATTTCAAAAAAGATAATAAGGAGAGAAGCCTATTAGGCAATATCTTTAAATTTTAATTATTAATTTATTCAAAATTAAAGTGAAAGTAATATTTGTAAATAAAAAATGAGGGTGGTCAATAATGCCTTTTATGCGTTCGGTTTTGGATATTTTTGTCGATTCGCCGTTGGTGCCGCTGGTGGACCATGCGTTAAAAGGAATCGAGTCTGTTGAAGCGCTTTCTGAAATGATGGACGCTTATTTGGTTGGGAATGACGCTGAAGCTGAGCGGCTGTGTTTGAAAGTCGATCATTTGGAACACGACGCCGACAAGATCAAGCAGAAATTCAGAACGGAGCTTCCGTCGTCGGTCGTCATCCAATTGGATACGGCGGCGCTGCTCAATTTCCTCAAATCTCAGGATTCGATTGCCAACAACGCGCAAGACGCCGCCAATTGGATGTCGCTGCGCCGGGGCGCCGATTTGCCGGACCCGGTGAAAGACGGCTTCAAAAAATTGATGGAAAAGACAGTGGAGTGCATCAAAGCCTATGAAAGCGTCATCTGCGGCTTGAGTAAATTGGATACGACGTCTTACAACAAAACGGAAGTTCTAAAAGTCATCAATATGATTCCGTCCGTTGAGGAATTGGAACACGAGACCGACGTCTGCGAAACGAAACTTCTGCGCGAGGTTTTCAAGTACGAATCAGAAATCGGCGGCGCCGGCGTTTACCATTTGTCCCACTTGGCGAAATCGCTGACCAACATTTCCGACAAAGCGGCCGGCTCATCCGATTATTTGAGACGGATTTTGGCGAAGAAAATCGGCAAATAAGCCGATTCCTTTTCTTTTTCCTTTTTTTTGTTTTTTTTTGGCGGGCGCCATGCGCGCGCGTTATGGCGACGCTTTTTATTTTGAGTCCGCGAAAACTGTCTGCACTTTTATTTTTTAATAACTTGTCAGTACATCATTTTCTATTTCTCTCATTTTTCCGTCTTCCTTTTCCCCTTTTCTTCTTTCTTTTCTCTTCTCTTCTTTCCGTGAAAACCATCCCGCTTAAACAGACGCTTTGCGTCTGTTTAAGCGGATTTCGCAGTATTGGGAGGTACAAGTCTGAGCAAAGCAGAAACTGTCTTGTTGGAATCTGTGGGTACAAATCGGATCAGGAATCATGTGTCTTGTTGGAAACAGTAGATGCAATCCGAAATCTGAAAACAGTCACCCGCAGGTGCAATCTGAAATTTAAAAACAGTCACCTGCAGATGCAAACTGAAATCTGAAAACAGTCACCTGCAGATGCAAACTGAAATCTAAAAACAGTCACTGCAGATGCAAACTGAAATCTAAAAACAGTGAACCAAACGTTCAATTTCATTGGTGAGCGTTCATTTTAATAGAATTATCTTTTATATTTCTTCTTTGTTGAAATTTAAAAAGAGTTATATATTGATGCGGTATTTTCAGATTTATACAAAATAACGGAGGAAAAAATGTCAGCGTCAAAATCACGGAACAAAGAAAAGATCGCAAAACGGGAAAATGAGTCAAAAGCCGTTCAAATTAAAAAATCCCAAAAAATGTCCCAAACCATCCGGAAAAAATCAGTGACGATTAAAGCCAAGGATTTCATTTCAATGTGTTTTGCCGACAGCGACGCCGATGCTATAAAGACGGAAATTAACCGTGCGCTGGATGAATATGAACGGGTGACGATTGATTTTTCGGAACTTGGACATTTTACAACATACTTCTTTAATCGGGCGTTTACGGACCGTTTAGAACAAATGCCGGTTGAAGAATATGACGCGCGGATTTTTGCGGAGAATTTGCCGCAAGCCGGAATGAGCGCTTACGAATTGGCCTACATGAACGCTGTTGAATATTTCAGTTTGCCGCCGGAAGGGCGGGAGGCTTGGAATCGGGCGTGTGAAAAGGTGAATGAAGAAATGGGGTGGATTTAATGATCATCCAACCATTTTTTAAATAAAAAAAGCCGACAAAAGCTTTCACGCCTTCGCCGGCAAATCTTTTTCAACATTTATTTCAGATTCATTCATTTCGGATTATTTTCTTTTCACAAAATACCAATAAGCAACGCTGCCGATCACAGCGATCAAAATAACCGCCGCGCCGATCAAAATCCAAGGCGATGTTCTCTCATGGAATTCGGTGTGCACCGGCGGTACCGGTTCATTTGAATTTTGAGACACATTTGCGTTTGAATTGTTCAATCCTGCACCGCTTCCATTCGTTGTATTTTGTTGGGGTTGTTGGTTTTGTGTCGTTGTCAACGGCAAAATTGTGGCTTGACCGAATCCGCCGCCACCGCTATTTCCGGGAGCCGGCGGATTTGGAATTTCGGTGTTTGTCTTTACCATCAGAGGTACGCTTTGAGGGGACGGACCTTCCGTATCCGTTTGTGTAATTCTGGCATAAAACTTGTATTCCGTATCCGGCGTCAATCCCGAAAATTCATTTGATGATTGCCAAATTCCACTTTCTGTTCTGTATTCTGCACCTATAATTTGCTTCAATGTAATTGTGGTTGCTGTTTTTGAATCCAATTCAAGGATCGGTGTGTTTGGCGCTTCCTTTATTATTGTCGGTTCACTTCCGGAAGCAGTATACAAATACAAGTCTCCATAATCATCCGTGTAGGCATGGAATTCGGTTTTAAAAGCACCATCTTCATTGACAATGTAATACAATTTGTTTTCGTTGCCGGAGCCCATTTCAACTTTTGTTTCAAAAACTTCAGACCCATTGCTGTTTTTTACGACTCCTTCTGAATATCCCTGAATATTTGCAAAAGCATTCGATCCGCTTCCCGGCGTGTAAATGCTTCCACCGTCAATGACAATCGTAGAGGTGCCGTTTGTCCTTCCTTTTCCGCCGCCGATGGCATAATGCGTTCCGACCGGTATGACGCCGATAGTTCCGCCTTTGATTTTAACGTTGCCATCTCCGCCATTGCCGGTGCCGCCGCCGCCGCCGATTCCCGCACCGCTTCCGCCATAGTCGGATGTGCCGCCCGTCGCCGCTTCGACTGTTGCCGAACCTGATAATGTAACATCGCCGGTTCCGCCGCTGCCACCGATTCCGCTGTCGCTGCCGCCGCCGCCGCCGATTCCCGCACCGCTTCCGCCATAGTCGGATGTGCCGCCCGTCGCCGTTTCAACTGTTGCCGAATCTGATAATGTAACATCGCCGGTTCCGCCGTCCCCGCCGTAGCCGCCGCCACCGCCGCCTATTGCTGCACCGCCGCCGCCGCCGACGAGTGAAGATGTGCCGCCCGTCACAGTTTCAACTGTTGCCGACTCTGATAATGTAACATCGCCGGTTCCGCCAGTTCCGCCGTAGCCGCCGCCGCCGCCGCCGATTGCTGCGCCGCCGCCGCCGCCGTATGTGGATATGCCTCCCGTCGCCGTTTCAACTGTTGCCGACTCTGATAATGTAACATCGCCGGTTCCGCCAGTTCCGCCGATTGCTGCGCCGCCACCGCCGCCGATTGCTGCGCCGCCGCCGCCGCCGTCTGTGGATGCGCCTCCCATCACCGTTTCAACTGTTGCCGACTCTGATAATGTAACATCGCCGGTTCCGCCAGTTCCGCCGTAGCCGCCGCCGTAGCCGCCGCCGCCGCCGCCGATTGCTGCGCCGCCGCCGCCGTATGTGGATGTGCCTCCCGTCGCCGTTTCAACTGTTGCCGACTCTGATAATGTAACATCACCGGTTCCGCCGTTTCCACCGTAGCCACCGCCACCGCCGCCTATTGCTGCACCGCCGCCTATTGTTGCACTGCCGCCGCCCGCTGCCTCTAAAATATTCACAAATCCATTGATGACGATTTTTCCGCTTGATTCACTAGGTTTTCCGCCGATTCCGGCACTGTTCGGTCCGCCGTAAATTTTCAAATTATTATCAACGGATTCGTTGGCGGTGATTTTCAAATAATTACCGGAACCAACGTGGATTCCGGTTAAGTTTCCAGTAATCGTATTATTGCCTTCTAAAAAAAGAGTTGTGCCGTCGACGCCGTCGATGTCAATGCTGTGTTTGCCGGATGCCGTTGATAAATTTAAATTCAAATCTTTGATTGTCAAATTCAAAACAGATGTTGATGTTGTACGGTCCGCGGCAACAACGCTGATGCTGAGTTCTTTGCTTTCATTGTCGCTGATAATTGTCAAATTGTTGATTTCGGCCGGAATTGTAATGACGCCGGAATCCGTCCAACTGTCGGTGTTTAATGTTAAAACATGGGGTTCCGTTCCTGAAACCCAATTTATTAAGTTTGAATTTGCATCAGCAATGTTTGTGACCGTTTCAGAATCTGCCAGTGCCGGTGTAGCGGCCAAAATGATGAAAACCGTCAGAGCGAGTAAAACCATCATTGATTTTTGAAAAGTTGTTTTAAATTTCATTTAATTTCCTCTATTTATATTAATAAAAATAATATAATTTTATAATAGTTAATGATGAATATAATATATTAAATTTGATTCTATATATGATTTATTGAATTTTTCGCCGGGACAATGAAACCGACGTCTGTTCGGTAAAATTTCCGGATTTTCAAAAACCGACAATCATTTTAATAAGATGAAGACATTTACAGTTCCATTTCATTCAATTATTCGGGGAAATCATATGCCAAAAGTGTTATCGCTTCAGGATTTAATCAATCGAAAATATCATGAAATGTCTTTGGAAGAAGGCATTGACGAGGAGCTTGAAGATCTGTACGATTTGGTGGTTCCGATGGGAACGCCGATGTCCATCATCATGGATATGGTCGAAATCTTCGATTTGGAAGTCACGGAACGCATCATTTCCATTCATGAACCGGAAATCGCCCAAACCGCTGTGATCGCTCTGCGCGGTCCGCTCGACCGCGTCGTCGAGGCCGAACAATTCATGCGGCGCGAAACCAAGGCTTGGATGGAACAATAATCCCAAACCAAATAATAATTGAAATTCATCCCTAAATTAATAAAAAATATAAACCAAATGAATTTAAAAAATTAAATCAATTAAAATGAAAGGATCCGTTATGGCAAAAGTATTACCCAAAAGATGCCCGAGCTGTGAAAAATTAGCGCTCAATGAAGAAATTACCGACTGTTTCTACTGCCAAAGCTGCGGTCAATGGTTTGACAAAAAAGATTTGCCGGAAGACGAACCTGTTGCAGAACCGCCGGCAGACGCGGAATAATTCTTAATCCCTATTTAATAAAGGTTTCCAATACGGAAACCACTTTCTTTTTAACTTCTTCTTTCTACTGTTTTTAATTTCTTCTTTCTACTGTTTTTCTTTTATCTTCTTCTCTCAATTCTTATTTTCTTTTCATTTTTGCGGCAGCCGACGCGCGCGTTATCTCGACACGTTTCTTGAAATCGCATCGAAAATCAGGGGCAATTTTCAATTCACATCAATTTTAAATACAATCTTGAATTTTGATTTTAACATTGTTAAATAAAACCTTTAATATTATTAAAGATATTCTGTTTTTGAAGGAGGTTTGTTATGCCCATTGATGTCATGCCGGAGTGGGCGGCCAATTTGGAAGATGAAGATATGACGTTCATCAAAAAATTCCTGCTCGCGTCCGGTTCCCTCAAAGAAGTCGCCAATCAGTACGACGTCACTTATCCGACCGTTCGCTTGCGGCTGGACCGTTTGATTCAAAAAATACAAATCAGCGAAGACAATTCGAGCGAGCCTTATGTCGCTTTAATTAAACGGCTCGCCATTAACGAAAAAATAGATTTCGATACGGCAAAAATATTGATTTCCGAATACAAAAAAACAAAAAACGAAACAAAAAAAACAAACAGAGGTTGATTAAATGAATATTCCGATTAACACAGTGGTTTTATTTCTAATACTGATTGGTATTGTCGTCTTGCAAGTGTTTTTGTCAAGACGGGAAAACAAATGGCTCGGATTGGTTTTGCCGGCGCTTTCCGTTTTGTTCTCACTTTTCACGGTTTTTGGCATGTATGCTTATGTCGGTCAGCCCGTTTCCCAAATCGTGATTCAGACCATCATGATTTTCTTGATGACGAATATTCCGACGGTGATTTTGCTGGTGATTTACGCCGCTTGCCGCGAAAGTTTGAAGAAAAAGAAAGAAATCGATAAAATGAGCATCCAAGATTTGGATTAAACGGACGCCGGTTTTTGAAAAACTCAAATGAAAAGGCGTGCGTAACGCGCGCGCCGGCGGCCGCGAAATAAAAACGAAACAAAATAAAAAACGAAACAAAATAAAAAACGCAAAAAAATAAAAAACGCAAAAATGACATGCAAAAAATGTTCAAAAAGCCCGTTTTAATTGTTAAATTGATTTTTTGGGCTTTTTGGATTGAATAATGTCAATCATTTCGGCAATGTTGTCCAAGTGGTAGTCCGGATTGAAGCGGAATTCCCGCTCGTGCGTGTTCCGGTCGCCGTAAGCGGCGTAAGCCGTCAACATGCCGATTTTCTTGGCCGGCGCGATGTCGCGGCGCAAGCTGTCACCGATAAAAATGGATTCACCGGCTTTCCGGTTGGTTTTGTTCAGCGCGTATTCAAAGACGCCCAAATCCGGTTTTTTCTTGCCGGACATGTCGTGTGCGAAAACGTCGTCGACCATATTGTAAATACCGGCTTTTCTCAAGCGTTTGTTCGCGTTTTCGGTGTTCGCATCCGTCACGACGACAAAAGAACATCCCAAATCTTTCAAGGAATCGATGGTTTCGGCAACGCCGTCATAAAGGAGAATGCTGTCGATTTTCGTGTCTTCGTAAATTTGGCAGCATTCTGAAAAAAGGTCATCGGAAAACACATATTTTTCCCGCAGGTAATCTTCGATATTTTCCAGATCTTCAAATCCGTAAATGCCGCGCAGGAAATAGGAAAGCATCTCTTCGGGGTTGCCGGTGCCGATGTTGTCCACAACGGCCGTACAAGCTTCCTGTTTGGCTTGGAAAAAGTCAAACAACGTGTTATCCATGTCCGAAAATACGCAATTAATTTCCTGTTCCATTCAAAATCTCTCAAAAATAATTTTTACATAATTAAAAATCTTATAAAAATACAACACCATTTATTTGTTTGTTTATGGATAGATTGAGGGCTGTTGTTAAACCTTTCTATTCTTCAATCTTTTATTCTTCAGTCTTTTATCTTCAACCTTTCATTCTTTTTATTGAGTTGTATTTTATTTTATCTCATTTTATTATTTGGCAATCATCTCGTCGACGTGAGACGGCATGTGCTCAACAGCAGGCGACTTTTCAACACCGGCAGTTATGATATTGACGCCGGCGGGTTCCGCCGTCATGATGTCCAAGGCATTGTGTTTGGACGTTTCGCCCATCCAATATTCCTTGACGCCGTCATAACCGCATTCCGCCGGACGGGCCACCTCGCCGCAAGCCGCAAATGTGATCCGGTTGCCGTTGGCGCTGTCAATCAAGAACTCTTCGCCGACGCTCAAACAGTTGACGCAGCCGGTCATGACGCCTTCGCTTTCCATCCTTTTTATTTCGCGAATCGGCTCGCCGCCCGGTTCTTGCCCGATCGGATAGGTGCCGTAGTGCATCGGAATGAAATGTTTTGTGTTCATAATCGCGGCGGCCTGCGCGGCTTCGTCGGGCGCGATGTGCGCGACTTTCATAATGGAACGGGGTTTGTAGCCGCCGACCGGCATAATCGCGTAATCGATTTCCGGGAACAGCTTCGCGATTTCGGAAAAGTGGTTGCCCCAGGCCGTGTCGCCGCCGAAATAAATGGTTTTGCCGTTGGCGCGGATTAAAAAACTGCCCCAGAGGGTTTTGTTGCTGTCAAAAACATGAAGGCGGGACCAATGGAGCGTCGGTAAAAAGAAGACTTCGACGTCGGGTTTGGTTTTGTATTGCTGGTACCAGCCCGCTTCCTGATATTTTTTGGTAAAATGTTTCATGTACATGCCGCCGCGCAAGGGCACCAACGCTTCGGTTTTGGAATTGTCTTTGAAAATTTTCCGAAGCGAACGAACGTCCGCATGGTCGTGGTGCATGTGGGAAACGATCACATAATCGACATTTTTAAACCGGTTGACGCTGCAGGGAATCGGCACTTTCCGGGTCCGGAATGGGAAACTGTAATAAGATGGGTCGGTCAAAAACGTGACGCCGCCAAAGCGGATAAAAAAAGACGCGTGACCGAGCCAAATGATCATGTCGTCTTCAGACGCTGCAAAAGATTCGTTTTTGACGAAGCCGGCTTTGAATTTGTCGTTCTTTTTTTCTTCCTTCTGCGGGTTTTTATAAAGCCGCCACTTCATGAACTCAACCATGTTCATTTCGGACGGTTTGTCCTCATTGACAAACGAATTTCCGACCATCGGATTGCCTTCCCATCCGTCTTTAATGATCGGCAAATCCGGATTTGACATATATCTGATCGACAATATAACACCTGAATAATAACAATAATATGATTATAATAACTTTAATAACTTAATTAATAACTTAATTTATAAACTAATTAATAACCTCATTTTGATTGGTTATTATACACTGGATTTCAATTATTCTGAACAACGATTTGTCATAACATTTCATTCAAAGATTATGACAAATAAGGTGCTTCAGAATGTAATTTTTAAGTAAGGATTAATATATGATATCTCATATATTAATAATTGTCATGCTGAATACTCAATATACTATTTATACTGGTATTTAAACATTCATATCTTTATTTCAAACACAAATGTACAAATGATTGTATTTTTGTCAGGCAATATCTATTAATGGTAATAATTCCTATTAGTAATTCTATCTTTTTCAGTACATTTTTATTCTTTCTTTTATTTTTTATCATAACATATTATTTTCAAAAAGCGAGGTGGACTTGTGGAAAATACAAAAAACGATCTCAGCAATGAGATGCGGCGCAAAATTTCGGAGCACCCGTGTTATTCGGGCGAAGCGCAGCACAAATTCGGCCGCTTGCATTTGGCGGTGGCGCCGAAGTGCAACATTCAGTGCAACTACTGCGACCGGAAATTTGACTGCGTCAACGAAAGCCGCCCCGGCGTTGCGAGCGAAGTTTTAACGCCTGAGGAGGCGCTTTTGCGGACGGAACAAATCCTCAAAGAGCACCCGTTTATTCATGTCGTCGGCATTGCCGGTCCGGGCGACCCGCTGGCCAACGAAGAAACCTTTGAAACCTTCCGCTTGATTCGGGAAAAATACCCTGACTTGACGCTTTGCGTCAGCACCAACGGCCTCGCGTTGGCCGACCGGTTTGCCGACCTTCAAAAATCCAACGTCGAAACGCTGACGGTGACGATGAACGCCATGGATCCGGACATTCAAATGCAAATCGTGGATCATATCGTTTATCAAAAAAAGCATTATCATGGCCGGGAAGCTGCCGAGTTGTTGATTGAAAAACAATTGGCCGGCATCCAAATGGCGGCTGACGCGGGTCTTGCCGTTAAAATCAATACGGTTCTGATTCCGGGCATCAACGACGAACACATTCCGGAAATGGCGCAGCGGCTGAGCGAGATGGGCGTTTACATTATGAATATCATGCCGCTGATCACGCAGGCGAAATTCAAAGACCGCCGCGCACCGACGGAAGAGGAACGCGCCGCCGTTCAAAATCAGTGTTCGCCGTATGTGAAACAAATGAAACACTGCCGGCAATGCCGTTCCGACGCTTACGGCTTGATCGGCAACGATTTGTCGCAGATGAGCAAAACGCGCGGCGACGAATTCCGGACGGCGTCCAAAGAAAAACGTCCGCCGAAATTGATTGATTTGTCAGGCGACGTGACGCTGGATCCGAAATCCAAAGACGGCAATTAAATGATTAAATAATCAAATGATTAATGATCAATAGATCCAATAATTTGAAAATTATGAAGCAAAAGAAATAAAAGAGAAAGTGTTGTCAATTCTCTTTTATCTTTTTAATTTTCATTCCGGTTTCATTTATATTTTCATTCTTTTGTTATTTATTCCAAATCAATGTGAGCGTGTTTTCTTTGGAAAAAAATGGTCCTCGAATCGATTTCAGCCAACCGGCAGTTGACGCATTGGCCAACGCTATTCGTTCTTTTGAAGGTGTTTCCCGCAAGAAGCCGATTGCGGACATTGCCGCTATTTTTGAATCCGTTTCCGATATGTACGGCGGCTGCGTCGTCGATTTCGGGGATGACGCGGCGGCAATTGACATCGGCGGCGGCGACGTCATCTTATTTGCCGCAGACGGCATTTGGGGCCGCTTGGTCGAAAAAAGCCCGTGGTGGGCCGGATTTACGTCCGTTCTGGCGAACGTCAACGATATTGTCGCGATGGGCGGAAAACCGCTGGCTTTGGTCGACGTCGTTTCGTCGTCCAAAACGGAAGATTTCACCGAGATTTTTAAAGGAATGGCAGAAGGCGTCAAAAAGTTCGGCGTCCCCGTCGTCGGCGGACACACGCATCCGGAAGGCGCAACAACCCTCTCGGTGGCAATTATCGGCATCGCCAAAAAAGATGAATTGATCCGAAGCGACACAGCTGTTCCCGGTGACGTTGTTATTTTTGCGGTGGACATGGATGGGCGTACCGGTCCGAATTCGCCGTACAGTTTTGAATCTTTATCGTTTAAAGAGCCGGCAGCAATCCGAAAAATGTATGAAGCGCCGCAGCAGCTGGCCAAGCAAAAGCTGGTGACCGCCGGAAAAGACATCAGCAACCCCGGCGTTGTCGGAACGCTCGGTATGCTTGTTGAAACAAGCAAGGTCGGCGCAACGGTGGATTTGGAAAAGATTCCGTTGCCGGACATGGATATTGTTTTTGACCGCTGGATTTTGATGCATCCCGGTACCGGATTTGTTTTCACGGCGGCGTCGGAAAACGCAGGCGAATGTATTCGCATTCTCGAAGCCGGCGGAATCAAAGCAGCCATCGTCGGCGAAATCACAAAAAAGCGGACGCTTGATATTTTTGCGGGCGAAAACCGGGCAACCGTTTTTGACTTTGACAAAGAAGGCATTACCGGCATTTGTAAAAAATAATTTTCTTTTTTCTTTTTGTTTTTTTGGCGGGCAGCATGCGCGCGCGTTATGGCGACACATTTTCTTTTTGCGTTTTTGAAAATGACGGGCGGTTTTTTGCAGATGTCAAGCAAACCATCCCGTAAAATCAGATGCGAAGCATCTGTATTTTACGGATACCGATGAGCAGGTACAATTTAGATTGCGAACAGCAGGTGCAAATCGGATGAGGAATACAACTGTATTTTTGGAAACAGTAGATGCAAACTGAAATCTAAAAATAGTCACCTGTAGGTGCAAATTGAAATCTAAAAATAGTGAACTGCAGGTGCAGGCAGAAATTTAAAAATAGTTAACTGTAGGTGCAACACAGTATCTAAAAATATGGAACTGATTTGCTGTTCTGCTAATTTCATCTTATTTTACAGCAATCCGCCAAGTTCCGCCCTCTTCACGCCTGCGGCGTTCAGAGGTCTGAACTTGCGGGATAACATTCGGAACGGATACTGTTCCGGCTGTTGACACTGCGCCGTCGCGCGCGTTATCGCAACAAGTTTTTTCAATTCGTCAAAAAACAGGGTCAATTTTTAAATTTCGTCTTCAAAACCGGCCAAACGCTTTTTTAAAATCGACAAAGCCTCTTTGTCTCTTTTTCTTCCGCACCGCTGTGCCAGGCTCCAGTGATGCTTAATCAATTCAATGTATTTCGGATCCTTGGTTTGCTCGTAACGCGTCAAATGCACGCAAATTTCAATGATGGAAGAAAAGCCGCGGTTGACCAAAAAGCCGGATTTTTTCGTTTGGACTTTAAAGCCGATCGGTTCAATGTCAATAATCAGTGTTTCCGATGTCTGCAGCCGGTTGACGCAGCGGAAAACAACATAACGGTCCGCATTCTTTAAAACCGGTACAATCGTTCCGGAAAAGTTCAGCGTTGAAAATTCGTCCGCGTCCAAATCATAAAACGTGGCGTTGGCGTACAAAACGGAATCTGTGGTGATGTTGGCTGAAAAATATTCTTCCCGCATCAAGTTTTCATATGTTTGCGTTCCCGGGAAAAGACGTAAAAACATTTTGTCGTTTTTCCAAATAATCCCGATCGGCGCTGCGTTAAACAAACAGTTGCTCTCCGGTTCGGTTTGATCTTTTTCCGGATCATTTCGGCTGGACAGAATTATTTCCGAAATCCCTTCGTCAATTCCGAATTCCCGCATCAGTCTCAGATTTTCCGCTGTTTCTTTCAAAATGTCAATCCTCCAAGAAGCGCTAAAAATATACCGGCCGCCGCAATGTCGGCCAAAGATCCCGGATTTGCTTTTCGAGCGTGCAGCTCGTTATCCAATTCATTCATTTTCGGAATGAGTCGGTTCAAGTCCGGTTCGGTTCCTTTTTTTGAATCCAATATGTCTTTTGCCATTTTTCGAACATCTGCTGCTGTTTTTTCATCCAATTTCGTTTCGATGAACGTGTCCGAATAATCCGCCATAAATTCTAAAAAGGTGAGGACAATTGCGCTGTTCAAGGCGTTTTTAAATTGTTTGTCCGGATTTTTCACAAAATAAGCGTTGTTTTCTAAAAGCCGGTCCGAAAACCGCCGCGTCAATTCAAATCCCGTGACCCATTCCTTGGCAATCATGTCGCGTTCGATTGCGCTTTCCATCAATCCAAAAAGACCGACTTTTTGAGTTTTGATTCTTTCTTTCGCGTTTGGATCAGACAAGTCAAAGTCTGCGCCATCGTCAATGTCTTTTTTGGCGGGAACGTTGAGTTTTTCAAATGCCAAATAAAAGAAGTAAGCGTCTTCTTCGTCTGTTTGCCGGCAAATTTGAGCGGCCGTTCGGCAAATAAGATTGGCGTCCGGTTGGGTTTTTCCGCAGTCGTTTGGCTGCGTCAAAGAACCGGCGGCCGCAGCCAGCGGCAAAATCAAAAGAAATGTTCCGAAATGCGTGTTTCCGCCGGCTTGGCGCCGTTCGCTTTTGGCAACGGCTTCAAAAAGCAGTTCACCGATTTTGGATTTGCCGGCCGCCGCCTTCCAAAAAACAAATTCAGTGGCGATCGCAGACGCCAAAAAATGCTCGTAATTCGTGTTTTTAAAATCCTTGAGGCGGTGAACGTTTCCGGGCTTTGGGTATGAAGACGCTTCAAGCGCCATTGCCAGGCTGGCGGCGACAGCGATATCCTCTAAAACGGTTTCATCCGGCTGAGACTGAAACATCTTCTTTCCTCTGTTTTTGTTTCTAATTATGAGTGATTCGCATCTTATTCCGGTTCGCTCAACACTTTTTTTCCTCAATCCGATCGAGTAATTTGTCTGCCAAATTGTGTTTCAGCCGCATGTATTCGTCGCCGGAAAGCCCGATGTTTTCCAAAGCGCCGTCTCTGAAATAACAGGGTTTTGTGAGTTTGCAGCACCAAACCAAACTTCCGAAACAAGTGCCGTCTCCCTTTTCAAGCGGCGTTCCGCGGGCCAATTGCAATTTCAGCTCCGTAAATTCCTTCGGAGAAAAGCCGACTTCTTCAATTTTAGAAGACAGGCGGCAGTATTTCACGGGCGGGCAGCAAAAAGCCAAACCGCGGTTGTCGCCGTGCTTGCAAATATGTTTGGGCGTGTTGTACCAGCCGATTTCTTCCTGATAATCGCTGATGTTTTTGACCAAATACGGAATAAATTCGGCGTCCTCGCGCGCCGCCCGGGCGACCGACACCATATCGGCGCCGGATGAAAAATAATCAAGCGCGCTGTCAAAGTCGTCCACCGAATTGTTGGCGATGAGCAGTTTTCGCGTTGCGTTTCTGATTTTCGTCACCGCGTCGCAATCGCTGCCTTTTCCTTCGATCATGGCGTCGGCGTGAAGAATGTCAACGCCGGCCGCGTCAAAGAATTCCGCCGCTAAAATCGGATTGACCGTGCTTGTCCGGAATTTAACGGACAAAACGACGCCGGTTCCTTTGATTTTTTGAATCATGTCCAAAAGAGCGGTCGTGTCTTTCAAAAGCCCTTCGCCAAGGCCCCGGGATGTAAATTCCGGCTGGCGGCAGTGGACATCCAATTCCATAATGGCATTTTTCTCTTTAAGAAGTTCGGCCGCTTTGAGAAGCAGCTCCATCGAAGCGGAACGAACGCTGACGGCAACAACCGTTTCCGGCGAAACGGCTTTAATCTTATCGATTTCCGATGCAATGGTCTGGAAAACGCTTTCAACATCGATGATAAATTCTTCTCGTCCGCGCTTTTGTACTTCTGCGGCGGCTTCTATGGATACGTTATCTAAATTGTAAGCGCCGATCACAACAAGTCCGGCACCTTTCGCGTTTTTGCTGACAAAGCCGCCATTGGTGACGCCGGCCATCGCCGAAAGCGCGATCGGGTTTTGAATCCGGAGGCTGCCTGCGCGGAGATCAAATAATTGTGTGGATTGATTCATAAAATTCCCTCAAATAAATAATAAAATAATCATTTCAAATCTTTTCAAAATTAAAAAAGCTGAAAACCAATTGTAAAATATGTAAATTCCATGAGAGATATATAAACTTGATTTCAAAAATGGAAAATATTCAATTTTTTGTCAAATCAGTAAATTCTCTTTTTACTCTCAATTTGAAATTTGCCGCCGTCCAAAATGTACCGGAATACCTTTCCGTTTATTCTTTCAGGTATCTCCGATTCTGCGTCATCGCCGCAGCCGGTCTTGTATTTGTAAACTGCCAGCGTTCTCTCAAAGGAATTTCCCCGTTCCCGCATTTCAAACTGAAAATGAGTGTCGGCAATATGTTTGAGGCGGTTTTCAACCGCTTCCGGCAAAATGCCTTCATGAAGGCAGCCGATTAAAAAAGGCTCGGAACTTTCATTGTTCTCGTCTGTTTTGTCCGTGCTCTTTTCTTTGTTCTCGTTCGTGTTTTCGTTCCGCTTTCCGTTTTTATTCCTCAAATCGCTGCGGATTTGGAGAATCTTGGGGACAATCTCTTCCGGCGTTGAGTTTGAAAATTCTTCGCTGATGCTGTCGATGATAAAAAAAGTATGAAACGGACTGCCGTGCTTCCGGCCGGAAGGGCAGGCTTTTGAAAGCCGGCAGCCGTTTTCTGTTGCCTTCTGGTTTTCTCGGGGGTTTTGTTTTTCGTCCTCCTTTTCAGCTTGCCTCCCCGATCTCTCAATCAGGGCCAAAAAGGATTCCATTCCCTCATCATCGTTTCCGCAAAAGAGCAAAAACGACCCGCCTTTGACACAGCTCCTTGTCAGGCGGTCAATTTCGGGAATGCCGGTTGTGAAATTTTTCATTGTCATCATTTCACAAAAACAAAAAATCCTAATCCTTTATAACGCTGCGGATTTTATCAAAATCGGAAAATTTATATACTAATCCAAAAGCCTTACCTGTTATGTCTGATTCCAATCTGGTCAATTCTTTAAAATTCGAAAACGGGCTCATTCCGGCGATTGTTCAGGATGCGGAAACGCGCGACGTTCTGATGTTCGCGTTTATGAACAAAGAGGCGCTTCAATTGACGGCGGAAACAAAAATCGCCCACTTTTGGAGCCGAAGCCGAAAATCTCTTTGGAAAAAAGGAGAAACGTCCGGTCATTATCAATATGTGAAGGAGATTTTAACCGACTGCGATGAAGACGTGGTTTTGCTTTTGGTCGAACAAGTCGGCGGCGCCTGCCACACTGGATACCGGTCCTGCTTTTACCGGACAATCGATGGAAAAACGGTGGGTGAAAAAGTTTTTGACGCCGAAGATGTTTATTGATTCGTTTATCTGGTTCTGATTTTTAATTTTCTTTCATTTTTTCTTTTATTCATTTTTCTTTTATTTTTCTTCTTTTATTTTTCTTTCTATTTCTTTTGTTTTCTTATTTTCTTCTTCCCTTTTCTCTTCTCCTCCTTTTCGAATGGTTTATTATAGATATACAGTCTATTTTTCGGTATGAACTCTATGAACTCTAAAAAAATATCCAAGCAAAATACAAAAAGTCCTGTTCATTCAAAAGCGGAAGTCGTTTCCGGATTTGATATGAATTTTAACCCGGTCAAAAAATATTCCTGTGAAATCGTCGTTGCCGACACCAGTGCGGTCATTGACGGCGTTTTATCCAACGGCATTGCCGCAGGACGTTATTCTTCTTCCAATAAGTTAACAGTCGTTATTCCGGAAGCCGTTTTGGCGGAACTTGAACATCAAGCCAATTCAGGCAAAGAAATCGGATTCTTAGGGCTTTCCGAAATTGTCGCTCTTCAACAAATGCATGCGGACGACGAAATCCGGCTGACGTTTGCCGGCAGCCGCCCGGAAAAATACCGCGTCGCAGACGCTGCCTTTGGGGCGGTCGACGCGCTCATTCGGGAAACGGCGGTCGAATTCGGCGGTCTTTTTGTCACATCGGACAAAGTTCAAGCCGCCGTCGGCGTTGCGCGCGGGCTTCATGTGGATTTTGTCCCGTCCGCCGTGCGGCTCGGCGCGGACGAACAAATCGAAGAACAAGGCGACCCGTATTTGGATTTATCCGTTCTGTCCTGGTTTGATCCCACCACCATGTCCGTCCATTTGAAAAACAATTGCCTGCCGATGGCCAAAAGAGGATCCGTCGGTGAAATGAAATACATCCCGGTCGGCGATACGGCGATCAGCGCCGCCGAATTATCCAAAATCCGGGCCGAGTTGGTCGAGTTTGCCAAACACGATTCCGATTCATTTATTGAAATGGAGTCGGAAGACCCGATGAGCGCGCTTGTTCTTCAAATCCGGGATATGCGAATTGCGATGACGGCAGCGCCGTTTTCGGACGACACGGAAATTACCATCGTCCGTCCGATTGCGTCCGTCGATTTTGAAAAATACAAAGCGAGCGACGAACTCAAAAACCGTATTCTGGAACAGCGCGGCGTCCTCATCGCCGGATCGCCGGGCGCCGGAAAATCCACATTTGCTGCCGGCGTTGCACGATTCTTGTTATCCGCCGGCAACGTCGTCAAGACGATGGAGTCGCCGCGCGATTTGCAGGTGCCCGCCGAAGTGACGCAATACGCGCCGCTGGATGGTAAAATGGAAAACACAGCCGATCTTTTGTTGCTGGTGCGTCCGGATTACACCATCTACGACGAAGTTCGAAAAACGAAGGACTTTTTGCTGTTTGCGGACATGCGCCTCGCGGGCGTCGGCATGCTCGGCGTCGTTCACGCGACGCGCGCGATTGACGCGGTTCAGCGGCTGATCGGGCGGGTGGAGCTCGGCATTATTCCGCAAGTCGTTGACACCGTGATTTTCATTGACAAAGGCGAGATCGCCAAAGTGTACACGCTTGAATTCACTGTCAAAGTCCCCAGCGGCATGATGGAAGCAGACTTGGCGCGGCCGGTGATCGTGGTATCCGAGATGGCGTCAAAGGTGGCGGAATATGAAATTTACACGTACGGCGAACAAGTGGTTGTTATGCCGGTCGGTGCGGCGCTTTCCGCCCGTGAAAATGAAACTGTCCGAAAACCCGCGTGGGACGGAATGGAATCTAAAATTAAAATGGAAGTCGCCCGTTATGTTTCGGGGCCGGTTGAGGCGGAAATGGTTTCCGACCGGAACGCGGTTGTCAAAGTCAAACCGACGGACAAAAGAAAAGTTATTGGCCGGGGCGGCGATACAATTTCTCAAATTGAATCCAAACTCGGTATCCGGATTGACGTCCGGGATTTGACGATGCGGGACCGGCGCGGCATGAAAAAATCAAATGCCGGCGATTCAGATGACTCTTCTTACCATCCGTATAATTCTTCCCGCTTTGCCGCCGCACGGTCAAATTCTTCCGAATTTGACGATGAATTCGACTCTGATTCCGGTTCCGATTCCGACTCTGATTCCGAATTTGAATCCGGTTTTTCAAACGGATTCCGCGCGGAAGATTTTGATGAAAGAATCGATGAATACGGCAACGAAAACGATTATGTGATTCCCATCTTCGAGAAAACGAAAAAGCATTTCATCTTAAAAGTTCCGGAACTTTCCGGCGAGGATGTCGATGTTTTCATGGGTGGGCGGATGCTTTTCAGTGCGACGGTCGGTCGGTCGGGCGAAATTAAGCTTCGGGCCGATTCCGAATTGGCCTCAAAAATCCGGAACGGATTCAGAAACGGTGAGTTGGTCGATGTCCGTTTGTCGACCGACTGATTCAAAATTTCTGTCTTCCTGATTCCGAATTTGAATCCGGTTTTTCAAACGGATTCCGCGCGGAAGATTTTGATGAAAGAATCGATGAATACGGCAACGAAAACGATTATGTGATTCCCATCTTCGAG
>NZ_JAWDKD010000001.1:0-2974 GCF_032714475.1 Methanolapillus africanus | reverse complement strand
TGGAACGGACAATTAGTGAACGCGGACTTAACACCTCGTTGCCTTGATGCTTACATCCCGTTTCTATTGACCTCATCTTTTATGAGTGTCCTTATTGATGTCTCTTTTTGAGTTTGATTTCGAGCTTAGATGCGTTCAGCTCTTATTCATTTGCGCGTGGCTGCCCTGCGTTGCCTTGTCAGACAACAGGTAGACTAGTGGCGCCGTTGCTCTGTTCCTCTCGTACTAAAAGCAACTTACCCTCAGACATCGGGCACTTCCGGTAGATAGTAACCAACCTGTCTCACGACGGTCTAAACCCAGCTCACGATCTCCTTTAATAGGCGAACAACCTCACCCTTGGCCGCTGCTGCACGGCCAGGATGGAAAGAACCGACATCGAAGTAGCAAGCTGCCGGGTCGATATGTACTCTTGCCGGCAACGACACAATTATCCCCAAGGTAACTTTTCTGTAGTTTTTGGCCCGCACCAAGCGGGCTCAAAAGTTCGCTAGAACCGACTTTCGTCTCGTCATTCCTTGTTGTGCGAAATAACGTCAGGCTGACTTATGCTCTTGCACTCTTCAGTGAGTTTCCGACCCACTTGAGTCAACCATTGCGCACCCTTGATATCTTTTCAAGGGCGTCCCGCCCCAGGCAAACTGCCCACCTATCGGGGTCCTCTGATTCAGAGTTAGAATCGTAATTCCAAAAGGGTAGTGTCCCACTTTCGGCTCCACGGATGCTGGCGCACCCGCTTCGACGCCTCCTACCTACACTGTACATTCGAAATCACAATTCAGCGACAGGCTGCAGTAAAGCTCTATGGGGTCTTCACTTCCCCCCGGAAGTCTCATGACTGTGCACATGAAAGTAAGCTTCACCGGATTCCAGTTTGGGACAGTAGAGCTCTCATTGATCCATTCATGCAAGTCGCCAATTAAGCGACAAGGTACTACGCTACCTTAAGAGGGTCATAGTTACCCCCGCTGTTTACGGGCCCTTCGTTCCGTTGAACCGGAGGTTGAGGTACCCGCACTGAGCAGGATTCAGAGATCGTACTCATCCTTACGGATTTGCGATCTCCTATGTTGATATTAGACAGTTGGAGCTCCCTGGTCACTGCGACCTGCTGTCTTCACAGCAGGCACTCCTTCTCCCGAAGTTACGGAGCTAATTTGCCGAATTCCCTAAACTGAATTACTCCGTCACGCCTTAGCCTTTTCAGCTAGGGGCACCTGTGTCGGATCTCGGTACGGTCGTTTGACACCCTTTTCACGGGCTCATGGGTGCAACCGGCTTTCGTCATCACACATTCGCAAACTTCTCGCCATGACGGCTCTCCATTCGTTTCAATGCTTAAACGGCGCGACAGCGCCGCCCGGTCTTCCCTTAAGCGTCAGGATTATTTGTCAACGGTACAGGAATATTAACCTGTTTCCCAATTCGACGTACTCGTGTTACGGTACGTCTTAGGACCGACTAACCCTCGGCTGATGATCATTGCCGAGGAAACCTGGCCCCTTCGGCGGTTGGGATTTTAACCCAACTATGCTGCTACTATTACCAGGATTTTCGTTTGCGCACGGTCCACAGGACCTCACGGCCCTGCTTCTGCCCGAACGCAACGCCCTCCTACGAGATTACCTTTTACGGTACTCCATGGTATCGGTGGTCGGCTTAAGCCCCGTCAATTTTCGGGGCCCCAAACCTCGACTGGTGATCTGTTACGAACTCTTTAAAGGGTAGCTGCTTCTAAGCTAACCTTCCAGCTGTTTTGGGCTTGGGACGCCCTTTAGTGTTTACACTGAGCCGACACTTCGGGACCTTAACCATGGGCAGGGTTGTCTCCCTTACGCACTACAAGCTTACCCCAGCAGTGCGGACTCCGGCCATCTACGGTGTGGGTGGGTTTGGAGTTTGACAGGGGAGCGAAGAATTTCTTCCCCGGATTCCCCAATCAGTGCTCTACTCCACCAACGACCTCAAGCCAGGTCATGCTGCGACATGTTTCGGAGGGAACCAGCGGATGCCGGGCTAGATTAGCATTTCACTCCGAGACGTGGATCACGTGAATGATTTGCAGATCAATACCACTTGCGGTCCTCCACGCGGCTTTCGCTACGCTTCAACCTGTCCACGCCTAGATCGCCCGGCTTCGGGTCTTATCCCGGTGACTCCGCGCACTTGTATACGCCGTGCCTCATCTTACGATTGCGCACTTGTTGCTTTCGCTTTGGCTTCTTAAACGATTAATTAGCCTTCGCCACCAAGATAAACTCCCTGGCCCGTTCTTCAAAACGTAGGATATGACGCCGGCAGTTTCGCTCGTACACAAGCCTCGCGGCTTTTTCCTTCGCGAAAAAGATCCTTTCGCGCCATATCGTTCCATAACCAACAGGTTTCAGGCACTTTTTACCTCCCTTCTCGGGGTACTTTTCAGCGTTCGGTCACCCTACTAATTCGCTATCGGACTCAAGAGGTATTTAGTTTTAGAGATTGGTGTTCCCTTTATTCACGCGAGATTTCCGACCCACGCTACTCAGGATCTGGCTTTTTTCCTTTTATGTTCACCGACGTGACTATCACACTCTGCGGTCTGCCGTTTCAGGCAAGTTTGGTTCCATAAGATGGGAAAAATACAGCCGTCCATAAACCACATCTCCGTCTTATTCCTAAAACGGATTCAGTTTGAACTCTGCCGTGTTCAATCGCCTTTACTAGCGGCATCTCATTTGATTTCTTTTCCTGCCCCTACTAAGATGTTTCAATTCGGGGCGTTCCTGATCATGACTGATCGATGCTTTGCATCAAGATTCCCATTCGGATATCTCTGGTTCATTGGCTCCTTGCGCCTACCCAGAGCTTTTCGCAGCTTGGCACGTCCTTCATCAGCCCTTGAGCCGAGCCATCCACCTGTTGGCGTTATACCAGCACAAACCGTTTCTTCAGTTAGCGTCTGATATAACCAAAACATTATTCTCACACACCGGTT